>DTRN01000036.1 GCA_012965905.1 Nitrospirales bacterium | reverse complement strand
ACGGGTGACATGATGGGTTTGGTCGTTTGAACGTTCCATCCAGAACCATGGCGCAACGACATACGACAGATGTTCTGATACAGAACGGAACGGTCATTCGTCCGGGCATGCCGACGACGGTGGCGAACGTCTTGATTCAATCTGGGACCGTGACCGGCATTCGACGTGGAATCAAAGCGTCCGCAAAGTGTACGGTGATCGATGCCAAAGGCAAACTTGTGTGTCCTGGGTTTATCGATCTGCATGCCCATCTTCGAGAACCCGGATTTGAATATAAAGAGACTATTCAAACGGGATCGGCCGCGGCCGTGGCGGGTGGATTTACCACCATCTGTTGCATGCCCAATACTGACCCGGTCAATGACAATAAGGTTGTGACGGAATTTATTCTCGAGAAAGCGCGGTTGGCGGGGTTGGCACGGGTATTACCTATTGGCGCCATTACGTCACGATTAGACGGGGATGTGCTGGCAGTCATTGGGGAACTCGCATCGGCTGGATGTGTGGCATTGTCTGATGATGGCCACCCCGTTTCGAACAGCCTGATTATGCGTCGAGCAATGGAGTATGCCAAAGCACTCGGTCTCACTATTGTCGATCATTGTGAGGACCGAGAATTATCTAAACATGGCGTGATGCATGAGGGATTTGTATCGACCACCCTTGGTCTGCTGGGAATTCCAGCTGCCGCTGAAGATGTAATGGTTGCGCGGGATATTGCGTTAGCGGAAATGACAGGGTGTCGCTTGCATCTCGCC
The DNA here is from genome assembly GCA_012965905.1 of Nitrospirales bacterium. Classification (GTDB taxonomy): domain Bacteria; phylum Nitrospirota; class Nitrospiria; order Nitrospirales; family UBA2166; genus UBA2166. The sequence continues at coordinate 15,568 of DTRN01000036.1, read as the reverse complement.
CATGTCAGTACCGCAGGGGCAGTCAGGCTGGTTCGGGAGGCGAAAGCGAGAGGGGTGTCTGTCACCGCGGAAGCCTGCCCCCATCATTTTACCTTGACCGATAAAGCGGTTGGTGACTTTGACACTCATGCGAAGGTGAATCCGCCGTTACGTGCCGAGTCCGATCTTCAGGCTGTACGTGCCGGTCTTTCAGATGGAACCATTGAAGTTATTGCAACCGATCATGCCCCGCATGCATCGGAAGAAAAAGAACAAGAATTTGATCGCGCGCCTTTTGGGATCACCGGATTAGAGACAGCAGTCGGGCTCACGCTCTCGCTGGTGGAAGATGGCGTTCTCGATCTTGAGTCAGCGGTGCGGGCTTTAACCTCGAATCCAGCCAAGGCGTTTGGGTTGGAGGGAGGAGATCTTCGAGAGGGTGGAGTGGCTGACATCACGATCGTAGATCCGAAAGAGGAATGGGTGGTTGACCCGTCAACATTCCGGTCTAAAGGACGCAACACACCTTTTACAGGATGGAAGCTGAAAGGCCGCGTTGTCAAAACCATTGTTGGTGGTGAAATAGTCTTTTCTACTGACATGCCATGAAAGCTGCTATGACATTGACTTCGCGTTTGAGGCGCGCATGTGGGCTCGCGGTTATGGGTTTTACGCTTGGGTTCGCAGGGTGCGTTTCCGTATTTCTCGTTCCGCCGGTTCTCCCGTTGCAGGAAACGACTCTGAGTGGGACCGGCAAGGAAAAGGTGTTGCTGATTGACGTGTCCGGAGTTATTGCGCATAAGGCTGATGACCGCGGAGGAATTTTTCCTGGACCGCCAGATATTGTTGCCCGCGTAAAAGAGGAGTTAGAGTTGGCGGCACAGGATGAGCATGTGAAGGCAGTGGTTCTTCGGATTAACAGTCCTGGAGGCACGGTGACGGCTTCAGATCAGCTCTATCATGAAATGAAACAATTTAAGGCAACGCACCACATTCCAATCGTGGCGGTGTTGATGGATGTTGGGGCCTCAGGTGCCTACTATGTGGCGATGGCAGCCGATTCCGTGATCGCACATCCAACCAGTATTGTTGGAAGTATTGGCGTGGTGATGCTTCGGATCAACGTCGAGGGGCTTCTTGAAAAACTTGGACTTGAAACCGCTGCGATCAAATCGGGAACGATGAAGGATATGGGATCCCCATTTCGGACCATGACCGATGACGAGTACCAGGTGTTCCTGGGTGTCATTATGGAATTCTACAATCGATTCGTAGAGGTCGTCGGCGAAGGGAGACCGAAACTCAAGGATGACAGAATTCGAGAACTCGCGGATGGGAGGATCTATACCGCGGGGCAGGCGCTCAACGCAGGGTTGGTGGATGAACTAGGGTATCTGGATACCGCACTTGACCGTGCGAAGCAAGCCGCTGGGCTTACAGAGGCGAGGGTCGTGACGTATCACCGACCCGGCACGTATACCAACAACATCTACTCGGGCATGCATGATTCTGCCATCCTGCGTCGTATCGCAGATTGGAGTCAATTGCCCGTCGGCACACCGCAGTTCCTCTACCTGTGGGGGCCGGCATGATGGCCAGCTGGAAGATGAGGCTCTTGCCCTCAGTCGCCATCCCTCTTTTGCTTGTCATTGCGGTCGCTACCACCACGTGCCAGAAAGCGCCGGTGACAGGTCGTGATCAACTCATTTTCTATTCAGAGGAAAAAGAGATCGAAATGGGCCTCGGCGCCTTCCGGGGGTTCCTGCGGGACGCGCCATTGAGTAACGATCCTGAGCTTCTCGCTCTGGTGAATCGCGTGGGGGATCGCATTGCGGCGGTTGCGGACAAACCCGAGTACGATTGGGAATTTGCGGTCATTCAAGAAGATCGGGTTCCCAATGCCTTTGCGCTTCCCGGCGGAAAAGTCGCGGTGTTTACCGGCATCCTCAAATATACGAAGGATGACGATGGCCTTGCGACCGTGATCGGACACGAAGTGGCGCATGCGCTACAACGCCATGGGAATGAACGTGTCAGTCGTTCCTGGATTGAGCAGGCGCTCCAAATAGGTGCCATTGCAGCGGCAGCGACGGGAGGTGTAGATCCGGGGTTTAGCCAGGGACTTTTGAGCGCGTATGGCGTCGGAGTGTCGTTGCCGTTCAATCGAATGCAGGAGTCGGAAGCAGATACCGTCGGACTTCTACTGATGGCAAAGGCAGGCTATGACCCCAGGGCCTCTGTCGATTTCTGGGAAAGGATGAGCGGGTGTCCACGCCGATGGATTGGGAAGCTCTGCTTTAGGTCGGGAGCGGGAGTTCCAGAGTTTCTTTCGACGCATCCCTCTGATGAAAACCGCATCAAACACCTAGAGCGGCTCATTGACCGGGCCATGCCCTACTATGAGGCGGCCAAAAAAGATCATTCTGAAAACGCACCTGAAGGCTAAGGGTTCGTCGTAATGCCGTATTGATTGACGCGCCAAGGCCTTTTCCAATCTCCGCAACACGCACGACGGTTTTTCCAAGATCAGGCACTCTCTTGCCATGATTTTGACCGTATGGTATGGTGCCTCGGCGGTTGCCAGAAGCGCTGGATCCCTTTCCAGTTGCGGTTTTTATTGATTCTCGCGGTGCATCTGGCGCCTTTTTTTTGCCTGGGAGATCCGCTTGTCAGAGGGCCTTATTTCCACTGCAGTCACCTCAGCGCTCCATGAGGCCTTACGTAAGGCGCAGACTGATGGCCAATTGCGTCTCGAGGTCTGGCCAAGTCTCGTGTTCGATATCCCAAAACGCGCGGAGTGGGGGGATCTCTCCACCACGGTGGCCATGGGGTTGGCCAAAGGGGAAAAGCGGTCACCTCGCGAGATTGCAGACGTGATTGCATCCCACCTCCAAGGCGACACTGATCTCTTCGACCACGTCGACGTGGTGCCGCCAGGATATATCAACCTCACCCTCAAACGCGATCAATGGTTCCGTGTGCTCACGGAAATCGAGCGCCAGGGTGCATCTTATGGTGCGTCACGGGTGCATGAAGATCAAAAGATCTTGATAGAATTTGTCAGTGCCAATCCTACCGGACCACTACATGTCGGCCATGGGCGTGGGGCGGCTGTTGGCGATGCTCTGGCTCGTTTGCTGTCACTCACCGGGGCTGAGGTTTCACGCGAATACTATGTGAACGACGTCGGAACTCAAATTGAGACACTGGGTAAATCGGTGCTCATGCGTGTGCAGCAGCAGGATGCCGGTGATCACGATCAGAATGCGGCGTTGCCTGAGGGGCTGTATCAAGGGCAGTACATTTCGGCGATCGCAGCCGCGTTCATGGAGTCTCACCCGTCAGGGACACGCACGCCTGGAGAGGGTGACGCAGTTGAGATAGGACGATTTGCAAAAGATATTATTTTTCATGATATTAGAGAAGATCTTAGAATGTTTAACATTAATTTCGACGAGGTCTTCGAAGAGCATACGCTGTACGATGATGGTGTGGTGCAAGGGGCACTGGATGCGTTGCGTGCGAAAGAGTATGTGTACACCGCAGATGACGCGGATTGGTTAGCTACCTCGCGTTGGGGTGATGACAAGGATCGCGTCGTAAAGCGTGCGAACGGTCAATACACCTACTTTGCGTCTGATATTGCCTACCATATGCATAAGTTCAATCGCGGCTTCCAGCGGTTGATCAATGTGTGGGGCGCCGACCACCACGGCTATGTTCCGCGCATGATCGCGATGATTCATGCGCTGGGATATTCGGAAGACAGGTTTCAGGTGTCCTTGGTGCAGCTGGTGAGCCTGGTGCGTAGTGGAAAACCGGTTGCCATGTCCACCAGAGCGGGGGAGTTTGTGACCTTGCGTGAGGTCATGGATGAGGTGGGCGTTGATGCCGCACGCTTCTTCTTTCTCATGCGGCGATCCGATACACCATTGGACTTCGATCTTGATCTGGCCAAGCGGAATTCTAACGAGAACCCTGTCTTCTATGTACAGTATGCACATGCGCGCATCGCCAGCCTGTTTAAGATGGCACGGGAACAGGGGATGGACTGCCCTTCAGTTTCAGAGGTCACACTGACCGAGCTGGGGCTTCCAGAAGAGTTGGCACTGATTAAAAAATTGGCGGAATATCCGGAAATCATCAGCGAAAGCGCGCGATCTCTCGAGCCTCATCGCGTGGCCTACTACCTGCAAGAGCTTGCCGCTTCGCTTCACTCCTACTATTACAAGCATCGTATCCTCCAGGCCGATGCCCCGGAGTTGACATCGGCCCGACTGGTGCTCATGCGAGCCGTACAGACGGTTGTTCGTAATGGTCTAGCCGTATTAGGAGTATCAGCGCCGGAGGCGATGTAATGGAATTTCGTGTCTTGCATAGAGAATCGCGGACTGCCGCGCGAGTGGGGCAACTCCAGACCGCGCATGGCGTGATCAACACGCCAACATTCATGCCTGTTGGCACCCACGCGTCGGTGAAAGGGATTTCGCCACAGGAACTGCGGGAGGTTGGAGCTCAGATGATCCTTGCCAACGCCTACCATCTCTATTTGCGCCCTGGACATAAGCTCATTCACGAACTTGGAGGCCTGCATCAATTTATGTCTTGGGATGGACCAATTCTCACCGATAGTGGGGGCTATCAGGTGATGAGTTTAGCCGAAAACTGTACCGTCACGGAGGACGGGGCCGAATTTAAATCGCATCTCGACGGATCGGTACATCACGTGACTCCTGAACGATCAATGGAAATTCAAGAGGCGTTGGGGGCTGACGTCGCAATGGCATTTGATGAATGCCTGGCATTCCCAGCTTCTCGTGAGGCCGTAGAGCCATCGGTACGGCGCACCACTGCGTGGGCGCAGCGCTGTCGTGACGTTCACCGTCGGCCTAATCAGGCCTTATTCGGTATCGTCCAGGGAGCCCATTATCCAGATCTTCGCCAGAAGTCAGCCAGAGAGATCGTGTCCATCGGGTTTGACGGGTACGCGATTGGTGGGGTCAGTGTTGGTGAAGGAAAACCGCTGATGTATGAAATGGTCGAGCATGCCACTGCGGAGTTACCCGCATCGAGCCCCAGATATCTTATGGGTGTCGGTCTCCCCGAGGATCTTGTAGAATGTGTCGCCCGTGGGGTCGACCTGTTTGACTGTGTCGCGCCCACCCGCCATGGGCGAACGGGGTGGCTGTATACGGCAACGGGTAGGATACAGATTAAGAATGCGAAGCACGTTCATGAAGAAGAGCCGATTGATGCCGCCTGCACCTGCTATACCTGCCAGAATTTTTCCCGGGCCTACCTTCGCCATCTGTTCATGAGTCGCGAACTGTTTGGGCTACGCTTGAATACAATTCACAATCTCCATACGCTCACGCAGTTGATGCGTGAAATAAGCGAGGCGATCAATCGTGATCATCTCAATGAATTTCGTGGGGCATTTTACGCTCGTCGGGGAATCACGTTGTCAGGAAATGCGGAGACCGTAGGATCGACATCAGGTCACCCAGCGTTCCGCCGAACATTGGAGGTGCCGGTATGATATGGAGCGACGGGGTCGCGTGGGCGCAAACTGCCGCTGGGGCTTCACAGGGAGGTCCAGGACTTCTGGTCTCCCTTATTCCCTTTGTCCTCATCTTTCTCATTTTCTACTTCCTGCTGATTCGTCCCCAGAAACAACGCGCTTCCCAACACAAAACGATGTTGGATGCGCTCAAAAAGGGGGATAAGGTGATTACCAGTGGAGGGCTGTGGGGAACGGTTACGAATCTTGGAAAAGAAACCGTGACGCTACAGATTGCGGACACGGTCAAGGTGAAGGTTGATCGAAGTCATGTGACTCAACTCCAGAGTGGCGATGATGAAGAGTAGGATCAAAGACATATGAAACCAGTTCGAGGACGATTGCTTGCGCTTGGGATTATCGTAGTGCTCTCCGGTGCATTTTTCCTGCCGTCAACTCCGTTTTTCCAGATGTTACCGTCATGGTGGCAAGAAAATTTTCCAAGTAAGGGCACGCGATTGGGCTTGGATCTCCAGGGCGGCATGCATTTGGTCTTAGAGGTTCAAACTGATAAAGCGGTGGAAATTAACCTCGACCGAACGGCTGACGGCATCATGGGATTACTGGAAGACAATGACATTCCTGGTGTCAAGGCGAAGCGCTTCGATCAGGCCAATGTGCAGGTGATGATGCCGGGAGACCACACGGACGATGAAGTTGCGACGATCATAACGGGAACCTATCCACGCTTGATTCAGCGTTCGTCAGACCAGGAAGGCGTGTTGATCTTTGGCATCAGTGAGCTAGAAGCGAAACGGATTAAGGAAGGGGCCGTCGAACAGGCGTTGGAGACGATCAGAAACCGGGTGGACGAATTCGGTGTGGCCGAGCCCTTGATTCAGACACAGGGTCTTCGAGAGATCGTGGTGCAGCTTCCGGGGATCAAAGACCCAAAGCGTGCGCTCAGGTTGATCAAGAGTACGGCCCAGCTCGAATTTAAGTTACTTGATGACGATCATCCGCTGGCGCGGGAACTACCGCAGCTGATTGCGGCAGGACAGGAAGATGCAACATTAGCAGCATTCGCCGACCGAATTCCGGAGGGAGACGAAATCCTGTTTGAGCGTCAAGTGAATTTCGACAGCGGAGTTGTCAGCAAGGTCCCCTATCTCATTAAAAAACAGGCCGTGCTGACGGGTGATTTGCTGACGGATGCGCGTGTACAGATCGGAGACTTCAGCGAGCCATACGTGTCGATATCATTTGATCGGACCGGCGGCAAGATTTTCGATAGGGTGACGGCCGAAAATGTACAAAAGCGAATGGCGATTATTCTTGATGACATCGTCTATTCGGCTCCCGTCATTCAGGAGCGGATCTCCGGGGGGCGTGCCCAAATTACTGGAGCGTATACCACCCAGGAAGCGGCTGATTTGGCCATCGCGTTGCGCGCCGGTGCACTGCCGGCGCCGGTGGCTATCATTCAGAACCTCACCGTCGGCCCGTCGCTGGGACGTGATTCGATTGAAAAGGGCGCGACCTCGATGGCCATTGCCGCGTTCCTCGTAGTGGCATTCATGATCTACTACTATCGAATTTCCGGCCTGATTGCAGACGTCGCGCTGGTGTTGAATGTCGTGGGGCTCATTGGAGCTTTGGGGGGACTCGAAGCGACGCTCACGCTTCCTGGGATCGCAGGGATCATCTTGACCATCGGCATGGGGGTTGACTCCAACGTACTTATTTTGGAGCGCATCCGCGAAGAGATTCGACAAGAAAAGCCGGTTCGGTTGGCGATTGATGCTGGGTACAACAAAGCCCTGCTGACCATCGTGGATGCCCACGTCACGACATTGATTACGGGGTTTGCGCTCTTCGTGTTCGGAACCGGCCCGATCAAGGGTTTTGCGGTGACGCTCTGCCTTGGTATCGGCATTAACCTGTTCACGGCGTTGGTGGGGACAAAGGTGGTCTATGATATCGGGAATAATCGCTGGAGATTTAAACATCTGAGTATTTAAGAAGTCATTTGCTGAAGCCTGACCCCAGAACCCTGATCATACACTCGGAGGCCTTGTGGTAGAGATTGTTGGAAAAACGAATTTTGATTTCATGGGAAAGCGTAAGTATACCTTTATGGCTTCTGGCCTAATGGTATTTATTGGCTGCATTGCGTTATTTCAGATCGGATGGGGGACGGCAAATTTAGGAATCGATTTTGTGGGTGGTACGGCTGTGCAGCTCAGGTTTGATAACCCGATGCCCATTGAGGAGGCAAGGGCCGCGCTCGTACAGGGCGGACTTGGAGAGGCCGACCTCCAAGAAATCGTTCGTGAGAACAAACTGATGATTCGGGTAAAAGAGTCCAACACTATCGAGGAAGAAGTCGCAGATAGAATCGTCAAGGTGTTCGAGGATGCATTCCCAGAAAACAAATTTGTCGTCGATTCCAGTGTTGAAATTGGACCGACCATAGGAAAGAAACTTCAAAAAGATGCGCTTGTCGCTATTTTTATCTCATTGATCGGGATTATCATGTATGTCGCGGCCCGTTTTGAAGTGCGTTTTGGTTTTGCGGCAGCAGCAGCCACGTTCCACGACGTGTTTGTCGTCCTAGGAATTTTCTATATTCTCGATAAGGAGATTACCCTGCTGGTTGTCACCGCACTGTTGACGTTGGCAGGCTATTCGCTGACTGATACGGTGGTTGTCTTTGATCGGATCAGGGAAAATCTTCGCATCCGTCGTCGCCAACCGGTCGACCAAGTGATCAATTCCGGGATCAATCAGGTGTTGAGTCGGACGATGATCACCACACTGACGATCGTGTTGGTGTTGATCCCTTTGACGTTCTTTGGAGGGGAAGTACTGCATGATTTCTCTCTTGCCCTGTTAATAGGGGTGTTGGTGGGCACCTATTCCTCAATATTCGTGGCCAGCCCTATTTTGGTCGTGTGGAAGGGGAGTAAGGGTAAGCTTCTTAGCCGGGCGTAATCGTGCCACAATGTATGCACTAATTATGGCAGTAAATTAGGAGAACAGTAAGTGAACGGTATCATTCGAGGATGTGGTGGAATCGTCGGAGCATTACTGCTCTATGGGTGTGCTACCGTAGGAGAACCATCCGTGACCGATGGCACACCATTTCCGATAAGTGGGACCAAAGGGAAGGCGTTTCTGATTCAAAAACCCCATGATTTGCTCAAGAGAGGCTTTCGTGACGGCAAGCTTGCGCTGGTAAATATTATCGATATATCGAGCACGTTCGGAATTTCTGAGATACAGTATGGGTTTGTGGCGTTAACCCATCCCGCGGGATCGCCAATCCCAAATCCTGTTGTTGCCGCGCATGTTCACATCGGAGATTTCAAACCGCAGCTGGGGAATATGCCGATCGATCATAGTGGGTGGCCACACTATGTGCGAGTGCAAAATTTCTCAGGTGATTCTACCGATCTCTTGGATGTCGTCATTGCGTGTGAACCGAAGCCTGATGTGACAACCAGATTTCGTGAGGTAAGTCAGATGGGAGCGAGTTTTAGTAATCCCTATACCTGCAATCTCAACCCAAGCGAAGTGTACGGAAAGCTCTGGGGTTCACAAATAAACGATTATGATGAACTCAGGAGCGGTAGGGACGAAGATGCCCGCTTGCCACCAAGACTCGAGCAACTGCGAAAGATTATGGAACGATTCAATGCCACGGTGATTGATGAGGTGAAACGACAAACCAGCCAGTAATCGATATGCGCAGGTACTCGAGGCTGTGGTCCCGACGCCTCAGTTTAACGTCACGGAGAACCAGTTCGCTCGACACCGCTTTGGTTTTACACACCATCACGCCGCCGTGCCTTTCCATTTTCCGTTTGTGCACTCAGAGTATACGCGCACGACAATGGGCGGAGAACGCCGCTAGCAGGCTTTTTCAACGGCCCCAGGCTGTGTTGCATTTCTGCTGTTCCTGACCTATACTAAAAAACCGCTGTGCCTACCCCTTTCAGTCAAACAGGGAGACCACTATGTTCGGAAGTCTAGGATTTACAGAGCTTATTCTCATTCTTTTCATCGTTCTCGTCATTTTCGGTGCGGGGAAACTTCCCCAGCTCGGTGAAGGAATTGGCAAAGCGATTAAGGGATTTAAACGGTCTGTCCACGATGAACCCGCCATTGATGTGAACGCCGATACCTCGAGTGAGGATCAAGGTGCGAGTACTCAATCCGACACGTCGACTGCTCGGCAGGAAACTCCTAGTTCCTCCTCATCAAACACCTGATCTTCTACACCCCTTGACCCATCCGATCTGATGTTTGGGGTCAGGTCCCTCATCATCACCAAAGGTAGCATCTCAATGCAGTTGTTCTGTGCCGCGATCATTCTTCTGGCGCTCTTCCTCGGTGGCTGTGAACAACAGGAAGCTGAGGAACCTCCGCAACGGGCTCATACTTCGCCTGTCAAAGTCAGTTCGGTGACTGTCAAAGAGATTCAACAGTCTGTGACGCTCGTCGGAACCGTCGAACCGTGGAAACGAAGCCTGGTCGCAAGCGAGATTGCAGGTTTGGTCGAAAAATACCCTCTGAATGAGGGTGATGTAGTTCAAACAGGTGATGTGCTGGCGCGTCTTCGGACCGATACGATTGACATTCATATAAAGGAAGCGTTGGCGCGACGCCGGGAGGGGATTGCGCGATATCGCAAAGCCAAGTTGCAGCTCAACCGTACGCAGGCACTGTTGCTAACCGGTACGGCATCCCGACAACAATTCGAGGACGATGAAGCGGAAGCATTCGCACTGCGTGAGCAGCTGATTCAGCTGGAATCGCAGATTCGGGAATATCAAGACCAATTGCGGATGTCAAAGGTTCTTGCTCCCTTTGCCGGCCAGATTATCAAAGAACATACTGAGGTAGGGCAATGGGTTGCGGAAGGCGGCCCTGTTGTTGAGATGGTGGACCTATCACACGTTCAAGTTGACGTGCCGCTTCCGGAACGTTATGTGAATGAAGTGACGCTTGGCGATGTCGTCACGGCGCGTTTCGATGCTCTCCCTCTGATGACATTTAACGGGACGATTTTTTCAATCGTTGCCCAGGCCAATTCGAAGTCGCGCACCTTTCCGATTAAAATCGACATCTCGAACCCTGAAGGACGAATGAAAAGCGGGATGTTCGCCCGTATTACGCTGTCAGTTGGGCAGCCCTATCAGGCGATGTTGCTTCCAAAGGATGCGGTGGTTCTTCGAGGAGGAGCGGAATTTGTGATTGTCGTCAACGAAGGGACGGTCACTCAAATTCCAGTGCAATCGGGCCAACACGTCAATCACTCCGTGGAAGTCACTGGCGACCTGAGTGAAGGGATGGATGTCGTTGTTCAAGGAAACGAACGTCTCTTTACCGGCCAGCAGGTCACCATTCTAGAGTAATTTACGTCAGATGAAACTTGTCGATTTTGCGATCCGAAATCCGGTGAGTGTCACCGTGTGGGTGCTCTTCATCGCGCTCTTTGCGGTCGTCTCCCTTGTTCGCCTTCCAATTCAACTGGTTCCTGACGTGGAAAAACCCGAAGTTACGGTGGAGACGAATTGGTTTGGGGCCAGCCCACAGGAAGTTGAACGAGAGATTATCGACGAGCAAGAGGAAGAACTGCGAGGGGTTGAAGGCCTGGAGAAGATGTTTAGCGAAAGCTCTGACGGCCGTGGGCGAATTATTTTACGGTTTCCGGCCGGCACGGATATGAATACTGCGCTTCTTCGGGTCGACAATCGCCTGAATCAGGTTGAAGAGTATCCGATCGATGTGGATAAGCCGGTGATTACGAGTGCTGACGTCCGGGGGAGTGCCATTGCATGGTGCATTGTCGAGCCCCTTGAAGGTAATCCTGTCGATATCCAGACCATGCGTAATTTCATCGAAGATGTGGTGAAGCCGCGACTCGAACGCGTACCTGGGGTTGCGATTTCCAATGTCTATGGTGGGCAAGAACGTGAGGTACAGGTCATCGTCGATCCTGCCAAGCTGGCGGCTCGGTCGGTCACCATGCTGCAGCTAGCGCAGGCCGTTGATCGAGAAAATCGTAACTACAGTGGCGGCGACTTCGATGAAGGAAAACGCAGCTACGTGGTGCGAACAGTCGGGGAGTATCCGGATCCGAAAGCGGTCGAGGATGTGGTGATTGCTCAGATGGATGGAGCACCTGTGTATGTTCGCGATGTTGGGACGGTTCTGGTCGGGTACAAAGATCCACAAACGGTGGTTCGAGAGATGGGCAGAACCGCAATTGCCGTCAATGCCATTCGTGAAATTGGGGCCAATCTTCTCGACACCATGGATGGGTTAAAACAGGCCTTGCATGAGTTGAATAAGGGGCCATTAGAGGCTCGTGGTTTGCACATTTATCAAGTCTATGACGAAACAATTTATGTCAACAGTTCGCTCGACTTGGTGAAGCAGAACCTGGTGGTTGGAAGCCTGCTCGCGATTACGGTGTTGTTCCTCTTCTTGCGAACTGGAAGTAGTACGTTGGTGGTGGGGATTGCGATCCCGATCAGCATTATGGGGACGTTCATCATGTTATGGGTGTTGGGACGTAACCTGAATGTGGTGAGTCTGGCCGGCATGACGTTTGCCGCAGGCATGCTCGTCGACAATGCCATCGTAGTGCTGGAAAACATCTATCGCCACCGTGAATCTGGAAAACCGCTGTTCCAAGCGGCCTATGATGGGACGGTCGAAGTGTGGGGAGCGGTATTGGCAAGCACGCTGACCACCATTGCGGTGTTTGTGCCGATCATCTTTGTTGAGGAACAAGCGGGACAACTCTTTCGCGATATTGCCATTGCTATCAGTGCAGGTGTGGGTCTGAGCCTGTTGGTGTCGATCCTGGTTGTCCCAACACTATCGGCTCGGGTTCTGACGACGGCAAATGCGAGGAACCATGGCGAATCTGAGGCTCCAGCACTAGAACTCGTGGGGTTGCGTCAGAGGATGGCACACTTTCCGGATCAGTTAGCGCAATGGGTGCACTGGTTGTGTGGAGGGGTCGTCCGTCGTGTGGTGCTTGTCGTCGGGCTCACTGCATTGGCGATTGGAACCGGCTGGGTGTTGCTTCCGAAGGCAGAATATCTTCCGGAAGGGAACCGTAATTTGGTGATGGGTGTGCTGCTTCCACCGCCGGGTTATAACACGGATGAATTCATCGAGATGGGGAAAACCATCGAAGCGGTCCTTTCACCACATTGGGAGGCCAAGCCTGGCTCTCCGGAAGAAGCCGCGCTCGATGGGCCAAGTATTTTGAACTTCTTCTATGTCGCGCGAGGACGACAGGTGTTTCTTGGGGGGCGAACACACGATCCTTCAGAAGTACAAGAACTGATTCCGTTGTTTCGAAAAGCGACAGGTGATTTGCCTGGTGTCATTCCGATCATCAAGCAGCGGGGGTTATTTGAACGGGGCCTTGCCGGTGGGAGAACGATTGAACTTGAAATCACCGGGCCAGATCTCAACACTCTGTTGAAGCACGGAGGCAATATCTTTCAGCAGGTGAAGGCGCTCATTCCCAACGCGCAAGTCCAGCCGGTTCCGAGCCTCGACCTTGGGAGTCCGGAGGTTCAACTGCGGCTAAGGCGTGATCGCGCTGCGGACGTGCGAATGACGAATCAGGAATTGGGGTTTACGGTTGATGCGTTGGTGGATGGTGTGAAAGCCAGCGACTTTCAGTTTGAAGGCGATGAAATTGATCTCACCATACGGGGAGAGGATCGGTATGCAACCCGAACGCAGGATCTCGCTGACCTTCCGCTATACACTCCAGGAGGGCAACTGACAACCCTCGGCGCGATTGCGGATATCACTGTGGTGGCCGGACCGGAACAAATCAACCATATCGAGGAAAAACGATCGATCATGATTCGGGTCGTTCCACCCGATGAAATGCCAATTGAAGAAGCCATGGACGTCATTGAGGAGCAGGTGATTGCCCCGTTAGAGACCAGTGGGACGTTAGGGCGCTTATATGCATTGAATGTTTCTGGAACTGCCGACGACCTGACGTTGACCTATCGGGCCTTAAAGTGGAATTTTCTGCTTGCCCTTCTCATCACCTATCTCCTCATGGCCTCTCTATTTGAGAGCTTTCTGTATCCCTTCGTCATCATTTTTAGTGTCCCTTTAGCCGCGGCGGGTGGGTTTCTGGGGCTATTCTTGGTGAATAACTTCGTGACGTATCAAGCGCTTGATGTTCTCACCATGCTGGGCTTTATTATTCTCGTTGGTGTGGTGGTCAATAATGCCATCCTCATTGTCCATCAAGCACTCAATCTCATCTTTCCCGATCGACTGCGGAGTTTGTCAGAAGGTGCCGAATCAACGGGAAAAGGGCTTGCGGTCCGTGATGCCATTAGCGAGTCTGTTCGCATTCGCGTACGGCCTATTTTTATGAGCATGCTGACGACGGTGTTTGGATTGCTGCCGTTGATTCTGGCGACCGGGCCAGGCTCGGAACTGTACAGGGGCATTGGCAGTGTGGTGCTTGGGGGGTTGATGGTTTCGACAATATTTACTCTGCTCGTCGTCCCTGCCTTGTTCAGCCTCGTCATGGACCTACAGGCAAAGCGGGCTGACGCTCCAACTGCTTCTTGAGGAGCTACATCAACGACAGGTCTTGGGAAGATGTAGGGTACGGCGTCTTTGATAAAGTCGTGTTCGGCAGCACGCTAATTGATGCACACTGCCGTTCGAGAGATAAAAACAGCCTATCCCATGTCAAGAATGCCGACGGCATGGAGAAAGATCAGCACCACAAAGACTGGGGCCACATATCGTAGAAGTCCGCGCCAGGCACGATACGCCGTTCCGTCACCGATGGCGAGTTCGTCTACTGTGGATTGTTTCGACATCGACCAGGCTGCGAACACGGCCATAAGCAATCCTCCGAGGGGGAGTAGGATATTGGCCGTAAACCCCTCGACAAGATCAAAGAACGTCATGTCCCATAATGTTGCGCCCGACCAGAGGTTGAGTGAGAGGAGACAGCCAACACCAATGAGCCAGGCCACAATGCCGGAACTTGAGGTTGCCATGACACGGCTCATGCCATGGTTTTCCACCAGCCACGTCACAACCGGTTCAAGCAGCGAGATTGCCGACGTCAGCGCCGCAAACACCAGCAAGACGAAGAAGAGCGTCCCGAAAAGTTGACCGAACGGCATTTGCCCGAAGGCAATAGGCAATGTCTTGAAAATCAATCCCGTGCCTTCAGAGGGTTCTAACCCATAGGTGAACACGATGGGAAAAATTGCTATACCGGCAAGAATGGCGACGAATGTATCGGTGAAGGCAATAATACAGGAAGTACTTGCAATCGAAGTCTGTTGGGGCAGGTAGGCTCCGTAAATCATGATGGCCCCCATACCCAGGCTGAGACTGAAGAATGCCTGTCCGAGGGCGATGAACACGCCTGCCGCAGTGATCTTGCTGAAATCTGGGGTGAAGAGATATAGGAGCCCGTCGACAAATTTTTCCGTGGTCATGGCATAACCAACCAACGCGATGAGAATAATGAACAGTGCCGGCATCAGAAATCGCACCGTTCGCTCCAGGCCCCCGCTTACGCCACGGGACACCACCATAATTGTCACCGCCATAAAAATGGTATGCCAGGCAAGAAGACGTTCCGGATCTGCTATGAGTTGCGTGAATATGGCTCTTGCGCCCGCAGCGGTTGTGCCATGAAAGACGCCAGTCGCGGCACGCACGACATACGCAAGGGTCCAGCCTGCGACCACGCTGTAAAAGGTCAACACGAGGAATCCTGCCAGGATTCCCATCCATCCGATACATTGCCACCATTGGTGTTGTCCTTCTTCTCTTGCCAGCGTTCGCATGGTGTTGATCGGGGCCTGTCGGCCACGACGACCAAGCATGACTTCTGCCATCATGATCGGAATGCCGACCACTAGAACACACAGCACGTATATGAACAGAAACGCACCGCCACCGTTCTCTCCGGTGATATAGGGAAAGCGCCAAATGTTTCCTAATCCCACGGCTGAGCCGGTTGCCGCTAAGATAAACGCCCAGCGTGATGACCACTGG
>DTRN01000035.1 GCA_012965905.1 Nitrospirales bacterium | reverse complement strand
ATAGGCTTCCGGCGCTGGGAACAGCTCCACTGTAAATTGGTTTTCGGGACCATCGTCACCATTTGCTGAGACGCCAGCGGCCATGAACAGAGCACATACCCCCATAACCACGCAGTACATGAGAACCGCTCTTATCATGATCGTCTCTTATTTCCCAAAGAGGCGGTCAAAGAACCCCTCAGATTTCTCTTCGGCTTTAGCTTCGGTTTTGGCCTCGGCTTCAGTATCAGGTGTATTTTCTAAGTGATACTTCCGCTTATTTTTTCCAACTTTATGCACAAAGCCTTGCAGCGATTTGTACTCTCCGTCTTTTTCTACCACCATGAAATCGAGATCATAGTACGTCCCGTTGCTGGAGGTAAAATCCGCACAGCTCACGTAGTAATCAGATTTTTTGACGATCCCGTCGTGAAGGTCGTCGAGCTTTAGCTTGAGGACTTTGTCGTCAATGGGATCGTAGAGGATATAACGACCATCCACCGAGTTGTTCTTAATGTGCTCTGTCATTGCTGCCTGGATGCCCGTTCGCTTTTCCCCTTTGATGCTGGGATCGTCTGCCCCGAATGCGTTGGCCGCAATACCCATCATCATGAGAATAAGGACTATTCGTATCATAGTATTTGCCTCCGGTTGTTGTGTGTGAACAGTTGATATGGCGAAAAGCACTTAGCCTTTCGCATCCTTAGTACAGCGGATCCCGATATCATAGATTCGGTTCAGTGGATCATACCCCACTCGTGACGCCGAATGAATGACTGCTGGGATATTAATCCATGATCCGCCACGAACGGTTTTGTTTCGACCGCGCTTTGGACCCGTTGGATTTTTCTTCGGACTCTCTTTGTAGTAGTGCTCGGCATACCAATCGTTTGTCCATTGCCAGACGTTCCCTGACATGTCGTGAATCCCGTATGGACTCTTTGATCGTTCAAAATGCCCGACCGGGGTCAATGTTTTGTCTCCACTCCACGGCCGACCATAATTTGCATGTGATGGCGTAGGTGCCTCATTGCCCCACGGATACCTCAGACCGTCCGGTCCGCGAGCGGCTTTCTCCCACTCGGCTTCGGTAGGCAGTCGGCCTCCGGCCCAGCGACAATAGGCCCTCGCGTCATACCATGACACGTTGATCACCGGCTGGTGCATGATGGCTTCCGGAACGGAATCACCCTTCCAGAGCGTGTACTTCGCCCTGGACTCGTTTCGAGGAGCGCGACGATCCTTCGCGAGAATAAACTCACGATACTGGGCGTTGCTCACGAGAAACGTATTAATAGAGTAGGCGTTGAGGTAGACACGATGCACGGGAGTTTCATTGCCGAACATTTCAGGTTTACACTGTCCCCGACAGAGGCGCAACGCTTCGACATCCCCCATAAGATCTCCCGTTTTAGTCGTACAGTCGGTTTCGCACAACAGAGTCACGAGATCGACATCCTGAGGGCTGCTTCCCATAACAAACTCGCCGGCGGGGATGAGAACCCATGAGTTGGTGGGTTGCTCGCCCGCAACTGGCATTGCCGCCGCAGCCAGCAGCATTGTAAGGAACACTACCGCTTTCATATTTCTGAATAAAGGGACGAAGGAGGTGCCTGCACGCGAGGTTCTTGCGGTGGAGCTAGACGTCCTGGACTTCGCCCTCTTCATCTTTCATATCCATGGGATGCTGGAGTGGCGTATCGGTTAGTTCGTTGGAATATTCGGCCAACTCCGGCTGTCGTTGCCCGAGCTGCTCAAGGTCTCTATCGAGCGCCGAAAGATGGTCGGAATGTTCTGCAATGTCCGATGCTGCCGTCAGGATGTCATTGACCAACCGGGACGTTGATGAACCACGGCGTCGAACCACGTCAACCAGTAACCCGACTTCTCGAAATTGGGCACGGAGGTTTTTTCTCGCGAGCTCAGGATCGACTTCCGGATTCCCCCCTTCGACCATGTTCAGTGCCAGGGCCTGAACTTCAGCCATATTATTACGGAGTTCGTCGATAGCGATGAACACCTGCTCAGCGTCTAGGTCCTGTTTTTCTGCACGGCCAGAAACTTTGTCGGAAAGAATATTCAAGTGTCGAGAGATTCGTTTTACTTCGGTTCGAATCTCGAATAAGTCTCGTGCCATGATCTATCTGTCCTTATATGTCGAAATGGTTTCGTTATCGATGAGATGGGAGACACTACGGGAAGCTGTGGGGATAAGAGCGGCACTCCACTCTCACCCCACGCATGTCGGAGACTGCTTACTTAAACTGAGGAGCTTCCCATTTGGACTTATCGGGGACGGCCGGTTTTCCACCGTGTGAAAACATATTCTCATACGCCATCACGGCCCAGATATCATCCTCTGTTATCTTGCCCAGCCAGCCTTTCATGAGAGTTTTCGGGACCCCATCGGCGATGCGGAAAAACCAATAGGTATCAGAAAACTTCTCCACGTTGGAGGCCTTCCTGAAATCCCGCGCGCCTTTGGCTTTGGGTTTCCCCTTGGTGCCATGGCATTTCGAACATTTCACTTTCTTGTTGACCTTGCCGGTATAGACCAGCTTACCACGGGCAATCATCTTCTCGTTGGTCCAACCGCCTTCCGGCATATGTTTGCCCTTATACTTGGCTGGGATCTTTACCTGGGACTTGAGCTTGGCCGCCGACACATCCGGCGTCGACACCATCAATCCACTAGCCAAAAACGCTGCGGCAATGGCCAGCGCAATAACTCCGGTCATTTTCTTCACGGTTATCCTCCCTGAGAATTGTTTAGTTGATCCTGACAAAAATAAAGGGGTGAGTGGCTGCAAACAGTCGCCAACCCACCCCTTTTTAGAACGACGCTGACAGCTTCTTTCTTGAAGCTGTCAGCGTTTAAACCCTCTGCAATCCTATTTGTGGCCGTGCAGTGTATCGATGGCCTCACCCTTACCATACTTGTCACTCTTCAAGTGAGTCCAGTTGGTTTCATACATGAGACTTGACTGCACCGGACGGGGCTGCGGCGGAGGAAATGCGATGACTGTTTCCACGACAAACTCCGATCCAGTGAGCCCCTCATCAAGGAAGGCCACCAAATCAGCCCTTTCCCCGGTGGTTAGGCCAAGGGGCTTGATCTGAGGATCCTTCACCATCTTGGCAAAGTGGACGTGCGTTGGCTGCCACATGGCACCACCGCCCTTGTTATAGAACTCGACCACTTCTTCAAGCGACGATCCCATCATGCCGTTGTGCCCATAGGGCGGCGTCCGGCTGACGTCACGCAACATGGCGGTCTTGAATTTGTGGAGATCGTCCCAATCCTTGGTCACGGTCATGTGGCCCATGTCGAACATCGGCTCTCTGCCCTGTGAGCAGGGTTGCGGCTGATAATCGACCAAATCCGGCACGTTACCACGGCACCAGACGTCGTTGCCTGGGGTAGCGAGGTTACGGAACTCGAACCGACGAGCAACCTGCATCAACGGATCGATATCGACGATCGGGTTTTTCGGAACCATCAAGTTATGGAATTTCTCGTTGGAGAGCAATGCGCCATTGTGACACAAAATGCAGCGTGCTTTGCCCTTGAAGAGATTGAGCCCGTTCTTGGCCATGGCAGACATCGCCTCGTCATTGCCTTGGATGAACGCATCCATGGGCACGTCCTTGGAGACGATGGTCTTGGTAAACTCGACCAGGCTGTCCCGCATGGTTGGGAAGGACGGCATATGGCCATACACTTCTTTCCACATGTTCATGTAGCCGGGGAACGCCCGCCACACCTGCACGACCAAGCGGCCGTCACGGGCGAGGAAGTAGGCAGAAGACCACTTGTATTGAATTGCAGCGCTCAGACCTCCCCAAAGTCCGGTCTGCCCCAAATAGCCGCCATCACGAAATGCGGTGTTGATGGTTGACTGGGAATTTCGAAAGTGCATGGTTCCTGGGTAGCCTGGTGAAATCTGCTTGTCGTGCGCCCACCCAAGTTTCGGATCGTGGCACAACTTACAACCCTGCTGACCGTCGGCGGCTAACAGTTTATCAAAGTACATCTGCCGTCCGATATTGACGATGCGGGCATCGGTAAATGGTGCCGGCGGCAGCGGCGCAACATCAGGCACAGCGATGATGGTCGTCTGCGCCTGAACCCCAGTCGGAGCAACGGACATTGCCACGAAGAACCCGAAGGCCACGGCAATCCCCGCCACCACGATGGCGTATTTCCGTAACGGAGTCGCTTTCATTACATTACCTCCAATTAATAGGCCTTATAAGGTTTATTTGCAGCCCTTTTTCATGTCCTTTTTCTGACACATCGTGAAGTCATGGGTGGTTGCCCCGGCGACGGCAACTTCATCGCACCAGAGTCCACTCTCAGGATGCCAGGCACAGACATTGTAGGTTCCGTCGGCAACGCCATCCAAGGTATAGGTTCCGTCATCAGCGACGACGGTAGCATAGGGATTTGCAGCGTTCCATCCCCAAGCATGCATGAAATCATGCTGGTCGCACTCTAATTTAAATATCCGTGCCTTACCCTTTGCCATCGCCATTTTGCCTGCGAACGTGAAGGTGAGTTTGTCGTTGGGTTCACCCTTGGGGTTCATCGCCACGTTGAAGAAGGTCTTCCGAGCTTTGCCCTTAAAGTAGAACGTATGCGGGTTGTGTAACACGGCATCCTCGTTCACCGCCTCGAACACGGTCGTACCGTCACGCACGATGTTCTGGTAGCCGAAGAAGCCGCAATCCTTCCCGATAATATCCATTGTCGCGCCCAGATCGCCCCATGGCTTTCCGCCATCAATTTCATCGATGAAGACGACCGCGTGTCGCAAAATGCCGTCCGGTGCGTGGGTGAAATGGAAGATCCGCTTGCCATTCTCGGAATACTGCTGCCCACCACTCACTTCGTTTCCAGTACCCTCGACGCCACAGACCTC
>DTRN01000034.1 GCA_012965905.1 Nitrospirales bacterium | reverse complement strand
GAGTTTAAGCAAACAGGTTCACAACTCTACTCATAAGGACGTGACGACGATGAAACACAAATGGGTTGCCCCCCTTCGAGAACGGGATGTGACACGTGAGATCGCCCGCGCGCATTTCCGTGATTTCGAGCGGATCATCGAAAGTGACGTGATTATCGTGGGAGCTGGGCCCTCCGGCCTGCTCTGCGCACGAGATCTCGCCGCAGATGGCGTGCGCGTGCTGGTCATCGAACAAGGCTTAGCATTGGGTGGCGGATTCTGGTCCGGTGGGTATCTCATGAATAAGGCGACAATCTGCAACCCTGCGCAAGAGATTCTTCAGGAGATCGGCGTTCCATGCACACCGGTCCCTGAATGCGAAGGCATGTACCTCACCGATCCTCCGCACGCAACTGCGCGTCTCATTTCCGCGATGTACGAAGCCGGCGCACGCGTGTTGAATCTGACGAAGCTGGTCGATCTGATCCTCCGGGACGAAGGACAGCTCGGAGGCGTGGTCGTCAACTCAGCGCCAGTCGAAGCCGCAGGACATGACGTCCTGCACATCGATCCGATCGCACTTGAAAGCAAGATCGTTGTGGACGCTACCGGCCACGATGCCACGGTCATCCACCATCTGCACCGACACAACTGCTACCAACGTCCGGTTCCTGGCAATGGGGCCATGTGGGTGGCGCGATCTGAAGAACTGGTCGTCGAGAATACCGGTGAAGTCTATCCACACTGTTTTGTCATTGGATTGGCAGTGGCCGCGGTCTACGGAACACCTCGCATGGGTCCGGCCTTCGGCTCAATGCTCCTGTCCGGTCGGAGAGGCGCACAGCTCGTACGGAAAGCGCTCAAGCCGGATTAAGAGGCCTCACAATGCCTCCCGGCGTTTCAATTATTGTTCCCGCAAGAAATGAAGAACGGTCCCTTGGTCGTTGCCTCGACTCATTATTGGCACAAGACTACCCAGACTTTGAATTGATTGTGGTTGATGATCAATCGACGGACTGCACCGCCGATCTGATTGCGAGTCGAACGAATCAGGACTCCCGAATTCGCAGCCTTCGAGTAACCAGTCTTCCAGATGGATGGACTGGAAAAAATTATGCCCTTGCACGCGGTGTATGCGAGGCACAGGGCGAGTGGCTCTTGTTCACCGATGCTGATACCGACCATGCCCCGCACGCGCTCAGAGAAAATCTCGCCTTTGCCCAACGCCATCACATCGACATGCTCTCGATGACTCCGGATCAAGAATGTGTCAGCGTATGGGAAAAGCTCCTCCAGCCCACCATTTTTGAAACCCTCAGTCATTGGTTTTCATATCGTCGTATCAACGATCAGCGGGATGAGCAAGCGGCAGGCAACGGGCAATACATCATGATCAGACGTTCACTCTACGATAGCATTGGTGGGCACGAGGGCATCAAGGGATGTATCCTCGAAGATGTCGAACTCGCTCGACGAGCAAAGAGGGCGGGCGGCAAACTGTGGTTCGCTCCAGCGCAGGGAAAGATTCGCGTGCGGATGTATCACACCTTTGCGGAAATTTGGAATGGGTGGGCAAAAAATCTGTATCTACTTCAAGGTCGAAGCATGAGGGGTCTGCTGCGAACGAGCGCCCGCATCACCTTGCTCGATGTCGCCCCAGCCACTGTGCTCATGCTGAGTACATGGTACGGCATCCATGCCGGACTGCTTGCGATTGCAGGCATGATGCTCATGGTTCGATGGGCCAAGCTTCACCGACGATGGCGGGAACTTGGCTTCGATACGCACTATGCACCCTTGCACCCGCTGGGATCAGGCATATTCATCGGACTGCTGTGGTATTCAGCCATGCGACACGAAGGAGGATTCGGAATCGCATGGAAAGGTCGTCAATGCAAGGAACCAACCTAAGGAGAATATGATGAGCGAAACCCCCAACGACGCGGCACCCACAAACATTGTGTGGGGGGTCGTGAATGACATTATGTTTTGGAGCAAAATTAAGGGTGGCTTGAAACGAACCGGCTATCCTTTGCGACGGATCAGGACAGACCTCGAATTGATGGAAACGTTAAAAGCCGAGACGCCTGGCGTCATTATTGTCGACATGGGGAACGACGCCATGAACGCGTTCGCCGTCGTCCAAACGCTCAAAGAAGACGAACGATATCAGTCAATTCCAATCCTCGCGTTTTGTAATCACGATGACGTTGCGGCGTTTACTCGTGCCCGCTCACTCGGTGCAAACAATGTCGTAACAAACGGAGTGTTTAGCGTGAGTATGGATGATTTGGTCAAAGAGCTGATGGAAGGCGACGACGACGAGCTATGAAATCATCAACCCACGACGGCGATCCAAACGCTGAGCATGCCATCGTACGTAGCGGGGTTGGGATTGCAGACGTCTCGGATCGCGGAAAGCTAAAGATCTCAGGCGCCGATCGCGCAACCTACCTTCAGGGACTCGTCACCAACGACATGCGCAAACTCGCGGATGGCGTCGGCATGTACTGTGCCATTCTCACGCCCAAAGGAAAAATGCAATCCTATTTTAGAATCTTTGGGATCGATGAGACATTTGTGATCGACCTCGATGAGGAGGCCATAGAGCCAACCTATCAACTTCTGAAACGCTACCTACTCTACGGCACGAAAGCCAAGCTTGAGAACGTCACCGACGCGTATGGACATCTCGCGATCCACGGACCGCTCTCAGAGACCTTGCTTCGCAAGGCATGTGATCAACCTCTGCCCGAACTGACCATCCCACATTGTGCCAAGGCATCCATCGCCACGCATCAGCTTATCATCGTAAAAACTAATGAGTGCGGCGAAGACGGATACGATCTACTCATGCCGGTTGAATCCATCACACCCGTGTCGGAACGAATATCGGAAACCGCGACGAGCCATAATATCCAGCCGTTCGGCGCAATCGGGTCGGACGCCCTGGAGATACTTCGTATCGAGGCTGGAACACCGCGGTATGGACGAGAACTCGACGACGAGGTCTTTCCGGCCGAAGCATGGCTTGAAGAGAAGGCGGTCAGCCTCTCGAAAGGATGCTATATGGGGCAGGAAACCGTTGCCCGGATCGATACCTATGGAGACGTCAAACGCAGACTTGTCGGCGTAACCATCAGCGGGAGCTCTCTTCCAGAATACGGAACGGAACTCATGGGGAAGGATGAAGACCCACGAGCAGCGGGGCGAATCACCAGTGCGATCCATTCACCATCCCTCAACCAAGTCATTGGACTCGCTTACCTCCGAAAAAAATATTTAGATCCTGGGACCGAACTCACCGTCACGACCGACGGCGAGATCCACAACGCCACCGTCGCCAGCTTACCCTTTCCCCGCTGATCACCGTACATCAGCACTCCAGTCCCAGTCACATGAGTGATATAGTGGGGGTATGACACTCGCCACGCCTCAAAACACTGGAAAACAGCCATGACTCCACCCTATCGAGACCTGTTAACCAACATTCGCCTCGCCTTTCCACAACCCACATCAGATCCCATTCACGACTCCTACTTCGTCCATTCCATCATGCGCGCCTGTAGCTCAGCTTGGATAGAGCATTGGACTTCGAATCCATTCAAGGGGGAGTGCTCAAGCTATTGTGAAATGGGCATTCTCCCCATAAATCGCTGCAACAGTGCAACACTTCGACTTGTCTCTCTTGGTTCCACTCTGCCTCTCACCCCACCACTTTGTCGGTATTTTTAACACCTATTTAACACCTCCCCTGATCAGCAGACCCCGACTCCACAATTCACCTTAGAGGGGTTATGGCCAGGATGCGCTCGACACGTGTGAAATTTTTTGAAAGTTTAGGAAGGGTTAGGAGGGGGTGGATGGACCTGTGCAGTAGCGCAGTGAGTTTAGGGGGAGAAGGAGTGGGAAAAGAGCGATCCACCAACGTCTGATGAACCCTCGGAAGAACTTATCACAAAGTTGAGGTGATGTGATTGTGTCAGCACCCGCTACCCTGACCTAAAAATAGTCAGGATGATGTCAGATCATTGTCCCCTGCGAAACCTATCAAAGACTAGTATAAACACGCCCACTGCTAGCAATGCAATCAACCCATTGGGAGAAAGCGCTTCCGCTAAAGTCCCCACATTCTCTACTACCGACGTAGCAAAGCTCCCCGCGGATTTTCCGAAAAATAAAAATACCAGAAGCAGAGTGGCAATTATCAACAGGCCAATTTCGACCAATTCCCTCAGGGCAGCCTTAAGCACACCAAGATTTTTATTGAACACTTTTCAGACCTAATCCAAACAGGGAAGAGGGGGGAAGCCCCCCTCTCCGCGCCGATCTATCAACTAGGCTGATCTGCCCGCAAATAGCCAAGCGATAAGTCCGAGCGAGATGAGGCCAGCAAGCCCTGCTTCACCTAACTGGTTAATGACACTGGTTAAGTTCGCGACAACAGACCCAAAGAAGGGGAGAGTGCCTCCAATTAGAATCCCCGCCACGATCGCTAAAGCCAAAAGACCAAGCGCAGCATCAGTGATCTGGTTAACTACATCCTTCATTTTTGTGAGCATCGTTACACCCTCCTATTAGAAGTTGGAAGCAGAAACAGACTACCCACTGAACCCGGCCTGCCGTTCCTCAGCTTTATCTGTAGCTGCGCGCTATCCCGGCTAGGATAAACAAAATGACACTAAATAGCCAGGATTTTTTTTAGTACTACTGTATTACGGTTTTCCTGTTGATAACAGATCGCTCTCCTGTGGAGAAATCCTCAACTTGACATGGGATCGGGTCGATTTCAAAGCGAGTCTCATTCGATTACAGGCTGAGGATACGAAGACGGATGAGCCAAGAATTATCCCCCTCACGCCCGAATTGACAGCCTCCTTGAGGAGGCTGTATAAGGTGCGCTACCTTCATGAACACCATGTTTTTCTGGTGAATGGACGG
>DTRN01000033.1 GCA_012965905.1 Nitrospirales bacterium | reverse complement strand
CCATCGGATCACCTCCTTCCATTCGGCGATGCATTGCGTCACGCGGCCCAGACTTTGCGTGAACCCAAAACAAATCAAAATCTGGTGCCATGAGGACGGTCAAAACGGTCGTCAAGCAAGGCCGCAGCGAGCGATAAGGCGAATCGTACTACTTGTACGTTGAGCCGATAGCGCGAAGCGAGAACGCCGCTGGCGAGCGTTTTCAACATCCTTTACGAATCTTCCTCAGCCTTGGGCTTATATTGGTCAATGATCTGTTGCTGCACGTTTGGCGGCACGGGCTCATAGTGGCTGAGTTGCATGGTGTACGACCCCTGTCCCGCTGTCACCGCTTTCAATTGAGATTGATATTGCCCTAGCTCCGCCAATGGCGCTTGAGCGCTGATGTGGAGCATCCCGCCCGGCAAGGTGTCGGACCCTTGAAGCCTCCCCCGCTTGCTCGACAAATCCCCAGCAATATCGCCCATGTTTCCTTCCGGCACAATAATATCCATGTGCACTACAGGCTCGAGAATCACCGGCTTCGCTTTGTGAATCGCGTCAATGAACGCTTTCTTCGACGCCATGACGAACGCAACCTCTTTGCTGTCGACCGGGTGATGTTTTCCGTCATACACGCTTACTTTTATATCTTGTAACGGATACCCGGCAATCGCGCCATGCTCCATTACCAGTCGAATCCCTTTTTCAACCGCTGGAACATACTGCCGTGGAATTGACCCGCCAAAAAGATTATTCGCAAACTCGAATCCGCCTCCGCGTTCCACTGGTGAAATCCTCAAAAAGACTTCCCCAAACTGTCCCGCACCACCCGTTTGCTTCTTGTGCCGATGATGTCCCTCAGCATTTCTGGTTATGGTTTCCCGATAGGCAATTTTTGGCGGATGCGTATCAACCTCGACGTTATAGCGGTTTTTCATTTTCTTGAGAATCACTCGAAGGTGCATATCGCCAAGCCCGTAAATGACGGTTTCATGCGTTGTCACGTTACGCTCAACCGAAAAACAGGGGTCCTCGGCTTCCATGCTGGTCAAGGCTTTCCCGATCTTCTGCTCGTCGCCTCGACTCTTTGCCTCAATCGCAAAGCCATTCATCGGCTTCGGAAAGTCCATCGGTTGTAACCGCACGTCACCACCATCTATCTTGTCTCGCAGCACGGCATCAAATCTGATCTCATCGATCTTCGCCACCGCGCAAATGTCTCCAGGAATGCCGGCATCGACTTCAGTATGTTCTTTCCCCTGCAAACTTAATAGATGTCCCACCTTGAACGTCTTTTTCTCGTCACCAATATGAAGCTGACTCTCCTTTTTGACCGTCCCCTGAAAGATTCGGAAGACGCCAAGTTTTCCGATAAACGGATCTGCAGTCACTTTGAAGACATGCGCTACAATCGGCTTAGACGCATCGGAGGTGACCTCCACCGCTTCCAAACCTTCCTCCATTTTCCGTTCAAACTCCTGCCCATTCCCTTCCATGGGGTTCGGCATCATGTTGGAGAAGATCTCCAACAACTCCGCGACGCCGACGCCTTGCCGTGCCGATACGAAGCAAACTGGAACGAGATGTCCCTCCTTCAACGCATTCGTAAAGGGCGTATGCAGTTGTTCTGGGCTCACCTCGCCCTTATCAAGGTAGGTTGCCATGAGATCCTCATCCATTTCCACCACTTGGTCAACGATGGCGGTGTGCGCATCCGCGACGGATCCAAAATCGACGTCCCCATCTGCTTTATTAAAGACATCGACAATGGCGGTGCCCCCTCCACTCGGGAGGTTAATAGGGAGACACTCTTTGCCGAATGACTCTTGAATCTCATTCATGACCTGTTCGAGATTAACGTCCTCGGCATCGATTTTGTTCACGATGATTATTCGAGACAGCTTGCGCTCGGCGGCACGCTCCATAATGCGTCGCGCGACCATATCGACCCCATGTTGAGCCGTCATCACCACCGCAACGGTTTCAACCGCCGTGAGCGCTGAGAGTGCGTGGCCGGAGAACTCGAGCATGCCGGGGGTATCGATGAGGTTGATATGGTGCCCGGCATGATCACAACTCACGACGGCAGAATTCAAGGAATGTTGGTGTTCCTTCTCTTCCGGATCAAAATCGCAAACGGTGTTTTTCTTTTCAATCGATCCCGGGCTCTGGATCATACCCGTCTTATGCAGTAATGCCTCGACCAGAGTGGTCTTTCCAGACGCCCCTTGACCGGCCAGTGCGATATTTCGAATATCTTGAGTTGTATACTTTGGCATGCTGCAAACCTCCAGTTACAGTATGGTCAATATACCCTTACCTCTTGATCTTCACCTTCACCGTCTGCTTTCCCCATTTCAGCGCATTTTTTCTAGTTGAAAAATACAGATCAAGCCGATTTGGGCCTTTGATGGCGCCTCCAATATCTTCGACAACGCCTTTGCCATACCCTGGAATGATCATGATGGTTCCATACGGATAGTATTTGGTGTCGGCGGCGATTGTTCCCTTCCGCGCTTTGACGCCGCTTGATGTAATACCGACCTTCTTGGGCTTCCCCTTGCGCGGTCCACTCGCAATCACCGTTTTCCAAAAGAAAATAGGGTGCCGTTTCCAATTGGTGCTGTACTGATCGGAGGAATATCCAGTAATAAGCATTTCCCGCGTTTCATAAGAGGCGCAACTTGAAAACACCCCAAGTGTAAGGCACGCGATCAGAAGAGCCATGATGGAGCGAAGGGAAGCTTTCTGTGTATTCATCGCTTGACCTCCTCTTAGAGGATCAAAATGGATATCGATACAATGTTCTGACTGAGCTCAGTGCGCATTTTACCAAATCTTGCCCTTGGATATTCATTTGCTCTTTTCGAGCAACCCATTGGAAAATTACCCATGAACCGATTGCAAGTAGTGCTTGACGCGCTTTCCAATCTCTTCCTTGGTCATGGTTAGGCCAAAGATGCGCTCACGTACAATCCCTTCGCTATCAACAAAAAAGCTCAGCGGCAGACCCAGCACACGGTATTCAGCGGCGACATTCCCGCGCCGATCCATCAAAACCGGGAATGTAAGGCCAAATCGATCTGCCGTCGCCTGAGCAGTAGCTGTACTTTCGCCAAAGTTCACCGCCACAACTTGAAACCCTTGACTCTTATACTGTTCAAACGTTGCTTGAACCTCAGGCATCTCCTTCATGCAGGGGTGGCACCATGACGCCCAGAACATCACGAAGATCACTTTTCCACGTGCCTCATCAAGACTCACCTGTTCACCTGCGAGATCCGGCAAGGTAAAGGTTGGGGCGACTTGCCCCAGTTCAAGCGGTTTCGGACGATCCGCCATCCCGAGCAATACAAGAGAACTCAGCGTGATAACAGCCAGAAACATGGTGAATGTTGAGGCCGTTTTCATGATCGATCTCATCTAATTTGAGAGTCCAAACGTCTTTGATATTCCAAAAATAAACCCGAATGACGGAACCAAGTTACTCTCGTTCACACGCTGAAAAACAGGGATCTGGCCAAACGCATACAGTTGTGTCGTTGGTGATGGTTGGAGTCGGATGCCGGGAGTTAGGTTGACCCATTCGCCTCCGGTGCTATCGACCTTTCCACCTAGAAATTTGTCGTGAGGCTGGATTCGCGCGTTAATTTGGCCACTCAGGTTAAGATACGGCAGTATTTGATAGGACGTTCCGGCATTCAACAACGTAATGTCGCCAAACTCATATTCGCGCGAGTTTTCAGTCCGCAATTGGAACGATGCAGACACAAAGGCGTCGAGTTGGTGGGGGAAAATCTGGTACTGGTAAAAGCCGCTGAACATTCCATCCCACGCTCCGGTTCCCGGCATCAGGGTTGGCTCGTTGATGTCCCCATCCGAGTCTCGTAGGGTGTATTCTCCGGTAGGCAGCTTGATACCTCCCCCACCGACCAGGAGATGTTTGGTTGTGACCAACAGGTTATACGTACCGCGAAGCTGGATATCTCCAAAGCCGTCGGTGCCATCTGCACGGGTAAAGAAACCGTCCGGATCGTCATCATGTAGTCCATCAAAGTGCTCATGGATGCGTTGATTGAAAAACGGCACTACCAGCTGCACTCCAAAATCTTCCGTCACCCCGTACATTAAGTTGACCTGCGCGAGATTATTGATGGTTTTCAGTTCACGATGGTGATTGGGCTCGATAATGCCCTCTTCAAAACTGACCTTTGGCGTGAAAACATTATCGATCTGCTGCGTACCGCGCTGGCCACGATCGGACAAAATATAGCGATAAGAAAAGTCGGCCGTAAACAACCCCTGCCCGGACGGATTATTTTGCGTGCCGGTATTGAGAAAGCAATTGGCTGAACCGCAACTCGCAAACCCTGTCCCCACCCACAGCAGCACAATCACTGCTATGAAAAAGGCCCACAATACAATGCATAGCCGTCTCCTAGATCTCTTTATCAACGGTTCCAAATATCACCTCACCAACAACGCAGCCCCCGCATGGAGGCGGCCGAACAGTCTTCGACTGTCAAACGATCAGACTGAGAATAATGTTGATTTAGAGGAAAACTGGAGGAGCGCGTGGTTGGAAATTCTGAGGAAAATAAGCAAGAAGTGGGAGTATCGGCCCAGCCTCGGCAACCTCTATTACAATGAGAGAAACGGTGAGATAGTTTCCCTCTGTCCCGACAAAGGATGAGGCGGCACACATCCAAATGCACACAAGATTTGAATGCGATGCTGCGTGGTCGGTGTCACCATGATGGCCATGACCAACAGAACCGATGGGAGCGGCAACCGTCAAGGCAAAGACGAAAATAGCAACCGATTGTGCGATGGGTTGTATGACTCGAGGCCTCAACATATCCTACCTTGTGGCCCTCCATGGTATACTTAAAAATTCGTCAGATCAAGCATGAAGGAACGATAACTATGTCCTACCAAACCGACGACGTTCGCATTCAT
>DTRN01000032.1 GCA_012965905.1 Nitrospirales bacterium | reverse complement strand
ACTCCATGTTGAAGATATGCGTACTGGTCTGAAGCATGTGTCTGTGGCCATTGAACAGGGTGGAGAACGCTATGTGATTGCCGACCGGAAGTTTGAGGACCCGCGATGGTTCGCAATATGGAAGGGAGGCCCGGAGAAACAGTTCGATCTCGATCTTCTTCCCTATGCCGACCGCGACATTCCGCGGAAAGAGGGAGATGCCACGCTGATTGTCACGGCGGAGGATTACTCCTGGAGACATGTCTCGGGAGGAAACCGCCAGGATATCGTCCATGAGTTTCGTACGAAGTTTCGCGCACCTCGCCTGGAACGGATCTCGTCACGTCATGTGATTAACCAAGGAGGCGCGGAGCTGGTACGCTACCGAGTCTCAGACGACGCCATCCATCATGGCATTGAAGTTGGGGAAA
Organism: Nitrospirales bacterium; assembly: GCA_012965905.1. Lineage (GTDB taxonomy): Bacteria > Nitrospirota > Nitrospiria > Nitrospirales > UBA2166 > UBA2166. Next base: position 4,549 of record DTRN01000032.1, on the reverse strand, counting down.
CCTTTCACCCAGGATATCCCGTTCCCGGAAGCGGTGACCACTTTGCCCTGCTGGCCTTTCCCTTCGCCGAAAAAGAACCTATTCCCATCTTTCTCGTTGCGAGGGATGAAGCAGAGAATCAGAGCAAGGTGCCGGTCCCGTATGACCTTGTGAATAAAACGTGGCGGCAGCGACAGATCAACATCGACGATGGATTTATTCAGCGCACGGTTCTTCCGCTCATCGCACAAAGTTCTGAGATTGACGAATCCGGAAACCCCCTTGATGATTTTCTTGCCGCTAACACGGTGTTGCGAAACATCACAAACCAACGCCTGGAGGAAATTGCACAGGATACTCGTCCGCAGCGGTTGTGGCGTGGCACCTTCAAACAGATGTCGAATTCGCAGGTCCAGGCACTGTTCGCAGACCGGCGTGATTATTATTACAATGGGAACAAGGTTGATGTGAAAGATCACCTCGGTTACGATCTGGCGGCGACGAAAAACTATCCAGTGGAGGCAGGCAATACGGGTGTCGTCATCTTTGCAGGAGATCTTGGCCTCTATGGCAATACCGTCATCATCGACCACGGGTATGGGTTGCAGTCCTTATATGGACACCTTGCCTCTTTTACGGTGGAGGTTGGTGATGACATTAAAAAGGGAATGATCGTTGGATATACAGGATCAACTGGAATGGCGGGGGGCGACCATCTCCATTTCAGCATGTTGCTGCATGGGCAGCAGGTGAATCCGCTTGAGTGGTGGGATCGCGATTGGATCAAGCTGCATATCGACGATCGCTTAACACAAGGGTGAATGGGAACGTGATGGAAGATCTAAGGCATGAGTGGGAAGCGATTCGGGCTGAAGTAATTCAGGCGCACCCGGACTTTTATGAACTCGAACCGGGTGGGGCGATTGCAATGGAGCTTGGCGAATCGGGATGGATGCTTGAACTCCAGCCTGTCGCGCGGCTGTTGTGTCAGGTAGGAGTGGATATAGAGGAACTCCGTACCTTGCTATCCGGAAATACGGCCGAAGATTTGTCATCGGATGAGCTTCAGCGCGTGGCGAAGGATCACCTGAGACCGTCAGTGCGGCGGTACAAGGCGAAATTAGTAGAGGCGGGATTTGCAGAGGGGACCGAAGTTGAGGAAGAGTTCATGGCCATCACCTTTGAACGAGAGATAGATTTCCATGATCCTGCAGAGATCAACGAAACAATTCAATGGTGTCGAAAGGTCATTGTTTGATGGGAATTGAGTTGTCATGAGCAGCGACGAAGTGAAAACTGAAGACGCGGCTGAAGTCATCTGGACCGAGGGCGCGTTGGAGCGCATGCAGCGTGCGCCGGTATTTCTGCGTGGCATGGTCAAGCGATTGGCCGAAAAAAAAGCGAGGGAGCTTGGCCATTCTGAGATCACGGAAGACCTCCTTGCGCAATTCAAGGGACAGATGATGGGAAGTATGGGTGGCGCTGCTGGGATGCAAGAAGCCGCGGTGGCGATGCAAGCCGGACAGCTTCCGTGGACTGCTGAAGCGAAAGCGCGACTTGAAACAGTGCCGGAATTCATGCAGGCCATGACCAAACGTATTGCCGAAGACGTGGCTCGCGAGCATGGCCACATGGAAGTGAACGTCGAGTTGCTCCAAAAAGTTGAAGCGTTGGGAGATGATAATCCCGACACGACTCTTCAGTTGATCGAGTGGACCGAGGGAGCGCTTGCGCGTCTTGCACACAAGGTCGAGCAGTCGCCCGATATCGCGAAAGAGTTTGTGACCGACATGCTCAAACGTGACACCGAAGAAATGGCGCGAGAAACCGGGCGTACGGTGATTGATGAGGCAGCATACACCGCGTTGTGGGACGCCCCGCAACAGGCGGTGTTATGGAGTGACGAAGCCTGGAAACGGCTCCTCACCTCACCGGACTTTGTGCGGAGTGGGATCAGAAAGGCCGCGGAGCGACGTGCCAGGAAATTGGGATTGAAAGAAATTGATTCGGCGCATCTCACCACCTTTAGAAATGAAGCCATGATGAAGGCGGTGAAGCGGATTCGCTCGATGGGATATAAGGAACTGACCTTTGACGCGTTTGAGAAGGCGCTGGAGACAACAAAACGGTTGAAAGATAACCCGCAGGCCGAGAAGCGGTTAGAAGAGATCAGAGAATATATGAAAGAGAAGCCTCACGTCGGGGTGTTAGGTGAGGAACTCATGACCAGTTTCCGGAAATATCTGGCAGGTGATGGGACTCTTCCTCCGCGGTAGCTACCGGCGAAATCCATCCTTTTGTTTCAGTACTTTTTCCAACATATCATCGGCAAGCCTCGCTGCTTCTTTCTTTCGTTTCCAATGTTGATGGGCCATGCTGCCAAGGTACCAGCACAAGATCAGAAACGCGATCCAGATCAGTTCGCTCATGCCAACGATTGTAAGGAAAATGGTTTTCTCCGGCAAGTGACGTTGAGAGAGATGGTCTGATGATCTTGTCATTCTGAGACGATGGCGAAGAATCGTTCGATTGTCCTGATCGCCGGTTGTGGGTACGTTGGAACGGCGTTAGGGCGGCATCTCGCGAAGGCCGGTCATACGGTGTGGGGATTACGTCGTAAGACTGGCGATCTTTCATCACCGCTGCTGCCATTGACGTCCGATGTAACCGACCTCGAGACACTTCAGTCGCTTCCTTCTCAGATTGATACTGTTTTCTACACCGTGTCGCCCGATCATTCCGACGAAGCAGGTTATCGCGCGGCATACATCAATGGCCTGCGGAACCTGCTCGAGGTTTTGAAGACACAGGCACAACAGCCACGTATTTTCTATACCTCAAGCACGGCGGTCTATGCACAACAATCCGGAGAGTGGGTCGATGAATCGTCTCCGGCAACGCCTGACTATTTTTCAGGGCAATGTCTTCTCGAAGGAGAACAATATCTCTTGAATAGCAGGTTTCCAGCGACGGTTGTGCGACTCGGCGGAATCTATGGCCCGGGGCGAATCCGTCTCATTCGAAAAGTGCAGGAGGGGAGTGCGACATACCAAGACGGCTCACCAAGATACACCAACCATATCCACCGTGATGATTGTGTTGGGGCATTGGCCCACCTCATGACGCTAGAGCAACCGGACTCAATCTATCTTGGGGTAGATAATGAGCCGAGTGAGCGGCGTGAGCTCTTGAGTTGGCTGGCGAAAGAACTCGGTGTGCCTCCACCTCAAGTAGAGGTTTCGATACAGGCGGAAAGCCGACAAACCAGAAACAACAAACGGTGCAAGAACGCAAAACTCGTGAGATCGGGCTATACGTTCCGCTATCCGACCTTTCGGGAAGGGTACGGTGAGATTCTAAGAGCGGTGATTGGTCAATGACCAATTCTCCCATCATTCTTTTTGATGGCGTCTGCAACCTCTGTAGAGGGGATGTCCGATGCGAAAGACCCTCTGGTTTACTCTTCTAGGACGCGTCGGAGAGCATTGGTGAGGTCAGTGACAATTAATGGTTTCATGAGACATTCACGAATCCAAACTGGTTTAATGGCGCCAGGGGTGAGCCCCTGACTAGAGCCAGTACAGAGAATGATTGGGATCTTCGGACGGATGACCTGGAACTCTTGGGCCAACTTGCTCCTGGCTCCCTGACCGCTGACCGTCGATCTTTCGCATGTCAGAAATACAATTGAAACATCGTTCGGACCAAATGGCGCGTCTCATCAACCGGCCCCATGATCTCGCCTTCATCAACCCCATAGGTATAGTCCATCTGAAGCTTGGCCTTGTGGCCTTTAAAGAAATATGACAGGGCAGCAACATATTCCAACTCGTCATCGTCGCTGCCCTTGCGCACCACCTGAGATCCGCGGAAAGCGGCCTCAAGTCGCTTGGGGATGAGCATGTAGCCGGCTTGCGCATAATATCCCTGCGCGTCAGCATCGCCTGATTTTGGCGATTGGTCATCGAAATTCACTCGATTGAAGTACTCTGCACGTAGCGACAGTCCTGCATACTTGAATGCCGTAAAGCTTCCCAAGGTCAAGAGATTATCTCCAGCTGTGTTATCTCGATTTTGAATTCCTTCGATTCCCATTCTGAGCCGCGGGACCGCTGTTCCTTCAATATCCGATTCCCCTTTTTTGAACCGCCCGAGGGGGTTGAGTACCAGGCGTCCGGCGTACATGAGTTCTGTATTCGCATTCAATTCATTGTCCTTGTCCCCGTTGAATACACCGCCATAATACTCAAGAGGCGCGCCTTCGTAGGGTCCCCACACCATCATCCCAATATCCCTCCGTTGGGTAAACTCTTCCGTGGCGAGAGCGCGCTCGACGAATTGCAGTTTCTTGCTCGTAAGGACAGATTGGAGACCAAAGGGCACCTTGAACTGGCCCCCTTTGAGGTGGAGGTCTCCGGTGAAGCGATAATCCAAATACAAATCTTTGAGATCAAACTGAGGGTCCCCTGGATCAGGGGCCCCAAAGTCAAACTCGACCTCATATTCGAGGTCTTTGGTGATGGCCATGAACTCTTCCTCAACTTCGGTCCCCTCTGCAAATCCCGCCACA
>DTRN01000031.1:639-16688 GCA_012965905.1 Nitrospirales bacterium | reverse complement strand
ACCTCTCTTCTTGAGGCTATACCACAGAACATGAACCATGCCGCTCAAGCCTTGCGCCCCTTCAAAAAGAAAGCACTCATTTCTTCGAGCGGGAGAGGGGTTTGTGCCAGCTATGTCGTTGCGGCGGCAAAGCGAACGGGCCTCACCATCGTTGACCACCAGCACGGAGGCCATTACGGCTATATTGAGGATATGAGTGCAGTTCTTGAGCTCGAGTATCCCGGAGTGGATCAGTTTGTGAGCTGGGGGTGGTTGCGCTTGCCTGACCATCCTTCGGTAAAAGGCATGTCCGTTATTAGGTTGCCGAGCCCATGGCTGAGCGAACGCAAACGCTATTGGGCTGGAATCAAAGGTGGTGGAGAGAAAGAGTTCGATATTCTATTGATGCCGAATATGCTGAAGCGTTTTCCGGAGACGGCACAGGGAGCGTCAACGGCTCGTATCGACCTTATTCAGGAGGTTGGAGCGTCATTAAAACATCTTGTTCGTGAGGCTACTGCACAAGGTGTCCGAATTTTGCACAAGCCCTTCAATCCAACAACCGTGAACTTACTCGCGAAGACTATGCAAGAATTGGAATCAATCGGTGGATTGCACTATTTTTGTGAACGACAGTTAGATAAAGGCTTAACCTATGAACTTGTGGAGCGCTGCCATGTTGTGCTCTGGGATCAACCTGGAACGGGGTTTCTCGAATGTCTCTCATCACAGATCCCAACAATGGTCTATTGGCTCCGACTCTATAATCACGAAGAAGCGTGGGTTCAGCCGATTTTTACGGAGCTTGAACGCCTTGGAATCGTGCACCGTAGCGTTGATGCTTTGCTCGATGAGCTACAGCGATTCAAAAAATCGCCGCATGCCTGGATGAATGATCCCGAACGGGCGTCCCTTATCAGTCGCTTCTGTCGTGAGTTTGCTTGGACAAGTGACGACTGGCCGGAACACTGGCAGCGATATCTTGATGGACTGTCTAACGGCTGAAGGATTTGAGAATGGACAATAGAACAGTAGCTAATCTGAAGAAATATGGATTCGCCAAGGGTGCTGGAAACATATTGATGCCACACGAGGTGCTTGAATTGAAGAAATTCATCAATGAACTCTTCGAGGATGAATCAATTCACATTGAAACGAGTTCAAACGATTCTTCTATCCTTACTATCCTTGGTCGAAATCCACGAATTGACCAATTACTTGAAAAGATAATTTGTCACGAGGATGTTCAATTTGTTCTTTCCCAAGTTCTCGGTTGTGATTTTAAGATATGGGAAGTACTTGTGCGTAGATCTGATCCGGGGAATACAGGCATTGGTCTCCACCAAGATGCTCTCGGACAGACAAACCTTGTCTTCTCGTTGTCGGATAATCTTTCAGGATCCGGCGCAACTGCATTTTTCTCTAAATCGCATATTCTGCCACGCTGGGTGGTGAGCCGGATATCCTGGTATCCTATGTGGATCGCATCATATTTGCTTACGCCTTTGAAGCTTGAATGTGGCGACTCTGCAATATTTTTCAATCGCACATGGCATGCACGCCTTGTGAATAATACTTCACAGTTTCATGATGTAATAATGATCGGAATTTTCCCTCAAGGAGGGCTATACGGCCCGCCAAAATGGATTCAAGACAGATTAGAGCGTTGGCAGGGTTCACCACTGCATCGCCTCCTCGATGCCAGTGTCGGGACAAGAGTAATGGAAGATGGCCGTTTCCAAGTCATCTCTCAACAGAACAATCAAATAAATGAATCCTACGCAATGTCATTGGAAAGTGGCAAATGTGAGTATAGGGATTGGGATCAAATGCTACTATATTTCAAATTAATATTTCTTGAGCTAGTGTTTTTTCCGTTGCGTCTGATGTATCGATTGCTAAGGGCGCTGTTAAGGCCGTTGATTCATCTGGCCAGAGCAAAGATATAAGCAATGCTTGTGTTTGGGATGGTTGCTTAGTTTAGTGAAAACCATCATCACCGGTGCCGATGGCTTTATCGGCTCCCACCTCACTGAAGCCCTCGTCCGCCAGGGTTACAACGTCCGCGCCTTCGTGCACTACAACTCCTTCAACTCCTGGGGTTGGCTTGATCATGCGCCCAAGGACATCCGCGCCAATCTGGATGTCTTTGCCGGCGACATCCGTGATCCGTACGGAGTGAAGGAGGCGATAAAAGGCTGCGATGTGGTGTTGCATCTGGCGGCCTTGATTGCCATTCCGTATTCCTATCACTCGCCCGATACCTATGTGGACACCAACGTCAAAGGCACGCTGAATGTGCTACAGGCGGCGCGCGAGCTCGGCGTGCGGCGGGTGATTCATACCTCGACTAGCGAGGTCTACGGCACGGCGAATTTTGTGCCGATCACCGAGAAGCATCCACTGCAGGGGCAGTCGCCGTATTCGGCGACCAAGATCGCGGCGGATCAATTGGCCTATTCCTTCTACACGTCTTTTAGTCTCCCGGTGGTGATTGCGCGGCCGTTCAACACTTATGGCCCACGCCAATCTGCTCGTGCGGTGATTCCGACCATCATTGCCCAGATTGCGAATGGTCAGCTGAAGATCAAGCTGGGCGCGGTGTCACCGACGCGCGACTTCAATTATGTGAAAGACATCGTGGCTGGCTTCATCGCCGTGCTGAATTCTGACCAAGGATTAGGTGAAGCAGTCAACTTCGGCAGCAATTTCGAGATTTCTATCGGCGATACCGCTGACCTGATTGCAGAGGTCATGGGTGTTAAGATTGAAATTCTCACCGACCCCGCGCGGGTGCGACCCGCAAGTTCAGAAGTGGAACGCTTGTGGTCGGACAATACCGAAGCAAAGCGGCTCTTCGATTGGCAGCCGGCCTATGGCGGTCGCGATGGATTTAAGCGAGGTCTGACAGAGACGGCTGAGTGGTTCAGTAATCCGGCCAATCTGACGCATTACAAGAGTGAGCGCTATAACATCTGAGATCGCGAGATATCGAGGACGAGATCAGACGGCTTGAGGAAGAAGTAGGAAGCAAAACGAAATGAAGAATTGGAAAGATGTCGTTGTCACCCCCGAGATGCCGTTGGGTGATGTCATCGCGAAGATTGACGCCTCGGCTCTTCAAGTGGCGCTGGTAATGAACACAGATGCCACCTTGGTGGGCATTGTTACCGATGGAGACATCCGCCGCGCTCTTTTGCGTGGCCGAGGTCTGCAGATCCCAGTGTCTGAGACGATGAACCGTAATCCCACAGCAGTCCCAGCATCTATGCCTCGTGACGAGATGCTCGCGTTCATGCGGAGGAGCATGCTTCATCACTTGCCCTTAGCGAGTGATTCCGGTCAGGTTATCGGGTTGGTTACCCTTGATGAACTAGTTGGCGTGACTGAACGGCCCAATTGGGTGGTGCTGATGGCCGGCGGATTGGGTACGCGCCTGCAGCCGCTTACCGACGAATGTCCTAAGCCGCTATTGGAGATCAGAGGGAAGCCGATTCTGGAAACCATTATCGAGAGCTTTGCCGAACAGGGTTTCAAGCGCATTTTCCTGGCTGTCAACCACAAGGCCGAGATGATCTGCAACCACTTTGGTGCGGGCGATCATTGGGGTGTTCGGCTGGACTATTTACGCGAAAGCACCCGTCTTGGTACTGCTGGCGCGTTGTCGCTACTTCCGGAAAAGCCAACGGCCCCGATCATTGTCATGAACGGCGATTTGCTCACCCGCACGAACTTTGACAACCTTCTGCAGTTTCATATCTCCCAGGGCGCGACCGCCACCATGGCGGTTCGCGAGTACGACTTTCAGGTACCCTATGGGGTGGTCCGGATTAACGGCGCGCGCATCGAGGCCATCGAGGAAAAGCCGGTGCAGAAGTTCTTCGTCAACGCCGGAATCTACGCGTTGTCCCCAGAAGCACTTGACCATTTTCCATCTGAGACCTTCTTCGACATGCCCCCCTTGTTCGAACGTTTCATTGCCGCCGGCAAGATTATAGCCGCCTACCCGCTAAGGGAATATTGGCTAGATATCGGGCGGCTTGAAGAGTTTGAGCGGGCGCAGCGAGAGTGGGTGAGGGATCAAAAATGAATGTGTTAATTACAGGGGCGTCAGGTTTTACCGGCAGAAACCTGTACAGCCTGTTACTAAAAGAAGGATCTTTCGCGGTATATACGTCTGATATTTTTTCGGATGACGGGCATGATAATTATTTCTGCTGTGATCTGACCAGTCGGGATAGTTCCAAGGAACTTGTGGTGCAAACAGAGCCGGATTTGATTTACCACCTGGCAGGGACTTTTTCAAACGATTATGAAACGGATTATGCCGCCAATGTGTTGACTACCAGGAATGTTCTTGAAGCGGTAAGGACTGGCGATAAGAGATGCAGGGTTTTGCTGATTGGCAGTGCGGCAGAATATGGCGTGACATACATAGGGGAAAACCCTGTTAAAGAAACCAAGTTACTGAAACCTGCAAGTATCTATGGGCTGATGAAAGTTTATCAAACGCATCTTATGAAGTACTATGTTCATTCTTTTGACGTTGATGTTGTTATGGCAAGGACTTTCAATATTTACGGCAAGGGAATTTCAGATAATCTTTTTGTCGGCAGAGTCTATCAGCAGATTCAGATGCTTAAGAATGGTGGAATAGAAAAGATTCAACTCGGTAATCTTGATAACGAACGTGATTATATTTCCATTGAAGAGACCACAAGGCATTATGTCACTATTATGCAACGTGGCGAGAAGGGGGAGGTCTATAACGTCGGCAAAGGCATTCCTGTAAAGACCAGGACAATACTGGAACAAATACTTGAGGAAGAAGGTGTTGACATCCGAGTAGTTGAGTCGGTCACATCAAAACGGGATCAGATTTATGACGTTCCTCAAATTTATGCAGATGTAAGCAAATTAAAGCAATTGAGTGGGGTTGGGTAATAACGTGAAGAAGCATATCAGCTTTGGAAATACCGTTATCAGTGAAGACGCGCCGCCAGTAACCATTGCGGAAGCGGCTGTGGAGCATCTTGGAAGCGTCAAGGTTGCCATGAGAATGGTGGAAACTGCAAAGGAAATTGGCGCTGATATGATCAAGTTTCAGATGCATCTTCCTGAGGAGGAAATGATTCCTGATGTTATCAAGTTCTGGGGTGGCAGCCTTGATGAAGTACTGGAAAATTACAACCTGACCGTGAATGATCATAAAAACTTGATCGATTATTGTAAGGAAATCGGCATTCAGTATCTTTGCACCCCGTTTTGCCCCGAGGCTGTAGATGTCCTCAACGAGCTTGGCGTGGATGGTTATAAAACAGGCTCCGGGGAAATGACTAACCTGCCGATGATGGAAAGAATAGCTAAGACCGGCAAGCCGGTCATTGTATCGACTGGCATGTGCACGTTGGAAGAGATTGGGGAGACGGTCAGCTTTTTAAAGGAACTGGAAACAACTTTTATGATTACCAACTGCACCTCAATCTACCCTCCTCCTTATAACACTATTAACCTAAAGCTCATTCCAGAGTATCGGAAGAAGTTTGACATCTTGGTTGGACACTCAGACCACACTTCCGATATATGGACGTCACTGGGCGCTATTGCATTGGGTGCGAACGTCATTGAAAAGCATTTCACCCTTAACCGGGCGCTCAAAGGGCCTGATTACAAAGTTTCCCTGGAACCACTGGAGTTCAAAACGATGGTTGATGCCATTAAAAAGATTTATGCTGCACTGGGCTCCGAAAAGAAGATTCATAGTGATGAGGTCATGGTCAGAGACTGGGCACATCATTCTGTAGTCACTGTTATGGATGTTCCTGAAAATACAGTGCTGAAGAAAGAGATGATCAGTGTCAAGCGCCCAGGGCGAGGTATCCCTGCAAAATACCTTAAAGACTTGTTGCAATATAAGACAACGAAGGCATTGGGGAGAGATACCATTCTTCAATGGGATGATGTATTAATTGTCTCATAATAGTAATGACATCATTCAGCTATTGTGTTATGCATGAAATTGAGCCCATTTGGCATGCTGCTGCTGTTAGACTTGGTGAAATTTTGGATCTGGGCAGCTTCAAGGAGCGGTTCGAGGGAGTCTACCTTATCTATAAAACCTAAAGTTATGTTGTCATGAGCGTTCTCGATTAGGAAGACACAATGAACTCACAAAAAGAAGCATTTCTTCAAAGTGAAGGAAACCAGTGGTTTCAAAGAACCAAAGAACTTCGTGATAAATTAAGAAATGAAGGAGACGAAATTGTTACCATTTTACAAGCCATCGATTGTCAGCCTCAGAAAGTTTTGGAAATCGGCTGTTCCAGGGGTGATCGTCTCAATGCCATGAATAAAGTTTTCGGGGCGGAATGTTACGGAATCGATCCTTCCAAAGTAGCCATTGAAATAGGAAAGAGTGATTATTCGAATATCACCACTCAGATTGGAACTGCAGACGATTTGCCCTTTGCTGACAACTGCTTCGACACTATCATTTTCGGTTTTTGTTTGTACCTGTGTGATCGAAGCGACTTATTCAAAATTGCTTATGAAGCTGACAGATGTTTACAGAATAAAGGGACACTTATAATTAAAGACTTTTATCCCCCATTTCCTTACAAAAATACATACCCCCATTTGGAAGGCGTCCACGCCTACAAAATGGATCATTCCAAAATGTTTGGATGGCACCCAGCTTATGAAGAGGTATTCAATATAGTCTCTACCGATTCCGGTATTGCCTTGAAAGATGAGCCCAACTTAAAAATCGCTATAACTGTTCTGAGAAAAAATACACAATTTGCTTACCCGTTAGAACCCTTCTCCGCTGAATCATAACTCAACACATCGAACATTGTGAGGTGGCCTTCAACCTGCCAGTGCGGGCGCTGCAAGGCTTTATATGACCTCCATGCTGACACTCCTGCGGGTCCCTCTGACCGCTACCAAATTACACCACGATGTGCCGTCGACAACACCATGACTCAGCTAGGATGCCCGACAGTTATCGGGTGATCGCGTACCCTATGGACCTGGGCAGGGATCTGTATCCCAAACCTTGATTTATGCAACAAAGCCGTTGAGGGGATACCATTCACTCTCTGATAATCACATGATAAGGAATCTGTTGATATCAACAACGAGCACGGTTTTTTGTTGGCTGAGGCCGTTCAACGAGTAGAAGCTAGGGAGTTCTAGTGGGTCGAAGAATATGTGCCTTTACAGGTAGTAGGGCGGAATATGGACTTTTGAAGCCCCTTCTGGAAGAAATAAGACAAGAGCCTGCACTGGAGTTGAAGCTTCTTCTGGCTGGCACGCACCTCTCCAGAGAATTTGGACTCACGTACCGTATCGTTGAAGAGGATGGTTTCACCTGCGATGAGAAAGTCGAGATGATATTGAGCTCTGATACCCCGGTAGCAGTCTGCAAGTCGATGGGTCTAGGAATGATCGGTTTTTCTGAGGCGCTTATGCGAATAAAGCCTGATCTGGTGGTTATTCTTGGGGATAGGTTTGAAAGCATGGTCGCGGCTATCAGTGCCTATGTGTGCAGGATTCCGATCGCCCATATCCAGGGCGGTGAGTTGACGTTGGGCGCAATCGACGATCAATTCCGGCATTCCATTACCAAAATGAGTATGCTTCATTTTGTCTGTGCAGAGGAGTATCGGCGTAGGGTCATTCAACTGGGGGAGCAGCCCGACCGCGTATTCGACTTCGGGGCCCTCAATGTGGACGCAATGAAGAAAATCCCAGTGATTCCAAGAGCACAACTGGAGAAAGAAATTAAGTTTTCGCTTAGTCCCAGATCATTATTGGTGACATTTCATCCGGTGACCTTGGAAGATGACACAGCGAAAGACCAGTTACCACAGCTACTCGAGGCTATAAGCAGTTTCGATAACCTCAAGGTTATTTTTACAAAAACCAATGCGGATACCGAAGGTAGAGTCATCAATGAACTGATTGATGAGTATGTCGAGGCAAACCCCCAAAACACGGTTGCTTTTACATCGATGGGACAAATGCATTACATCAATGTTTTACGGTATGCAGATGCTGTGGCGGGTAATTCCTCCAGCGGCGTCATTGAAACGCCTACCTTCAAAGTGCCAACGGTAAACATGGGAGAGAGGGAAAAAGGACGTATCATTGCTGATAATGTGATCGATTGCGAGTTCGATACCGAGAGCATCAGATCTGCTTTGCAAACCGCGCTTTCCGGTCAATTTAAAGATTCTCTGAAGGATATGAAAAGTCCCTATGATAAAGGGGAGACGGCAAAAAATATTGCGAGGGTACTTAAGGAATATCCACTCCCGAGAACGACTAAAAAGGAATTCTACGATATAAAGAGCTGTTGAACCATGGACGAGATGCCAGCGCGGATGCCAGAACCAAGCTCAAGCGTCTGTATCCGACACTTTAAATGTGACATGACACTAGCTAGACCTTAGAGCCACGCAGACAGCATGAACATTCTCTCAATATACTGGGGAACAAATTCCACCGTCGCCGTGATGAGAGATGGAAAAATTTTGGCTTCGATGAGCGAGGAGAGATTTTCTCGACGCAAAAACGATTCAATTTATCCCGCTAGGGCCATAGAGGCCTGCTTGCAGCAGGGAGGGGTGAAGGCCAGCGAAGTGGACAAAGTTGTTTTTATCGGGGAGCGCTTCTCATTCGCCGACATCGCCTGCCGCAAGTACACCACGTTCTCTGTTGAAGACCAGATACGAGAGCAGAAAGAGTATTGGTATCCGAGGCTCTATGAAGGGAAACAGCCCTCTTATCTTGATGTTTTTGCTGATAAGATCTATGAAGACCAGTTTCCCGGTGGCTGGGATGAAATGATTCGATTTTTTAAGAAACATGATCGGGATAATTCATCCTATACGGAGGAGTTAAAGGATTATTTCAAGAATTTTCGTTGCCAGGCCATTGAAAAGCATTTGGGCATTAGTGCCGATAAAGTGGTCTTTGCTCATCATACCCTTTCTCACGCCTATTACGCCTACTACGCGGCCACTATTGATAAGTCGAAGAAAACGCTCGTATTGACCGCGGAGGCATGGGGAGACGATATGAATGCGTCCGTAAATGTGGCCCAGGGAGATCGGTTTGAGACTCTTTCCACATCGGATAATTATCTCGGAGGGCGATTGTATCGCTATATGACTCTGCTGCTTGGGATGAAGCCGGATGAGCACGAATACAAAGTTATGGGGCTGGCGGCCTATTGTCGTCCCGAGTATTACCAGAAGCCTCTAGAGATTTTCAGAAATACCATGCAGGTAGATGGAATAAAATTTACCTACAAGGATAAGCCTAAAGATCTTTATTTTTGGTTTCGTGAGCGGTTGGAGGGAATTCGGTTTGATGCGATTGCTGGAGCCCTACAACAGTACACTCAAGAGATACTTTTGGAGTGGACGAAAAATTCGCTTAAGGAAACTGGCGCCAACCAGATCGTTTTTGGTGGCGGGGTCGGCATGAATATCAGGGGCATGATGGAAATTGGCAAACTTCCAGAAGTGGAAGACGTGTTTGTCTCTCCCACTCCCTCTGATGAATCACTAGCCATTGGCGGATGCTATTTAAAAATGCACGAGGCCTGCAAGGAATCTGGAAGAAATGTGATTGAAGTGAATCAGCCGCTGGAGAATTCCTACCTGGGGGTCTCTGTGACACCTCAAGATCTGAAGGATACTTACGCTAAGGCTGCGGCCGATGGGCACAAAGTTGTGAGAACTCCCGAACTGGCCATTGTTGCCCAGCTGTTGACCGACAATAAGATCATAGGGCGCTGTGTGGGAAGAAGCGAGTTTGGAGCCCGTGCCCTAGGGAATCGCTCGATTCTGGCCCACCCTTCGAGGCGGGAGTTAGTCCGGGTGATTAATGACAAAATAAAGTGTCGAGATTTTTGGATGCCTTTTGCTCCGACCATCTTGGATGAAAGTGCCGATGAGTATTTGGTCAATCCCAAGGGATTTAGGGCTCCCTATATGAGTGTAGGTTTTGAGACCACAGATCTAGGGAAAATTCATCTCAATGCGGCCCTACACCAGTCGGATCAAACGGTTCGTCCACAAATCATCACCCGTGAGGCAAATCCAGACTACTATGATCTGATTTCTGAATTTAAAAAAATGACAGGAGTGGGCGCGCTTCTCAATACTTCGTTTAATCTCCACGGATGGCCAATTGTCCAGACTGCGGAAGAGGCCTATCAGGTGTTCTGTAAGTCGGATCTTGACGCGCTATTGCTTGATGATGGTTTAGTTGTCCGCGCTGTCCCCAGAAGCGCCTAACCCCCTGCCTACAGAGACTTTTTTTGAAATGCCTGCCCTGTTCGAACGCCTGATTGCTACCGGCAAGACCACAGCCGCTTACCTATTGCGGGAATACTGGATGGATATTGGTTTGCTGGAAGACTTTGAGCGTGCCGCACGGGAGTGGGGAAGGCCTGTGGAATGATCGATGGAAAAACAGTACTCGGCCTTATTCCGGCGAGGGGTGGAAGCAAGGGACTTCCGGGAAAAAATATAGTGGAACTATGTGGGAAGCCCTTGATAGCATGGTCGATTGAAACGGCTCTTCAGGCAGGATGTATTGATGAACTCGCTGTGAGTACCGATAGCGAGGAAATTGCGAAGATAGCTGAACAATCGGGTGCCGTCGTTCCGTTTTTAAGACCAGCGGCTCTTGCGACCGATACTTCACCAAGCATCGACGTTATGGAGCATGCCCTAGACTATTACCGCGGAAAATGTTCGAAGAATTTTGATTTTCTCATGTTGCTTGAGCCAACCTCGCCTCTGCGTGAAACATCGGATATCGACGCCGCGTTTGAGGAAATGTTGGCGGCGGGAGCCAGTTCGGTTGTGAGTGTCTGCCTCGCGGAGAATATTCATCCTGCTGTAATGTTCCGTGTTGGATTGGATAGGAGATTGGAGTCGACGCAGCCGGGTGGGTTCAAGGCTCCTTGTCGGCAAGAACTCGAGCCGACGTTTTTCCCTGAGGGCACAATATATGCTTCGTGCGTAAAAAAGTTGAGAGAGCATCAAGGGTTTTACCACTTAAACACTATCGGATATATCGTCCCGAAGTGGAAATCAGCGGAAATAGATGACATTGTCGATTTTCTTCACGTGGAAGCTATTATGAAGCATCGTGGTATAGCCACATGAATTATCAAGATCGCCTTTTGAAGGCTATTCCTGGCGGGGCCCACACCTACTCGCGCGGCTTCGACCAATATCCATCTAATGCTCCTCAGATCCTCGAACGTGGGGAAGGCGCGTATATCTGGGATGCCGATGGTCATCGCTACCTCGATTATGGGATGGCGCTCCGCGCAGTGACGCTGGGTTATGCCTATCCATCCGTTGCCGAGGCCGCCTACCGTGAGATTCTCAAGGGGAACAATCTCACCCGTGCTTCTACAACGGAATTGGAGGCCGCAGAGCTGATCATTGATCTGATCCCCTCGGCGGAGATGGTAAAGTTTGCCAAGAACGGTTCGAATGTCACCACCGCTGCCGCAAAGATTGCCCGGGCCTTTACAGGCCGGAAGTATATCTGCATACCCCGGCAACATCCCTTCTTTTCCTTCGATGATTGGTTTGTTGGCACCACGCCAGTCGCGCGAGGCATTCCGCGTGAACATGTCCAGTCGACGCTGGTGTTCGATTATGGTGATATTGCCTCACTTGAGAAACTTTTTGATGAATTCCGTAATCAAATTGCCGGGGTGCTGCTTGAGCCGGCCACCACATTGACTCCCTGTGAAGGTGTTTGTGATCAGGAGCTTTCTTGCGAACGTCCTTGCCGTCAGTGCCCAAATAATCAATCAAATTTTCTCCATGCGGTTCAGCGGCTGTGCCGAGCGAACGGTGCGTTGTTCATTTTGGATGAGATGATCACGGGTTTTCGGTGGGATCTGCAGGGCGCGCAAACATACTTCGGTGTCGACCCAGATTTGAGCACGTTTGGCAAAGGTATGGCCAACGGGTTTTCGGTGGCTGCTTTGGTGGGGCGACGCGAGATCATGGAGGTCGCTGGCATCAGCCAGCCGGGGCTCGAACGAACCTTTTTACTCTCGACGACCTACGGAGGGGAGATGTCAAGCCTACGTGGGTTCATTGAGACTGTTCGGGTGTACCGTGAAAAAGAAGTTTGCCTACAGCTTTGGCACTATGGAGAGAAGCTACGGGCTGGTTTGTTAGATGCAGCTAAAGAAAGTGGGGTATCAGGCCATTTCACTATGGATGGGCCATCCATTTCAATGAACTATGTAGCGCGGGATGTCAACGGAGTATCCTCCATGAAATTTCGTACCTTGTTCAGCCAGGAGATGGTGCGCCATGGCGTGCTCATGCCGTGGATAGCTGTGAGCCTTGCCCATGGGGACAATGAACTCGCCCTGACGCTGGATGCTGCCCGAAAGGCATTGAAAGTCTACAAGCGGGCTTTGTCGGATGGCGTCGACAAGCACCTTGAAGGCCCGGCCGTGAAGCCGGTGTTTCGCAAGTACAACTGAGACGTCTTGCCATTTTTTGTGCCGGTTGCTCGATCAGGACGACGCGCACCTTTGGAATCTCCTCCCCTAAATTATTATCCATGGAGTTTTGATGGACGAAGTTGCATATAAGGACCTGTTTAATTTATCCGGTAAGACTGCAATCGTCACTGGCGGCGCAGGAATTCTAGGCCGCCATTTTTGTGCTGGCTTGGCAGAGTCGGGTGCAAATGTCGCCGTGGTGGATGTGCAGGAAAGCGCTGCTGTGAGTTTGGCCACCGAACTGGGTGAACGATATGGCTCTCGTACCATTGGTATCAGGTGTGATGTGTCCTGCCCAGAGTCCGTTGAGGAGATGGTTGCGCGGGTGATTTCTGAATGTGGTGAAGTTAACATACTGCACAACAACGCTGCAGGAAAGTCTGACGATCTGGATGCTTTCTTTGCGCCCTTCGAGAGCTATAGCCTCGACCAGTGGCGCAAGATCATGGCAGTGAATCTGGATGGGATGTTCCTGGTCGCCCAGGCAGTCGGAAAAAAGATGCTCGTCCAGCGTAAGGGGGGTAGTATTATCCAAACCTCCTCTATCTACGGCATGATGGGGCCCGACCACCGCATCTATGAGGGCTCGTTCTACCTGGGGCGCAAGATCAGTTCCCCTGCGGTTTACACCGCGTCCAAGGCTGCCGTAATTGGGCTAACCAAGTATCTCGCAACCTACTGGGCAGGCAAGGGAATTCGAGTGAATACCCTTACTCCGGGGGGCACAGAGAGCGGTCAGAATGACGAGTTCAATCGCCGCTACTCGGCGCGCATTCCGATGAACCGTATGGCCAAGGCTCATGAGATGGTTGGGGCTCTGCTCTATTTGGCCTCAGATGCATCGAGTTATGTCACCGGGCAGAACATCATTGTGGATGGTGGCTTGAACGCTTGGTAACGTGCGCCCAGCTTTCCAGAAATAACAAACGCGATCTCCGGCGAGTTCTGGCCATGAGTGGAACACGAAAACCAGCATAATGAAGGAATTTGTGAACAAGGGTATTCGCCTCGCGGCATATGTGCTAAAGGCAAATAAGACATTTAGTGTGCCTGGAAAAGCAAAAATACTTGTTGTTGACGGGTGTAGACTAGAGGTGCTAACACCATTATTCAATGGTGAAAACTATGAGGTTCTTTATACGCGCGGTGAAATACTGAACCTTAACATCGTTGTTATTCTCAAGGCTTTCATCAATTGGGCCCATGGTAATAGTTTCTTTCTATCGCATGCCATGGCATTTCTAGACATAGTGAAGCCATCGGTAGTAATAACTTTTTCCGACAACAATGCGCTATTCCAACAGTTGGATGCAAAAACGAATTGTGAGTCTGTAAAATTCATCACTATCCAGAATGGCACTCGAGCCCTGTCCCGCGACAACCCTAAAGGATCAAAGCCGGTTTATCATTCGAATTTCTTTTGCTTTGGAAACTATGAAGTTGATCAATACAAGAGTCATGGCGCGTGCGTACAAACGTTCTATCCATGCGGATCGTTGTTAGATTCATATTACCGTTCTTTGTCTCGCATGATAGAGGAAAGGGCGCAGATGGACCTTTGTCTCGTGTCTGAGGGATTGCACGCGTTCTCTTATGACTCACCTTATGGCCAATCGAGAAGGGCCTTTGAGCGTTTGATGGATTACATAAGAATATTTATTGCGCGTAACAAACGATCACTATTAGTTGCATGTCGCTATAGTGCTAATACAAGAGAAGTCAGCGCAGAGATTGATTACTTCTATGCACATCTCGGAAAAGATACTATGTGTACGCCAAATAATAGTCAGAGGTTGACTAGCTACTCATTAACAGACAACGCTCGAGTGGTCGTATGCGGCTTCTCAACGCTTTTGAGAGAGGCGACGTCTGAGCTTAGTTTGGGACAGACCTTTGGCCGAGGGCGGAAGATTCTTGCTTGCAATTATTCAGATGAAACAATTTATGATTTCCCAGTTGACGGTATCTGGTCACTTAATGAACAGGGATATACGCTTTTCGAAGAACGCTTGTTAGCGCTTTTTTCTATGGATCCTGATAGCTATAGGAAGCTTTCTTCTGCTCCGGCGTCGTATTTAGTGGGATATTCGGAAGCAAACCCAACCCACTTGCTGCTTCAATCAGTAATTGCTGATCAGATTGGAAACTATCGACACAATTGATACTAACAAGCGAACCTACAGTAAATGCCGGGCGTGATCAGCGCCTTCAATTGAGTGTGCCTGTCGAACCCTAACTTGCGTTGATGTGTGGCATTGCTGGATTACTGGGTGAATTTAAGGATCGACGTACTCATCTGTCTAGGATGTTGAATGCGTTGGTGCATCGAGGTCCAGATGAAAAGGGAGAGTACATTGATAAGTTATTCGCAGGCGGTATGCGGCGACTGTCAATCAACGATCTTCAAGGCGGTTCGCAGCCGCTCTTTAATCATGACAAGTCCATCGT
Source organism: Nitrospirales bacterium (assembly GCA_012965905.1). Lineage (GTDB taxonomy): Bacteria > Nitrospirota > Nitrospiria > Nitrospirales > UBA2166 > UBA2166. Next base: position 1,699 of record DTRN01000031.1, on the reverse strand, counting down.
TCTTCTCTACAACGGTGAAATCTATAACTCCGGTGAGCTGAGACAAGAGCTTGAGGCGGCGGGAAAACGTTTTCGCACCCGTTCAGATGGAGAGGTCATTGCTCATCTCTATGAGGACTTAGGAGAGTACGCGTTTGAGCGTTGGCCCTGTGGGATTCGCGTCGCGAGCACTTGCTATTAGCACGAGACTTGCCTGGTGAAAAGCCGCTCTATTTCGCACGGCTCAACCAAGGGCAACTGGTGTTTGCATCAGAGGTCAAGGCGCTTGAACATCTCTCGTTTCTATCATTGACTCTGGATCGACAAGCGATATGGGATTTCCCTTCATTTCTTTGGATTCCTGAACCGTGCTCCGTTTACAACGAAATCGAGGCGCTTCCTCGCGGCCATATTCTGGTGGCTCACGATGGAGATATACGGGTCTGTCCCTACCGCAACAGATTTGTTTCGGTCCCGCTCGACATTGTGACAGACGAAGAGGCAGTCAGAAGCACTCGACACATCGTTGAAGACGCGATCAGGTCGCGACTTTTGTCTGATGTGCCGGTTGGGAGTTTCCTGAGTGGGGGGCTGGACAGCAGTGTCGTTGCGACGATCGCTGCACGGGAACTCCCGCGCCTCGACACATTTACTGTATCGTTTGAAGATATCGACGACCCCCACCACGGTCGAGCCGATGAGTCGAAAGCCGCAGCCCACACCGCTGTAGCCATTGGATCTCGACATCATGTGGTGCACGTCACTGCTGAGAGTTTTCGCAAAAGCTTAGACGCATTTTGCCAATATGGAGATCTTCCTTTTTCGGTGTCATCCGGCCTCGGAATTCTGGCGGTGGCCGCTGCTGCTCGGGAGGCCGGTATTAAGGTGTTACTCACTGGAGACGGTGCGGACGAATGTTTCGGCGGGTATTCTTGGTACGAGCACCTTGCGGGGATAGAAAGGGTCGATGGGCTGGTACCCAGTACGCCGGTTTCGTTCCAGAACGTAGGGCTTTCACTTCAAGAGAGATTAACCGTACTCCGTGGGATGTCCCCATCTCGTCGTGCATGGGCGTGGCATT
>DTRN01000031.1:0-629 GCA_012965905.1 Nitrospirales bacterium | reverse complement strand
CGCTGACGAAACTGAGAAACTGGCGCTGTTCTCGCCTGAGTGGAGTGATGGGCTACGCAGTTCTCTCTGTCACTTCCAAGCGCTTGAACAACGCGACACGCCGGAAGAGTTTATCCGGCATGACCGAAATTTTTATTTTCCAAACGAGATGCTGAGGAAAGTGGATCGAATGACCATGGCGTACTCCGTGGAGGGGCGCACACCGTTTGCTGCTCCTTCTGTGCTCGCGTTAGCCGATCGGCTTTCGTTGAGCCATATGGTGCGTGGAACCGAGTTGAAATGGGTCTTGCGACGAGCATTTGAAGACATCTTGCCGCAAGACGTCGTGAATCGCCCGAAACACGGGTTTAATGTTCCCATCGACCATTGGCTGCGAGGCGAGTGGGCTGACATGGTGGATGAAACTTTCGAGGGAGGCTCTGCACTTCAACGCAAAGGGATTGTCTCGCGCGATTCTTTGTCGGTCGCTCGGCGGCTACTCGCCGATCGCGAGAGGCTCAACGGGCACACAATATTTTCATTCATCATGCTCAACAAATGGTTAAGCCGCTCATATGGAAATCATTGCTGAAATTGGCCAGAATCACAACGGTGATATGGATGTCGCGCGTCAATTAATTTATGCGGCC
>DTRN01000030.1 GCA_012965905.1 Nitrospirales bacterium | reverse complement strand
GAGGCTGAAGTTGCCTTTGTAGGTAGGAACTTTACCTTGGCCCGGCAGGAGGCCCTACTTGTGGGGCAGGCCCTTGCTGATCTAGTTCCAGATGCAGATGTAGGAGTTGCTGAGCGGTTTCCTGATCAAGGCCCCTCAGCGATTGAAGCTTCCTTTGCCCATGAAGAGGTTTCGCCAGAGATTTCCCGTGATCTCAAACAGTTTGGATATGATATTTTCGGTTTGCCATCATCAACCTTTGCTCCGGTGTTAGACGTTCCAGTGGGGCCGGAGTATACCCTAGGCCCAGACGACACTCTGCAGATTCGCTTATGGGGGCTGGTTGATGGTGCTATGGAACTCACCGTTGATCGGGAGGGTAAGATCTTTCTCCCAAGGATCGGGACAATTTTCGTGTGGGGGCTGAGCTTTAAAGATACAAAAACACTCATAAGAAAACGTTTAAGCCAATTTTACAAGAAGTTTCAAGCCGATATCACTATTGGAGGCCTGAGAACGATCAGGGTGTATGTGGTAGGAGATGTGACGCGGCCTGGAGGATACTCGATGAGTAGTCTTTCCACTGTGACCAATGCATTGTATGCCGCGGGTGGCCCTAAGAAATCCGGGTCGATGAGACAAATCAAGCTGATCCGTAATGAAAAAACGGTTGGGGTTGTTGATCTGTATGCTTACTTATTGCGGGGATCAAGTCACAATGATTTTCAGTTGCAGTCAGGTGATACGGTGTTCGTTCCTCCCATTGGGTCGGTCGTTGGCGTTGCAGGATACATCAAGCGGCCGGCCATATATGAACTCGATAAACCTGTCAGGGTCTCGGATGCCCTAACCATGGCGGGTGGGGTTTTGCCGATCGCATACTTGCGACGGATACAGGTGGAGCGAATTGAACGCCACCAACAGAAGGTTCTTCTTGATCTTGATCTAACCGGGCTGGGGTTAGGGGAGAAGGATTTGACTCAGGACGTGTTGCTACAGGATGGAGACCTCATTAAAGTATCACCTATTTATGCACGAACATACGAGTCCGTGATGCTTGAGGGCTTCGTCAGACATTCCGGGCAGTATGAACTCAAACCAGGAATGCGCCTAAGCGACATTGTCACGGTTGACGAGATGGTTCCCGAGACGAACTTAGATCGTGGCGAAGTGCTTCGAGTGGATCAAGAAACCCTTCGCCATGAAATTTTTGCCTTCGTTCCACGGCTTCTGTTTCAAGGGGATCGCACTCAGGACACTCGACTGCAACCGGAAGATAAGATCACTTTATACTCTGAGTATAAAGATCCAGATAAAATATCGTTGGGAGGCGAGTTTAAGCGCCCAGGTGTTTATGCACTTGAGCCCGGGGAATTACTGAGTTCGGTGATTCGACGAGCGGGAGGGTTTACGGAGGAAGCCTACCCCAAGGCGGGGGTATTTTTGCGTGAGTCGATTGAAGAGCGACAACTGGGACAAATGTTGCGCATGGCAAGTATCCAGACGCAGCGTCTGGCCGTCGAACAGGCGGCGTTGGCTGCAGGTGCGGTCGCGACGGGGGTTGGTTCGGATGCATCAGCGGGCGGGATCGAGCAAACAGTCTTGGGCCAGCAAACAATACTCGAAGAGGCCCAAGCACAGGTTATGTTGGGGCGCTTAGTGGTTGATTTGGGCGCCCCAGACTTGCTCGAAGGGACTGCTAACGATATTCTATTACAGGATGGGGATTCCTTGCATGTTCCGCAGATACCAGTCTCAGTGGCGGTGTTAGGAAGTGTGCGCAATCCCACCGCGCTATTACATCAAGAGGTACAGTTCGTTGCTTATTACATTCAGGGATCCGGCGGGTTCACGCAGGACGCCGACGAAGACGAAATGTATATTCTTCGCGCCAACGGGGACACGGTTTCTGGGGCAATCAAGCGATACATGCTTGAGCCTGGGGACGCGATCATAGTCCCGCCGATGATTGAAGCCCGAATCCAACCATTGCCATTCTGGCAATCCATACTCACTATTGTCGGCAATGCAGCCATCGGTATAAGCGCATTATTCCTTATATTCTAGGGTGAGATTATGAGCATTGAGGGTGAAGGCCGCTCCGACCAGCATCAAGCGCATCCAATGCAAGCACCCGAAGGCGGATATCCTTACGAAGATGAAATCAATCTACTCGACTATTGGAGAGTTATATGGGCGTGGCGTTGGATGATTGTCGGACTGTGTGTGGTTGCCATGTTCACGGCGATGGTAACGACGCTCATGACGCCGAAGATTTATGAAGCCACGGTTACGATGATGCCACCCACGCCGAGCGGTGGATCACTTGGGAGCTTGCTGGGTGGTGGACAAAGTTCCATTCTCCAAGGGCTTCTCGGTGGAGATGATTCGTCTTCTGGCAACAGCATGGTCATGGCATTGTTGGAATCGCGGACAATGGCGGAGGATATTGCCAGACATTTCGATCTCATAACGCTATTCGAAACGGAGACGATACACGGAGCCGCGGGCGTGTTACAAGGAATGACAGAAATCAAAATTACAGAAGGAGTGATTGCGATTACCGTTGCAGCCAAGGGTCCGAAATTAGCCACAGATCTGGCCAATTACTATGTCGATAGTTTGGACCATATGAACCAGTCTATGAGTCTTACCTCTGCGAAACGAAACCGGATGTTTATTCAGGACCGTTTGGCCGAAGCACACAAGGAGCTACAGCAGACGGAGGACGCTGTTAAAGATTTTCAGCTGAAAAATATGACAGTGTTCCTTTCGAATCAAGTGGCTGGATCCTGGAATGAGGCCTCATCACTTCAGAGCCAGATGACTGGCATTGAAGTGCGGTTGAAGGTTCTCGGGTCATCTCTCACGTCCAAACATCCTGATCTCGTTCGGTTAAGGCTTGAATTGGCGCAGTTGAAGAAGAAATTAATCCATGTTGAGATTGGTGATACAGGTGGGGATGGTAAATTGCCTGGAGACCGATTATACCCTGCGTGGATTAGTGTTCCTGACCTTTCGCTAGAGTTGGGACAACTCGAGCGAAACCTCGCAGTCAAGGAAGAAGTCTACATACTATTGACGGCGCAGCTCGAGCAGGCAAAAATCGCGGAAGTGAAAGATGACCCGACGGTCCAGGTTCTCGATTCTGCACTTCTTCCAGCCGGGCCGGAGAACCCACCGGTGAAACGTAACGTGCTGATCTCAGGCGTCCTCGCACTTTTCGTTGGCGGGATTCTGTCGTTTGTCATGGATTATGTGAGGCGAATGTCGGCGCGCCAGGAAGAAACTGCGATATCGTAGTCATAGTGGTGCTGGGTGCGAGGCAGTAATGACGCTTCGCATGCCACCTCTCACGGTAAATTCCCCCACAACGGTTGCTCTGATTGGATTGCAGGCTACAACTATGTCTTTGAGAACCCTATTGACGGCGTTCTCATAGAAGATGCCAAGGTTTCGGTACGAATGAATATAGGTCTTGAGAGATTTTAGCTCTAGGCAGAGACGATCTGGAATATAGGTGATGGTTAGGGTCCCGAAGTCAGGGAGGCCGGTGCGCGGGCACATTGAAGTATATTCTGGAATTGCGATGGCAATCTCGTATTTGGAAAACTGATTGGGCCATGTGTCAATTGCTGGAAGGGGAGTGGTAATGCCGCTTTCAGCATGCTCGTCTGTGTACGTCGTCACACCTGCCTCATCCATTCAATTTTTCCTATCTTTTCCAGTTCATTGTACATAGTGACCCAGGGACATATCATTGTGGGGTAAACCTCACAGAATCCACCTGCACGCACTCCACCACACGGACCATGACTCATGAATTTTGGGCACTCTTCGTTGTTCGCCGGATCAGGCATCTGTGGTCGTAGATGAATGCCTTGTGCTTTGGGAGTGTAGTGTGTGGACATCGTTGCTCCGACCGCGTGATTGTCACCGTTGTGGTTCCAAAATTATAGTCGACAATCTCTGCGGTGGGAAGCCCAGATATAGAGGTTATAAGGATCCAAACAAGTCATTGTGATATAGGGCTTTTGGGAGACTCCTAGGGCTTCTGCCCCCTACTAAATAGGGGCGAATTCAGTTTGACACTTTTGGAGCCCCTTTGATAGAGTGACAACAATATATTGGGTATTGCTGCTGGATAAGGCATACATATTCGGTTATAGATTGAATCACGATAGTACCGGTCTAACTGGTACAAAAAGGGAGGCAAAAACATGAGTCTAGACTACGTCAAATTTACTCCTGGTTTTGAGAAGTTTATGCCGAAGGAATATCGGGACATGGTCGACCATGGCCCTTTTGGCAAGAAGACGACGGTCAATCAGACAGGGCAGTTCAAGGAAATTATAGAAGAGCATCCGATGTGTGCGGGATGTGCCATGACACTATTTATCCGGCTTTCGTTGATCGCATTGCCCAATCCTGAAGACACCATAATGGTTGGGACCGCGGGTTGCGGACGTCTCGTGATATCCCAAGCAGCGATTCAATTTGTGTACGGGAACTATGGGGATACCAATGCCGTCGCGTCCGGGTTGACGCGTGGTCTGAAGATAAGGTTTGGGGATAAGCCGAAGGACGTTGTTGTGATGGCTGGCGATGGCGGATTGGCCGATATTGGGTTTGGAATGACGCTCCATTCTTGGTTCCGGAAAGAAAAATTTACGACGATCATGCTCGATAACGAGATCTATGGGAATACCGGCGGGCAAGAGAGCGGTATGACGAATAAGGGCGCGGTGCTTAAAATGGCTCCACTGGGGAAAAAGTTCGAGAAGATGGATATGCTTGGCATGGCCAAGATCGCCGGGTGTGCATACGTCGCCATGGTTGTTCCCACCAATCCCAAGCGGGTGGAGAGCGCGATAAAGAAAGCGGTCTTGATCGCGCGTGAAGTTGGCCCGACCTATATTCAAGCGTACACCTCCTGCAATATTGAGTATGGTATTCCAACCGAGCAGGTGATGCAGGATGCCAAGGATGTTGAAAAGGATCGTTACGGCTATTCAGAGTATATTACCGATGAAGCCAAAGAGTATTTGGCCTCT
>DTRN01000029.1 GCA_012965905.1 Nitrospirales bacterium | reverse complement strand
AGATGTCAGTCAGGCCTAAACACACGGGAACATATCCATGTTCGGCTCCGCTTTCGGTATACACCGGCGTCCACCCTGCTGGATCTTGGAAAAGGCGAATTGCGCGAATGCGTTTTTCCTCGCATAAATCAAACCAATGCCAGGTTCCACGCGGCAGTCGAATCAAGTCCCCTTCCCCTACTTGAATGGCCACTACCGGTCGCTCTTTTGGATGGATGTGGAACACTCCGCGGCCTTCAATGATAAAACGCACTTCATCTTCATCATGCCAATGCTCTTTGCGAAACTTATCCAGCATCACCTCTAAATTGGGGATGCTTGGATTCACGTCAATCACGTCGGCCGTCACATACCCGCCTTTCGTTTTGAGTGTGTCAATCTCTGGCTTATAGGCCTCCAAGATTCCCTCTGCAGGTGCATCGGGTGCAATCGGATGCGTAGGTTCCCAACGTTCATAGTCGATCCCGATACCAGCCAGATAAGCTGTGATGTGCTCCTGATTTTCGAGCGTCCTGCCTTCATCCGGTATTTTTACGATTGCCATTCGTCTACCCTTCTATTGAAACTGAACGTTGTCGCCCTGTGACCTCAAGGAGGAATTCCAGGATTTCGACGTGCCGTTTCGCGTCCTGAATTGTCTTGCCCCATGTATATAACCCATGGCCACGAATTAAGAATCCATGCGACTTTGGCTTCTCCGCAAGAAGATGACGAATAGCATCACTAAGAGTGGGTATATCCTGCGAGTTTTCAATAATTGGTAGCCATTCGCGATGTGTATGCGAATCGACGCCCTGTAATCCCTTCAACATCTCGTAGCCTTCAATATAGAGTCCATCACGGGAAGCATGGGTGGTGGAAAGGACGGTCGCCCATACCGAATGTGTATGAAAGACCGCTCTCGCGTTCACTGACTCAAGAACGGCACGATGCAATCCGGCTTCTGCCGTCGGCCTTCCTTCTCCTTCTAATACATTTCCCGGCGCGTCAAGGTGAAGAAAATGCTTTGCCGATATGGCGCTCTTATCGATTTCGCTTGACGTGATCGCGAGACGAAATGGTTCTCGGGTCAGCACGACACTAAAATTGCCGCCGGTTCCGAGAACCCACCCACGGGCAGAGAAGGAATGAATGATCTCCACACAGTCATCGATATCCTGCGTGGCCTGACAGGGAGTCTCGGACATGGAGAAGTGGAGTTGAAACTACGCCGTAATAATGCGGCTCTGATTCTCTTGCTGCGGCATTTTCTCCAGGATGTCAGACTGGTACTGCTGAAGAAAGCCTAATAATCCACGTTGAAACTGCCGTGACCCAAGCTCATCGCCAGAAAACGATTTCGCGAAGGAAATATATGCTCCAATGATATCAGCGGCTTCAGATCGATCAATCTCCTTAAGGAATGGTTCAAAGTCTGTCCAGAGCGATTCCCCATGTGTCGAACGTTCTGAATCGGGAAATGCCAACGGGCTGAGACGTTTCCGGATTTCCTCCATTCCCGCGATGATTTCCCACTCTCGAGTCTGAGGATGCTTGGTCAAATGTTTATACACAGTCATTTCAAGACCAACCACAGCCATCACGGCCTTGCTGTCCTTGTAGGCCTGGAGTGCCTTCGCTCGCTCCATCACAAAGGCCTGGGCTGACCGTTCCCGCTGATAGCTTTCGTTGGTCGTGAGATACTTACAATCTGTTGGACATTCAATCCGAACAAGTCGGTGTTCACCACAACAGCGAGGGCAAATGAGCGCGCCCAATGCCGGGCACGCTCGTTTGCCCTTTGCCTGACTGCAATAGGTGCATGTGCTAGCTATAAGCTTTCTCATTGTGTTGACTGAGGTCAAGACCTCCCTGCTCCTCTTCAAGAGAAACACGCAACCCAACAATCAAGTCAACAACCTTCAGAATGATGTATGTTCCGATAAAGCAGAACGCAACGGTGGCACCAATCAGTACCAGCTGGACGCTGATGGAACCGCCCTCAGCGAGGATCCCTACTGCCAACAGTCCGGTAATACCCCCAAATCCGTGAATGGCCAACACATCAAGTGATTCGTCATATCCAAGCTTGAGCTTCAACACGACGCCCCCATAACACACCACGCCGGCAATCAGGCCGATAACGATCGAAGGCATGGCTGTCACAAATCCAGCAGCAGGGGTAATGGTCGCGAGGCCGGCAATCATTCCACTGGCAACCCCCAACAGCGTGGGCTTGCCACGATGCATCCACTCCGCCACCATCCAAGCAATTGCCCCAGCAGAAGCCGCAAGGTGCGTATTGACGAAAGCAGCTGCGGCAGTCTCGTTGGCCCCAAGCGCACTCCCCGCATTGAACCCAAACCAGCCAAACCAGAGCATGCTCGCGCCTAACAACACAAAGGGCAGGTTATGAGGTGCCATCTTCTCTGTCCCATATCCCTTTCGCTTTCCCAAAACGAGCGCGCAGGCGAGGGCAGCAAATCCAGAACTCACATGGACCACGGCTCCTCCGGCAAAATCCATTGCGCCCATGGCCCCTAACCAGCCACCACCCCATACCCAATGGGCGAGCGGTGAATAGATCAACGTCGACCACAGGACCGCGAACAATAGCAGCGCGGTGAACTTCATACGTTCGGCAAACGCCCCCGTAACCAGAGCAAAGGTAATGGCCGCAAACATCAATTGGAAGACCATGAAGAGTTGATGCGGTATCGTTGACGCATAATCCGATGGCGCAAGCCCAACTCCATTCAAGGCTACAAAATCCAGCCCTCCAACGATGCCGCCCTTATCCGGACCAAACGCCAAACTATATCCCCAGAATACCCAGACAAGGCTGATCACACACATGATGATGGCGGTCTGGATTACCGTTCCCAGCACATTCTTGCTCCGGACCAATCCCCCGTAAAAAAAGGCAAGTCCCGGCAGCACCATGGCGAACACTAACGCTGAGGCAACGATAATCCATGCGGTATCCCCGCTATCGATTTTCGATTCCTGCGCCCATGCGCCTGTTGCCGAAAGTAAAATCCCAGCAACAACCACTGCTATAGTAAATATGTGTGGCATCCGTCTCATTCCCATACCCTCCCCTAGTTTTTAATCAATTGAGATCAACTCTGAATTGTCGTTCACGAAAGCATTTCGCTGAAATATAGGCGTCTAGAAGCAAAAAGGAAAGCGGTTATTTCATTAATGGCGAGGCAGACTGAAGATCGGCCTCAATTCAACATCGCTGAAGAAGCATCATCCGTTGCCGTAGGGCCAGCGTGGTGGTGGATGAGCTTCCACTCACTCGATTCACGTATGAACACATTTGTCGCAATCAGATCGCCGCTCAACAGCTTTTCGGTACAAATCACGAATGCCACATCCCCCGTCACAAACACGCGGACACCAGTACAGGCAATGTCAGGAGAACCAGGACTCTGCAAGATCCCATGCCAACTGGCAAGGACATCGTCTCTGCCGTAGACTGCCTGCCACCCCGGATGAACAACAGCAATCTCATGCTCTTGTGCCCAGAGTTTGTCCATCCCCTCCATGTCACGCCGACAAAAAGCCTCATAAAACGCGGCGTTGACTTGGAGCACTTTACGTTCGTCCTCAGTCATGGGTCATGCAACACAGGGGAGAGTCCCTCCCTAAAGCGTAAACGAAAATTCTCCCACCAAGATGCCAGGCAACCGTCCACTCTCGGTTGATCTGGCCTGGTAGGTGGTGGAGTCCATGATCAGATCACGTTCGGCAGTCAGTCCAATAAGGTTTTCTCCGAGCATGCGATACAAGGTTTCATCGAAACGCATGACGGACAGCGGGGCCTTGATCACGCCATTTTCAACCCAGAATGTTGCAAAGCGGGTCATGCCAGTCATTCGGCATGCATTGCGATCAGAATAGTTGAGATACCACACGTTATTGATATAGATTCCCGTATCAAGCTGTCGCAAGACCTGATCAGACTCGATCTCGCCTCCGCCAATCTCGACAGATTCCGGGGCCTCATCACTCGATGCGCCATTGGTAGGAATCCCATACTCTTTTGCAGAACGTGGTGAGACGAGCGTATCGCGAAGTTCGCCCTTCTCAATGAGCGCAACCTGATCCGGCTTGATGAAACCCGCGTCTTGAAAATTGGGCGCAATACCGTCTCGCGTATTCTCAAGCATCGTCACCGACGGGTGGAGTTTCGCGCCACCTTCCAGCATGCGGAGCAAGGGGGTCTGCTTGGTGCGGTGGGACTTCATTCCGAAACAGCCCCAACTCAACATGCCCACAACATCGTAGAGTGCATAGGGTGAGATATACACACGATAACGCCCAGGCTTAATCGTGTGTGAAGGATGGCTGAGGACATCGAGTTGCTCATTGGCCCAATCGACTTTTCCTTGAAACGCCGCCGGATCCCACTCGAATCCTGCGTAACGACTTTTCACGGCCTTATCGGCCTGAGAATAAAAACTCCACTCCAAGTTGTGATTGAAACTCGAAAACCAGTTGCGCTGCCCAAATGAATTCGCGAATCCAGAATACATCCCACCTGACGCGTAGAGACCCACCATGTCACGATCCCGACCAGCCTCCAGAATAGCTGGGACCGTATCGGAACTCTTCGCGAGGGAGTTCTTGCCATGCTGCTCACTTGAGTGAACGTCAGTGGCATAGAGATGATGGGGGTCTTCTGAAAGACAGGGTAATTTTTCCCGGGATCTCACTAACATTGCATCGATACGGGCACGATCCATCGTGAGATCCCCTGAAAGCGAGGTTGACTCGGATGTGTGACGCTTGCCTGCAATCAGATCGATGCTTAACGATCGCTGCGTCACACTCCCCGCTTGCCGGACCGCACTCTGATTCATCCGTACAAAATCAGACTCTTCCGCCGAAAAGGTACAGGTGAAACGCTCATTTCCCTGCATTCGGGCCGTAATATCTTCCGCTAATTGATAGAAATAGGTCTGCATGAGTCCAACCTAGCTTACGCGCCTCCAAATACGTCCACGTTCGAAAACAAACACGCTGGCGTACTATGGCCGACTCGGATTGAC
>DTRN01000028.1 GCA_012965905.1 Nitrospirales bacterium | reverse complement strand
ACGCTGGCAAGCTAAAATAACACACGGCAAAGAGACCTCCTTGCTGTGCCACAAGCAAGGCTAAGGGATCAAAGCCACTGCTGCAGAGTCTCTAACAACAGATCACACCCGGTCCGATGTGTTGCGCGCTGGCAAGTATTTCGATTATCATCAGATCAGACCAACATACAACCTGAAGGAGGAGTGATGTCAGACACAGTGAGCTTACCTAAAATCGGCGACCCGGCACCTGATTTTACCGCTGTCACAACGCATGGAGAGATTACGTTCAGTAAATGGGCTGACAAATCGTGGGTGGTGCTGTTTTCACACCCCGCCGATTTTACGCCCGTGTGCACCACAGAGTTGGCCGAGTTTGCCAGGCGTAAGGATGATTTTGAGAAACGGAATGTGAAGCTGATCGGACTCAGTATCGATAGCATCCACTCGCACCTTGCCTGGACACAGAACATGAAGGAAAAGGTCGGTGTGGAAATTCCTTATCCGCTGATCGCCGATCTCAGCATGGCCGTCGCTCATAAGTACGGCATGATCCACCCAGGAGCCAGTACCACGGCAACGGTGCGCGCAGTGTTTCTGATCGATCCGAAAAAGACCATTCGAGCGATCATCTATTACCCGATGACCAACGGTCGGAACATCGATGAAATCGTGCGGTTGGTGGATTCACTTCAGACGTCGGAACAACACGCCTGCGCAACCCCTGTGAATTGGAAGCCGGGAGAAAAGGTCATCGTTCCCCCGCCAAAAACCGAGAAGGAAGTGGCCGATCGTTTGGCGAGTGACTACGAGAAGACAGATTTCTATTTGTGTAAGAAGTCGATCTAGGTGATCGCTATTGCCACGGATCAAACCCTGAGGTGGTAAATTGTGCAACTTCGTGCTCCGGCAAGAGATAGGTGCTTTCATCCACGTTGCCTCGCGCGTAATAGACGGTATATGCGCCTTCTTTCCGCTCAGCGCCAAGCAGGAGGCTTGCGGTTTCATCTGACTCGAGCGTCACCGCGATCTCAAACGCCGGCTTGCGAAACCCGGCTTTCGCTGGCGCGTTCTCGACATAGGACATCGCTCCTATACGCGACAATGTCTGAATCGATCGCTCCACCGTTGCACCATTTAAGACAAAGTCTGTTGCGGGCCGGGCCGAGTCCTTTCCGACTGCCCACTGCCCATCGACCTTCTCAAATACGCGTCGCCCCTTTTTCGACTTGATCGACAGTCTCGTCACGTTGTTGGGATCAAATTCCATGAGGTTCAACGCCCGAAAATCGTTGAGCTCCCTCAGGAGACTGTCCGCCACAATGGTCGAGATCAACAGAGGTTGATCCTCGTTCAACTGTGCGTAGTTATTCTTCTGTTTGTTCTCATCGACATTGCCTATTCGAAGGCTCTGTGTCACACCACTACGCAAAGAGAGGGAGTACATATCTACGTTCCCGTCGACGCCTAGACCCGAGTCGGCCGGATCCGGCGACATGACCAAGATTTCATTTGCTCTCAGATTGAGAAACTTGGAGACGAAGGATCGCGCCCTGAAACCGTCAAATCGGTATCCGTCTGGAAGAATAGACGTATCGCTGAGTGCCCATTCCTTATCCTCGTCCTGCACGAGGTCAAATTCGTTCCCATCCCCTGACACGAACGTCAACGATGCGACATCTGCAAGGCTCACATCAAACAGTTGCAACCGCTGCCAGTCAGCCCTCGCGAAGACAAAGTAGGATCTGACGGGGCTTCGTTTGGCCAGATACACATCATCAGTATCCACAAGGCGCACATATGGTCCAACCAGCGTTGACGCCTTCCCTATCACAAAATCGAGCACCGGCTGGTCCTGAACAAACACCGTCACCCGCCGGCCCTTTTCCTCATCAATCTCATAGGAGGCATGTTTCTCCGGGTTGCTCGACACCAGTTCTGTCGAGCTGAGACTCCCCAGGCTCTCCAATGCGCGCTCGATCATTTTAGGATCGACAAGCCGTCCATCATCAAGAACCCATTGTTCGCCTTCTTTCAGCAACTCAAATGTTTCGTCTCCATCCAACACGATTTTCTCGACTGTATCGGGCACAACTGTGGGGATACTGAGACGACTGAGGTTCCGTTCCTGGGGTTTGAATACTGTGGTCATCACCAACCCCACGAGGGCGACGAAGATGACGATCGCGATGACGGTTCGTATATGCATATGATGATTCCCTATGATCGCTACAGTGTCAGGCCACGACGCCGGGCTTCTCGAATACGCCACCGCACGAGACCAAACGCGACCAACGCCGCAGGCAATCCAAGCATGTTAAGGTATTTCATGGCATTGCGAGTCGCGTCAGACACCTCGTCGAGCGGAGCGATGGTTAACCCCCGCGTACGAATCGACAGCATGGCATCATCGAGCAACATCCAATCCAGAAGGTTCAGCACAAAGGCCTGGTTTGACTCTGATGTATACTGGTCGAGAAGGATGGAGGATCCCCCAACGACGACCACCCTGGCGTGATCAGTTTCCGTTCTCCGTGGCGCCGAGGCTTCGGTCGAGTCCTCTGTCGCACTCACGTCGTCATCAGCCGGCTCATCAAAGGCCGTCTTCAGTGTTCCAGAGATGGTCGCGACGAGATTTTGCGGACCTTCAAAATCGATGCTCCGTGCCCCCCACTCTTGCAGTGGGTGTAGATCAAACGGCTGTTGCCGTATCCAACTCTTTTCGGACGATGTCACTAACATATCAATGGTTGAACCAGCGTCTTGCGCTGCAACATTCTCAAGCGGACTCACAAAGGGGAAGGTGACGCCGGTCAGCCCGTGCGTTACCGGATGCTCTGAATTCAGTTGTCGCGGAACAGAAATATACGGATAAGGGACCGGCTGGGTGATTTGCATGAAGCGGCGTTGATGTGACACGTTCACTATCGAGGATTCAACGTCAAGCACCAACCCGTCTCCCATCTTCACCCCATAATGCTCAAGTAACCCATCAAGCCCGTGGTCTATGGGATTCTGACTCAGTGTCCTCCTATCCACACTGATGCGGTCAAGAAGAAACACAGCACCCCTTCCACTCATGATGAATTGATCGATGGCACGCCGTTCCGCTTCGGTAAATGGGGTAGCTGCTCCCGCGATGATGATCCCGTCGATGGTATCTTCAATGTTTTGCTCTTGAGACAGATCAACTTCCTTGACGTTATACAGCTCTTCCATCAGCCCATAGGTTCGCCTTAGTTCTCGCCGCAAATCCGGACCTTCGTGGCCGGTAAGAAAGGCGATTTCAGGTGTCTTCGGCCGCACCAATTTACGAATCAGGGATGTCAGATCATACTCAATGCCAGCGGTATCTTGAACCAGGGGAATCACTTCCTGCTTTTCGCGATATCGAAGTACGATTCCCATATAGGCCTGCTTGACCTCAAGCTTGTCCCCTTCGTTGACCTGAATCTGAACGGCCGGAATGCCCAAGCCGAGAAGTTCATACTCCTGAGTCGTTCGCTCGCGAACAGCCCGCCCAAAAATATCCTGACGGATCTCCTTTTTTTTGGCCTTATCCTTTTCCGTCTCTTGTTCAACCGGATCGATGAATTGATACTGCAACATACCGTGAGAGTAGGTGGCGTATTCATCCAGAAGATCTTTCACATAGCGTGACGTCGATGAAAACGGTGGCGGAAGGTCCGCGGTGAAATACGCACGGATCGACACTGGATCTTCAAGGTTTTCCACGGTGGCTCGCGAGGCTTCCGAGAGGGAGTAGAGCCCGTTTTCGGTCAGATCGACGCGTGCAAACCACCCAATGGCTAACATATTCACGAGGACAACGATCCCAATAATGGCGAGCCCATACGTCGTCCGATCGACGCGCCGTTTTGTCCTTGGTGATCCGAACGATTGCTCAGGCATGGCGGCGTTTCAGAGATTCCATGGTGAGAAAGAGACCGATCACCATCATGCCAAGATAGAACAGGAGGTCACGGGTATCGATCACGCCCCTGGCAATATTCCGGAAGTGGTAGTCAACTGAAAGATATTGGAAAATCGCTCCAAGCTGCTCAGGCAGGAAGAACGTGACTTTGTCAAGCATGAAGAACGTAAAACAGAGGCTGACGCCGATAATGAAGGCCACGATCTGATTTTCCGTCAGGCTTGAAGCAAAGAGCCCCACCGCAAGAAACGCACCAGCCAACAATAGCAGTCCGATATATCCACCGATGACCGGGCCCCAGTCAAGCGCCCCGACCATGTCAACAGAAATCGGATAAGGGATGGTCATGGCAAGTGCAACCGCAATGAGTCCAAGCGCCGCAAGAAACTTCCCGAGCACGACATCGAGATCGCGAAGCGGCATCGACGTCAACCATTCAAGTGTTCCGGTTTTCACCTCTTCTGCAATCAACCGCATGGTAATCGCAGGAATAAACATGATGAACAAAATCGGGGTAAACGAGAAGAAGCCACGAAGGGTGGACCGTCCGATCAGAAACAGCGATGAAAAGAAGAACCAGCCGGACAAGAGCAAGAACACGCTGATCACGATATAGGCGATGGGAGAGTTAAAGTAACTCCGGAACTCTCGTTTTGCGATGCACAGTGTTCGGTGTACGAATGTCATGTGTGAGTCCTCTATCTACGCGATTCCTTGTGTCAGTTTGCGGAACGTCTCTTCCAGACTGACTTGCTCGCGGTGCATCTCCAACAACGGCAACCCATGCTGCACCACGGTCTGAAACAACGCGGAACGCGGGTCACCGTCACCGCCAACATCGACCAAGAACCCAAGCGTTCCGTCACCCTCACCCGGCCGTGAGGACACCGTTCGAGTCCCTGGAACGTCGGCAAGAATCTCGCGAAGGCGGTCGGCATCAACTGACGCGCCGTCCATTGGCCCGAACAGCAGACTGACTCGGGTGGCAGTACCCTTGGTCATCAGCGCATCCGGCGTATCATCTGCCACAAGTTTTCCATCTGAGATGATGATGACCCGGTCACAGGACGCTTGAACCTCAGGGAGAATGTGCGTCGACAGAATGATCGTTTTCTCTTTGCCAAGTTCCTTGATCAACGCACGAATTTCGAGAATCTGATTGGGATCAAGACCCGAGGTAGGTTCATCAAGAAGCAGAAGATCGGGATCCCCTACGATCGCTTGCGCGAGCCCGACTCGCTGCCGATATCCTTTTGAAAGTTGCCCGATGTCCTTTCCCAAAACCGATGAAATTCCGCACCGATCACACACCGGTCGTAGCCTGGCAGCCTGCTGAGACGGTGGAATCATGCGAAGCTCCGCCACAAAGTGGAGAAAATCCACCACCATCATATCGTCGTAGAGAGGACAGTTTTCAGGCAGGTAGCCGATCTTCTCTCGTGTCAGCAGCGGATCGTCACCCACAACCACTCCGTCAATAATGGCCTGGCCTCGGCTCGGCTCTAAATACCCCGCAAGCATACGAAGAGTGGTTGTTTTCCCTGCACCATTGGGACCGAGAAATCCGACAATTTGGCCGATCGGAACAGAGAAGGAAACCCCGGAAACCGCTTGGGTTTCTCCAAAATTTTTGTAGAGATCCCGAGCCTCAATCATCGACGTTGACATGGGCATTCCTTACTAAAATGACTGTGGGAGTCTGCCTTACGAAGTATGTTATTTGGTACGTGAGGAGATAGAGCCAGTTATTATTCCAGAATTCTAACTTTCTGTTCCCACCAACGCGGCGAATGCTATCAAATTCTTTTCTCCACGGTCAAGATGTTGTGGTCGGCACCATCATGCCAGTACGATCAAGGGTCGCCCGACTGGACGTGGCTGGATGGGGAAACGGTGGTGGAGGGTATGGGGGTCGAACCCACGACCTCCAGAGTGCGATTCTGGCGCTCTCCCAACTGAGCTAACCCCCCACACGTTTCCTGCTGAAAAAGGCCGCCAGCGGCGTTCTCGGCCCGTTGCCGTGCTCACGTACTCCGTGTACGCTCCGCGCGCCAACATGCCTACGGCCTTGCTGGACGAGCCTTTTTGACCATCCTGCCGCAAACTGTGTTTCACTCCCCTGCTAAAGATCCTTCACGCGTCTGCAATTTCGACACGACGGCCAACCACTTTTAGCCGCCCTTCACTATAGAGCTGTAACGCCTTGGGCAATATCTGGTGTTCTTGCTCAAGAATTCTTGCTGATAAACTCTCTTCGGTGTCGTGTTCTTCAACGGGAACCGCGGCTTGCAGGATGATCGGACCTGCATCAACCTCTTCTGCGACGAAATGAACCGTGCACCCTGCCATTTTCACCCCGCATTCCAACGCCTGCCGCTGTGCATGTAGGCCAGGAAACGCTGGGAGCAATGAAGGGTGAATGTTCATCATCCGGTTTCGATATGCCTCAATCAAGACAGACGACACGACTTTCATATACCCCGCAAGAACAACAAGGTCGACGCCATGATTCTTGAGGGCATCGAGAATTGCCCCATCATACTCCTCTGTCGACGCGTATGTCTTCGGATCGATAACAATTGTTGGTATTCCATGTGCCTTTGCCTTCGCGAGGGCTTGAGCTGACTCGCGATTACTCACGACAACCAACACTGAGGCATGAAGTTTCCCGTTCTCAACGTCGTCAAGTATCTGCTGTAAATTCGTACCTCGGCCAGAAACCAGCACACCAATAATGAGTTTAGGAGTCACTCGCCGCTAGAACAAGTCACTTAGAATTTTTGCTCCGGCAATATAGGTGCCGGCTGCGGAGCCAAGTGTTCCGAAGAAAAAGACGAGCAAGACTCGGGAGACCCCGTTCGTCCACCATTTCCGAACCTGTGTCAAATCTGCGCGCAATGACTCAAACTCGGCCACCTTGGGTTTTCGAATCCAGGCTTCCACAGCCCCGGTGACCATACCGGCCCCAATGGTCGGATTCAAGGATGTGAGCGGCGCGGCAAAAAATCCGGACAACACCGTCAACGGATGTCCTCGTGCGATCATTACTCCAATGGCACAGAGAGTACCGTTTATCACTACCCAGGTCAGCAGCATGGACAGGCCGAGTTCCGGAGAACGCGAGTACCCAACTGCAAATGCGGACAGGATGATCGCGACGATGGCCCATCCAATGTATAACCCAACCTTACTTTTTGGAGGCACCACACACAACGCGTCCATCGCTTCTTTGTTGGGCGGCTCAGCACTAGACTCTTCCATCCCCGGAACATGCCCAGCGCCAACGACGGCCAAGATATGCTTCGGCGGCGACGGGGCCGCAGCGATAGCTGCAAGTTTTCCAGTCATGTACTGGTCTCGTTCATCAATCAGCGCCTCGCGAATTCCCGGAAAGGTGGCGCCAAACTCTTCCATCACGGCTTTGAGCATATCGCCCTGTTTCAACTCCTCGATCTGAGCCTCTTCAATTTCCTGACGGCTAAAGGCCGAGCCAAGCAATCCGGAGAGAATGGTGATCTTCTGCCACCAGGTGACTCGTGCTGCCACTCGATTAAGGGTCGTGCGGACATCTCGATCGACCAGCTCCAAACGCAACCCGCGCTTCTGCGCCTCAGCAATAGCTATCCGAAATTCTTGTCCCGCCTGTATGCCAAACCGATTCGCTAACCGACTCTGATAGGACGCAAGCGCCAAGCTCAACAACAACATACCTGCCTGACGCCGTCGAAGCACCTGAAAAATATCAAGGTTTTTCCAAGCGGCATCGTCAAACAAGCTCTGATACCGCGATTCACACAGCTCCACCGCCACACAATCGTATTCGCCGGTCTCAATCATCTCCGCGACAAGGTCTGCACTAGCCTTAGACACGTGTGCCGTGCCTGCCAGGGTGATACGGGTTGAGCCAATCGTGATCGTTCGAATCATGATTCGTCTCGACCACCTTTCAAATCTTGCAACCCAGCCTCAAGTGCGTTCCAAAACAACCGTCTCACCTCGGACGCCCCACGTTCATTTGGTTCGATTTTTGAGGTAAACCAATATGTTGGATCATCCTGATCATGATATGGATTGGCAGGATCGGCATGGTGCGATCCATGGCCGATGAAATGCTGGTGAATATCGACCAGCTGAATCCGCGGCGGGCGTGCAAAAGACCGAATGCGCGCATTGATCTGGTCAATCATCTCGAGTGCATCGGTCAGCGGCTGATCCGGCGAAAAGAGATCTCCCACACCGTCGGTGGGATCATAGATTGTCCCCAAGAGGATAAGAGAACTCGGAAATGTCGTTTGAACAATAGTCAGTATGCGTTGGATATTGTTCACAATTTTGGTGGTGTGCTCTGCTATGCGGCGTGGGTCGCCATGAATAGCGCGAAGTAAATCATTGCCCCCGATGGTCAGGGTCACCAGCGTCACACCAGGAGGATTCGGTGGCAGCTGCGAGAGTTGCGCGTGAAGGACCGTTTCGGTCGTCGCACCATTACTCGCGGCAAAAATCAACTGCATCTCTGCATTGAGGGACAGGAGATCGCGCTCCTCAAATTCTGGAAAGTCCTCATCACGATTGAGATAAAATAGCGACACCGCCCCACGATCGCGCCCAGGATAATCGTCCGTCGAGATACTGTCACCAAGCGCGATATATTGCGTCACTTGATGCGGAGCACGTACCGCCTCGAATACAGGCTCAGCAGTCCGGCAACTCGAGACGCTGCTGATGAGACCCCCACAACAGAGGAGCGCGAGAGGCCACAGCCAGCGCATTGTCTTCATGCCGTCCTTCTCATTCCGTGATTATTTACATCAAAACGCAAACATGCCATTGTATGGAACTTGGGCAGTAACAGGGATGTGTACAAGCAATATGTCGTGTTAGAGGGATGAATCTTCACCACAAACAGGCTGTTTAAATCGTTTCAGCCCGCTGGCAATGACTTTGTGAAAAAACCTGAGGATATCGGCAAGATCCAACCAAAACCCGCAATTCAAACATCGCGCGTATATCCGTCGATTGACGCGAGTATAGTGTCGTTCGATCAGCATAAATCCTTGACATCTGCAGCACACCATCCGTTTCGCGTTCATCACGACTCACGTACTTCAATGTTTACCTTGGGTCCTTACACACACACATATACACGACATACAGTGAGCTATTGTATCGAAGTCCTAATCGCCAGCGCAATCAGCTGTCCGCGCAAATCTCACCATCGATCGCCACCACCACGCACTCAAGGCCCTACTCAGTAGCGAGAACGATGGGCAACGAGCTGAAAGACGCACTCCTTCACGATCTTCTGAAGCGCGTCTCACGTTCCTTCTACCTCACGCTTGCTGTTGTTCCTCGCACTATACGAACGCAGGTTGGCCTCGCCTATCTCTTCGCGCGCGCGGCGGACACCATTGCCGATTCGCACATGATCGACGTGACACGACGGCAACGCTGCCTTGACCTGTTTCGTGAACAGTTTCAGCCATCCGGGTCATCACCTGGAGCGTTGGAGGACATTCAAGCGGCGTTAGATACTCGTCAGCCTATCGAAGCCGACCTCATCCTGCTCACCAGACTCAATGACTGTTTCACGCTCTTTCATGCGTTGACGCCAACCGACCAAGATAGCATTCGTGACCTCATGCTCACACTTATCAACGGCATGGACATGGATATCAACGTATTTCCTCCTCCCGCTTCTTCTGATATCGTCGCCTTACCAACGTTGAAGGAACTTGATTTGTACACCTACTACGTTGCCGGATGTGTTGGCGAGTTCTGGACACGTCTCTCCATCGCGCATGTTCCGTCACTCGGACATTGGGATGCGGCCACAATGTGTGAACGCGGCATTCGATTTGGTAAGGGACTTCAAATGACCAATATTCTCAAAGATCTCCCGAAAGATCTCCGCAAGGGGAGATGTTATCTTCCACTGTCTCTCCTTCAACAACACCAGCTCACACCGGAGGATCTACTGACTCTAGAGGGTTTTCAGACCGCTCGACCGATTGTGATGCAACTCATCGATCTCACGATCGAACACCTCGACCTGGGATGGCAATACACCCTGTCGATCCCACGCCACGAGATCCGGCTTCGCCTCGCCTGCTTGTGGCCGATCCTTTTCGCTGCGAAAACCCTGCGGCATGTGTCGGCCTCAATTGGGAAACACGACCCCAACATCGACGTCAAGATGCCACGAAAAGAAGTGTATGCGACAATGTTGTTTTCCGGTATGGCTGTCGCGTCCAATACGCTCCTCACCGCATATTATCACCAACGATAAACCACAAGAATGGACGAGCCTAATACAGTGAGAACGTTGTGCGATGGGCAACGCATCCACATGGTGGACCAGAAGAAGGAACGCCACTACGCCCTCACGTTGAAAGCTGGGGAAACGTTCCAGCATAGTGGAGAAACAATTCCGCACGACGAACTTATCGGCAAACCAGACGGCACCGTGGTCACACTCTCACGCGGGACGACTATGCTCGCGATCAATCCAACCTTCGCCGACTATGTCGTCAAAATGCCGCGTGGAGCCCAGATTCTATACCCCAAAGATCTTGCCACCATCACGATGTGGGCTGATATCTATCCCGGCGCGGATGTCTTCGAGTCTGGATGCGGCTCTGGGGCGATGACGATGACTCTCCTACGCGCCGTGGGAGAGAAGGGTCATGTCATTTCCCATGAGATCCGCGAGGATTTCTTAAAAACAGCACGAAAGAATATTGAGCGGTACCTCGGTCCGGTCACCAACCTTTCACTTGTGCACAACGATGTGTACGCAGGCATCGATGAGGCCGAGGTTGATCGTGTTGTGCTCGACCTTCCAGAACCTTGGAGAGTGGTCCCCCACGCGGCAAAAATCCTTCGCTCTGGCGGAATTTTCCTGAGTTTCGTGCCGACCGTTCCTCAAGTCGTCACCACCGTCGAAGCGCTTGGCCAAGAAGCGATCTTTACCATGATCGAGACGATCGAGGTTCTAGTTCGTACGTGGAACATTGAGGGAAGAAGTGTCCGACCCGACCACCGCATGGTGGCGCATACGGGATTTATTACGATCGCGCGACGGGTTACTCCGAAAGCCTAACCGGGTGTTCAAAAAGGTCGTCCAGCAAGGCCGCAGCAAGACTCTGAGGCGAATCGTACTACTGATACGTTGAGCTTCAGAGCGAAGCGAGAACGCCGTTGGCGGCTTTTTTCAACACACTGCTAAGCGAGAACCGCTTTTAGCCATACAGCAACGTGTTGAATCTCCGGCATGCAGACAGAATGTTGCATCGGATAATTGTGCCACTCCACCGAATATCCCTTGTCCTCCAACATTGCCCGAGATTGCTGGGCTCGCGTCAGTGGTACGATCGGGTCCTCGGTACCATGGGCCATAAAAATAGGGATATCCGCGTTCGAAGGATGCGCCTCGTCCTCTAACGCGTTTGCTAGAGGCACATATGTTGAGAGCGCCAGAATACCGCCAAGCCGCTCGGGATATCTGAGGCCTGCATGGAGAACGATGGCGCCACCCTGAGAAAATCCCGCCAACACGATGCGACGAGGATCTCTCCCGCTCTCGATTTCACGTTTCACCAGGGCATGAACCGTCTCCGCAGAGTTTCGGATTCCAACAGAATCTTCACGATGGGCTATATCAGCATCAACAATGTCATACCATGCGCGCATAACCATTCCGCCATTGATGGTGACAGGCATGTGCGGCGCATGCGGAAAGACGAAACGCACGCCCAATTTCTCGGCAACCCCGAGTTCTGGAACGATCGATTCAAAATCGTGGCCGTCTGCGCCCAATCCGTGCAACCAGATCACACTTGCCGTGATCGGGACAGCGGGATTAAGTTCTAGTGCGTCTGAGGAGTTGGTCGACATGGCGAATTTTCGGCGATCATAGTATCGTGTGCTTCACGCAATGGTCAAACGGGATGTCCTCATCATATGATTCTAAAAACCCTACTCTTCATGATGGTTGTACTGTGCGGGACGCCGGCATATGGGGAAGAGGCTGCGGGTCCAACGCAGAAGACAATCCCCACGACATCGGCGGAACTTCTCCAACTATATAAACGCGCTATCGACGCCGGAGAGAAGATACAGATTCCTGATGATGTACTCGAGCGAGCGAGAAAAGAGATCAAACGCATCGGCACCTGGGAATATCGCGTGATAACACTTAGTGCGCCACAGGACACGACGTTAGAACAGCACTTGAATGAACTGGGGAGGGAACGCTGGGAATGTCATACGACTCCACATGATCACGAAAAAATTCGTCTGGTGTGTAAACGGCCGGTGCGAAGCTATTTGAAGAACATTGCCGTGACCGACCTCCTGAGATTGATCCCCTAAGTCCCCATGACTATGCCTATGAGTACACATGACCAGATACACGAAGACGATTTTTTTCACCGCGTGCATCACCAGCCCAAGAAACTCTTAAACGAGTTGGTGGGTGTACCTGCCCACATCCACCACGTGGCTCATCACATGGCCAATCCCCCGATTGAACGTCCTCAAAGCCAGGATGAGTTTAGATACGTCCTCCAATGTCTCGAGATCGCTGACGACGATGCAGTCATCGAGGAGAAGTTCGGTTACGGTGTACGAACGGCAAATAACGGAGATCGACTGGTCGTGGTGTGGGAGGCCCATACTGAGTATTACACGTACCAAATCTGGCATATCATCAACAACACGCACGCTCCCCCGACATTCGGGCCAATCGCATTTCCCGATTATCATTTCCCATTGTGCCCGCTTGGCTACCGGATCACGTCTCTCGATATCGTCATTGCGCCTCATCAAGAATACACCCCCGATCAGATTCGACAGCTCGTCCCTGGACAATTCTTGTACGGTGGACGCATCTGCGGTAATGACATTTCTGTGGTCACCAGTTTCGTTGAAGATCAGAACCAGCGTGAACGTTATTTGGTGTTCTCACCGTCAATAGATTCGCTCGCACACAACCTCAGTCAGGTCATGGACGGCATCACGACGCTCGAAAACTACACACACTTGATCCTTCGCCCACATCCGACCTTCTCACTCGCTATTGACGAAATTCACGAATTTGAGCGGCACCACCTCACGCAGAAATGGAAAATATCAGAACAGCTTCCGACATCGACGTCACAAGCCCTTGATCAATGGATGACGGAACTCACCGACGATTATGTTGAAGTGAGTCGATTAGCAGAGGCGATGCGTTATCAGCTCTCAGCGGCAATCCCGTATGAGAGCATTATCCGAGTCACCATTCAGTCCATTCAAGAACAGCCGCTGTCGCCATTCAGACCAATCTCAGAGTATGTCCTCGGACGCATTACGGGGGTCGCGGATGGCTATCAACAGCTTATGCGGCGTATTGATGCGATGAATGCCGCGATCGAAGGCACCATTGCCATCATCCGAGCAAGAATCGAGCTGCTTCTTGAACAGCAGAACCTCGCGCTGCTTGCCAGCATGGATCAAACCACCAAACGGCAAGCGATCTTACAACGGACCGTCGAAGGACTCTCATTCATTGTCATCTCGTATTACGTGACCAGTCTGGCCAACTATATCTTCGAAGCTTTCCAAGTCATCGGGTGGATCCGAAATGCCGCCCTCGCCACTGGACTATTCGTTCCCGCCGCTCTGCTATTCTCCCTCGGCCTCACATTGCTCGGACACAATGCAATAAACAAAGCGCTGCGTTCTGCTGGGAAAAAGTAACGGCATATGGATCAGGGCCACTAACGAACCTGAAACGGTCCATCGCATCGAGACCCATGGATGATGCGAAAAGCGATAAGAACACCCACCGCACCGGCAGCATCCGCAAGAACATCGAACGGATCACCAAGCCGCATCGGAACAAAGGTCTGATGGATCTCGTCTGAGACTCCATACAGCACTGAGATCACAACGGAGACAATCCCTTTTGATCGTACTGAAAGCGTTTGGAAAGAGCATCCAACCGCCCAAAAGACCACGAGACCGAACAGCCCGAACTCACACGCGTGAACAATTTTATCAAGACCAGGGAATACTGGAAAAGGAAGACGGGGAGGCTCAGACTGAGAGGAGAGGTAAAAAATTACAGTGGCATAACCAAGGAAAACTAGCCACGCTAAGACGGTCTCCCATCGATTTGCCGCGCCAATGACTGATCGCCTCAGGTAAAACACCGAGAACCACTGATGTATCCCACGATGCTTCCATACACATGGAAGAGGCTATGTGCTAAATGCATCGCCACCGGAACCACGGACTGCCATGGCCTTGTCAACCGACTCAACGAGTTTTTCTTTTTCGACCGGTTTGACCAAGTATTCCATGACCCCTTGCTTGATAAAAGACGTCGCGAGCTGCATGTCTGGGTATCCGGTCAAGACAATGATCGGTACCGATGGAAACTGTTCCCGGAAGAAGGCGACGGCCTCAACGCCATTAATCTTGGGCATCCGCACATCGCAGATAATCACATCGGTGAGCAGAGGGTTGTCTCCGGATCGGATTGCTTCGATCGCTTTTTCCCCATCTTCCGCTTCGACGACGTCATACCCATTTTTCTCAAGCGCCAAGTGTACAATTTTTCGCACTTCAGGCTCATCATCGATGACCAGAACTCTTCCCTTGGCGTCTTTGATATGCATTCCTAATGCCATTTCTGTCCTCCTTTTACATCACGTCTTTGACGGCTCCAGCCGGAAAGGTGATCACGAACTTGGTCCCATTCTTCTCCTCAGTGTCAAAATGAATATCACCACCATACTTTTTGACAATTTTGTAGACAATTGTCAATCCAAGCCCCGTCCCTTCACCCTGCGCTTTCGTGGTAAAGAATGGATCAAATAGGCGCGAGACATACTCTTTGGGAATCCCGATCCCGGCATCGTGGATCGAAACCGTTACCGTTCCATCCTCCAAGGCCGACGACAACCGAAGAAGCCCCTTCCCATCCATCGCCTGCATTCCATTCTTGATAATATTCACAAATACCTGCTGAATCTCATCTGGTTTGGCAATCACAGGCGGGACTGACCCATAGTGGCGTTCAAGTTGTATGTCGTTTGACACCATGCCCATCCCTGCCATCTTGAACGAATCATCCAGTTTTTGGTTAATATCGACCGGCACAAGTTCGTCGACATCCCCTTTGCGGACGTAGCCTGCGAAATTCTTGATGACGGAACTCATATGTCTGGAATGTGCGACGATATCACCAGCATGTTTCCGGTCGTTCTCCGGATCATCGTTGTCTCGAATGATCTCTGCAAGACCCATGACTCCATAGAGGGGATTATTGAGTTCATGGGCGATGCCCGCCGTCAACGTTCCGAGACCGGCCAGCTTCTCTGCACGAATCAACTCTTCCTGAAGGTGTCGATGCTCTGTCATATCGCGCATGGCCAACCCAATGCGTTCAGTGCCTTCTCCAGGCATGATGACTCGGAAACATTCACATTGCAAAATTTTCTCCGCGATAGTGAGCTCACGACTGTGTCGATCAGGTTGACGTTCCTCTCTCGACGGATCCAACGGATCTGACATTAAGAGTCCAACGGCGGCAGACCGATGTGGCGCCATCGATTCCGCATGGCGTCCGTTTTCGTTGCCGCACGAGAGCCGTTTGATTTCACCACGCACCTGCTCAATGCCCTCCTTGTCACCTGGCAACACATCAAAAAAATTCTTCCCAACCACGTCAGCGCTCTTCAGGCCCACCAAGTCTTCAAAGGCCAGGTTCACGTATTCAATAGTTCCATCCTCGGTCATGATGACGATGAGGTCCGGCACGCTCATGAGAATCTTTTCGTTGTATTCCTTCAGGTGCACCACTTCGCGTGTTTTTTCCTCAACTTTTTGCTCAAGCCCTGAAAACGCCTTCTGCAATTGATCATTCATGCTGTTGAAATCATTCGCTAACTGCTCGATCTCGTCACCTGTGTTGATGACAATGGGCTCATGAAGTTCTCCCTGAGCAATCCGTAACGCACTATCTTGAAGCCGCCGGATCGGAGTCACAATTCGAGAGGCGGCGTAGTATCCCAACCCGCTCATGAGCACCATCGCGAACACGCCGGCAAAGGCGGTCCAGAGCAACAACTGATTCATTGGCGCGAACAACTCCTCAGACGCTTGCCACGTCATGGTATGCCACTGCCTGGTTCCCAGTGCACTGGTCATTCGGTTCAGTCCCACAAGGGGAGCAAATCCAAGAATCGACGTTTCATCCCCACCATGACCATCACTCCCAGCCTTCACCCACCCTGGATGCCCCACCGTCGACGCTCGCACGAGTTCTCGATCATCGACAGAAGCCCCTGTGGGAAGGATGGGACAACTAATGACGATACCCTCGGAGTCGACGAGCATCACATGGCCGGATTCGCCAAAGCGCGTGGGATAGATATGGGGCGCAAAATAATCGTTGGCATCATACACACGATGGACGATACCCAACACATTCGTGTCCGCGAGATCCATAATTGGGGTTTGCAGGAGAATGACATATTCGTTGAGCTTAGGATCAAGGCTCACATCGCTCAGACGAACCTTTCCACGTCCTCCATCAAATGCGTATTGCCACCAGGGCGTTCGGCCATTGGAATAGTTCGGGTAACGGTTGATACTCGCAAGCAAGGCGCCGCGTGCATCGGTGATGAACAAGGCGTGGGTACTCCCACCTCCTCCCAGCGAGGCTCCAGCCTGAACGCTCGAGATGAACCGTCGCAGAAGGTCGGCCACCTGTCCGCCGGTAATATCACGCACAACCTGGCCCACGCCGGCTGCCCACCGCTGTTCGGTTGAGTCCAATAAGTTCGCAACACCTGCATCATCAAGCGTATGGTACCTGGCATTCTGCGTAACAAGCTGATCACGCACCAGCGAGATCAACAACGAGTTAGACACAAACTGGGCATG
>DTRN01000027.1 GCA_012965905.1 Nitrospirales bacterium | reverse complement strand
GCTTGGGAACGGTCCACGACAAAGGTAATATTGGTAAGTAGCAGTATCGAAACCAATAACAGCTTCATGGGGTTGGCCTCCCTTGGATTTTTATGGATGAGCGGGTGGTTGTTCAGCGACAATCGCATTATGTGCTTCCACCGAATGAGAAATCCACCCATACTTAAACCAGTTAAAGACTGCGTCCATTTACGTATAACTAGCTACGTTATGATCACGCATCTCGGCGTTTTTCTGGATGTTGCCTGCTCCATTCCTGTTGCCCGGCACCCCCCATTTCCATTGCAACACTGCAACAGTCCATCCACCCCCTCCTGAAACTAGTGAAAATTCCAAAAAATTTCACACGTAGCGAGCGCACTCTGGCCATAACCCCATTAAGGTGAATTTGGGAATCGGGGTCACTTGGTGCTGTGTTGGAGTTTGAAAGCGAATGAGCCGAGGTGGGAGAGCGAGCTAAATCACGTCACGGTTTGAGTCACGGTTGGACTCCAGAAATACCGGTTTAGGTCACGGTTAGAGGAAACTACGTCTTGTCACCCCATGCAACAGGAAACGACGAACCACCTTGATAGCATTGGGCTTATGTGATCTGACCTAGCACCATGTTGTCTGCTGTGTTGGGTAACACCACGCCTGAAAAGCCTCGTGTCGGCAGTTCGATTCTGCCTCTCGGCACCACTTCCCCTTCCTTCAATACGCACTCATTTCCCATTTACCTTTTATCTTCAATTGACTCGTCATGGAACAACAACCTCTTTCACTCCTTTACAACTTCAACGCAACACCCCACGATCATTCATCAGTATCAGTTATCTAGGAGGTGGCCACTCGATACGGGAGATGTCGGCTAATGCACGGACCAATGCATGTATCCCCTGTCGGCCACCACCCTGCGCCTCAAGTGCGACGTAAAGTTGATGGGCCAATGCAAGACCAGGCATCGACAATTTCATACGCCGCGCCTCAGCCAGCGCAATCGCCATGTCTTTGGAAAAATGCTCAACAAAGAAACCAGGATCAAAGTTTCCTTCACACATACGCCGCGAATAATTTGTGAGCGCCCACGAACCTGCTGCCCCTTGGCTCACCGAGGCAATGACGGACTCTAAATCAAGTCCTGCCTTGTAGGCATACAGTAGCGCTTCGCATAGACCGATCATCCCGCCTGCAATCAGCGTTTGGTTCACCAACTTCGTATGCTGGCCTGCGCCGGGTCCACCCTGGTGTACGATGGTTGATCCCATCAAAGAAAAGAAGGGGCGGACACACTCGAAGATATCAGCGTCCCCGCCTACCATGATCGAGAGTGTCGCGTTTTTTGCGCCAATATCCCCGCCCGATACTGGAGCATCAAGACTTGCCACGGTTTTTGCGTGAGCTTGGGTATAAATTTCCACCGCCAATGAAGGCTCACTGGTTGTCATGTCGATCACGATGCTGCCCGGCTTGAGATGTGAAATCACTCCGTGAGACCCAAGAAAAACCGCACGAACATCAGCAGGAAACCCAACCATGCTGATGACAACGTCTGAACATCGTCCGACGGCGTCGGGAGATTCAGCCCAGGCTGCTCCTTTCTCGACCAAGCCCTCTGCACGCTCACGCGTCCGACTATACACCGTGACGGAATACCCAGCTTTCAACAGGTGAGAACACATGGCAAAACCCATTACACCCGTCCCTATCCATCCGACCCTTGTTCGCCCTGGCACGATGTCACAAATCAATGTGGTCACCCATCATACTCTTCGGTACGAACATCATATGTATCCTTCCTCAACGGTAGAGAGCCTTCGTTCTGCTACTCCGAATGTACCGGAGTGAGACAGGTCAGCCAAACCCAAATAGGAAACGACTTGTTATACTGGCACACATGACCACAGAAGCGTTGTTGGGACGCCTTATTGAGCATCACACAGAAAACCCAGGCGGAGACGAATTAGCTATCTGTGAATTTCTGCGCCACGAACTCACGACACGTGGTGCAGACGAGGTCGCCATCTCTACGGTGCCACGACCGAAAGGCGACGATATCGGTGCCTACATATTTGCGCGATTCGGCACACCTGAGCTACTCGTCAACGTCCATATCGATACGGTCCCGGCCAATACGGGCTGGACCCAAGATCCATGGACACCATCGATCACCACAGACAAGGTCACCGGGCTTGGTGCAGCAGACACCAAAGGCGCGATCGCTGCCATTCTTACCGCACTCGAAACTCGCTCCCCACACAACGTAGGGTTCTTATTCTCCGGCGACGAGGAACGAGGGACAAGCTGTATCAGAGACTTTCTGTCTTCACAGCAAGCCCGCGACATTGAACGTGCAATTGTGTGTGAGCCGACCGATCGATATGCAGGGGTCCGCCATCGCGGGGTGAGTGGATATCAAGCCCGTTTTCAGGGACAAGGCGGTCATTCATCGAACGCAGACCATATGCCGAAGCCGGTTGCTACGCTGGCGCGCCTCGCAGTCAAGCTTGATGATTTAGGCCAACGATACGTCTCGCAAGGACCAGATGATATGAAGGGAATCTGCATGAACGTCGCAGGATTAGATGGAGGAGTTGCATTTAACGTCGTCCCTGATGCGGCGACCCTCACCTGGTCCATCCGTCCCCCACATGGATTTGACCAACACAGATTCGACCAGGAAATCGAGCTCGCGATGCACAACGTCAATCCAGATATTACCCCTACGCGACTCCTGCACAATCCTCCCTTTTCCACAATACGCCTTCCAGAATTTGAACAGGTGCTCGGCTCTCATATTCGAGGGTTCATTCCACTCCAATTTTGGACAGAGGCGGCCATGCTTTCCGAGGCGGGAATCAATGCCATTGTGCTCGGGCCTGGCAATATTGAGCAGGCTCATGGTGCGGACGAGTGGGTAAGTCGGGAAGACCTGAAATGGGCTGTTGCGCTCTTTACGCATATTTTTGAGAGCACCCAGGCATGACCTCGCACGAACTCGTGATTCAATTCCTCACCAGTATTGGGCGTCCTGACGAGGCTGAGTTTTACCTCAAATTATTTAAGAGCGAGAGTCCCGAACGATTTGCCATCATCGTGGTGGGAGAATCGGTGATGGAGGAAGCATCTGAGGTCCTGGCTGCTGATTTACGATTCCTCGCGCAACTACAGCTTACCCCTATCGTCGTATTTGGGTTGGTGAAACCCAGCACATCGGGACGCCACGCAAATACGGTACGCGAACGCCTCGAGCCACACGTCCGCTGTTCAATCGTCAGCGTAGAAGACCCATCACATGTGCAGGCTGTCGTTCACGATGGAAGCGTCGCACTGCTGCCATTTCCGGAGAGTGCGGAGACTATTGATGATCGTTTCGACTTGCTTGCCGATCTCGCGCAGTTTCTCCGCTCTCGAAAGATTATGTTTCTTGGAACCCGGAGCGGGCTTCAGACCCCTGATGGCACCGTGCTGTCTCTCGTCGACATGACCACGGAATTCGAAGAATTAGTGATGCCTAATCGCTTACCTTTACATCAGCAAGCGTTGTTACAACAAGTTAATCGACTCTTTAAAACTATCGATTGCCAAACCACCATCGCCGTGACCTCGCCTCTGGATCTTTTGCGTGAACTCTTTACCTCCACTGGGGCAGGCACGCTCATCCGGCTGGGATCATCTATTACTCACGTGACCGATATAACTCACGTTGATTGCTCACGACTGCAGACACTCATCGAGACCGCGTTTGGGCGAACGCTCGTTGACGACTTCTTTGCGCGACCCATGCACGCGTTGTATCTCGCCGATGATTACCGCGGCACAGCCATTATTGCCGACACACCTGTCGGGAAGTACCTGACAAAATTTGCCGTCGACCGACAAGCCCGCGGAGAAGGTGTCGGCCATGACTTATGGCGTGTGCTGTACGCGAACTGTCCACAAGTATTCTGGCGAAGTCGCGCCAATAATCCGCTTATTGCATGGTATGAGCAGCAGTGCGATGGCATGATACGTGACGAGGCATGGCATGTGTTTTGGCGTGGACTTCAACCCGAGGACATACCTCGCGCAATTGATTATGCGCGCCACGCTCCGATCGACTTTAGACCCTAATCAGCAGTGCACCCACCAATCTTCTTCCCGTTTGGTAGAAACACGCCATCTCGCATTGGAAGCTTCCCTTGTTCTGTGAAACAGGCACATGCTACTATCATCGCGGCACGAAATCATACAAAACCCCTTTAAAGTCATGCTCCTTCAAGAACATCAACAGCCTGCTGCGGCAGCCAGCCTTTTAGAAGACGATACCCTGCGTGTCCGCGCCTTGCGCATCCGTGATCATCTTACACACGCCGAACTCTATGCACCACGCCCGGAACGTCAAGATGAGGGCACTACCCTTCGCCACTGGCGAATTGGTGCAGAGCCATTCATGGTTTCTCAGCAAGAGCATGCGCTACTCACTACCCTTGGGCCTCTGCTGCACGCGTTTATGCAATCCTGCAACACACTCTATCTCCAGAGTGTATCCGGGCGCCAACCCGCATGGATTGCGGAATATCTCGATCTTGGGAAACCGCAAGAACTCATTGCCTTCAGCCGAATGCGACGGCTTCGCAGCAGCATTCCAGCAATTATTCGTCCCGACATCATCCCGACGGACAGCGGACATATGATTACTGAACTCGATGCTGTTCCCGGCGGATTTGGCCTGACCGGTGCGCTTCTCGACGCGTATCACGACGATTCAGCCCTTCCGGCCAGCGAGCCAATGCGAAATTGCATGGTTGACGGATTTGCAGACATGATCCGACATACCGCGAACTCTGATGGCGCAACCGACAATCCTATCGTGCTGGCCATCGTCGTATCTGAGGAGGCCAAAGACTATCGCCCTGAAATGGCATGGCTCGCAACACAGCTGCGGGAATCAGGCATTTTATCCTATGCGGTCACTCCACAGGAGATTCAATTTACAGAGGACGAGCTTCGTATCTCTGCCGATGGGATCACGCGCTCCATTACGGTACTCTATCGATTTTTTGAGCTGTTTGATCTGAAAAATATCCCCGACTTTCACTTCATCGTATGTGACGCCGAGCGCGGCAAGCTTTTGTTTCA
>DTRN01000026.1 GCA_012965905.1 Nitrospirales bacterium | reverse complement strand
TTCATGCCCTCTGTGCGTGCGTAGTAAGCGAACGAAAAGGAGCCCCCGGCAACCACGCACGGAACAAGCATTCCTGCCGATTCGATCTGCTGTTTAAATTCCTGAAGCGAATCGATGTTTCGCTGCGCTGCCGCCTCGCGTTGAACCACGTCGCTAAAGTTATCGTGTCCGTCGTACAAGTGAAATCCGGATGGATGTAAAAACTGGTCTGCGTCGATTTTCCGATACAACTTTGCAGCATCCGGGCCGAATCCAATCCCTGTACGGTGCATGCCAGCATCCAGATCCAGCATCGCGCACAACGTCTGTTTTCGGCGTGCGGCGACGGTAGCTAGTACGTCGAGGTGAAACGGGGTACTGACGATGGTGGCGACCCACGCGTCTGGGTAGGACGAAGTCAGGTCGCAGAGACGCTCGATCTTTCGCTTTTGGACCTGAGGGTACGAGAGTATCGCCTTGCGTGCTCCGGCCTGTAGCACCATTGCCAGTTCCTTCAACGTGGCGCACTTGAATCCGTCAATTCCAACCTCGACCTGTTTGCGCGCGACCGCCTCCGATTTGTGTGTCTTGACATGGGTTATCAGATTCTGGCCTCCGCCCACCACCTCGCAGACACTTCGAATATTGTGGTCCATCATATCCTGGAAGAGCAGCATGGCCGGCGTTTCCAACGAGTCCGGATCTACGATACTATAATCTTGGCTGGTGATCATCGATGCATTCCTTAAAAGTCGATGTACTGGACTTGACTCATTTTTTGAGCCGCTTCGAAAATCGCACCCGCTACCATCAGATCCTGGATTGCAATTCCGGAGCTATCAAAGATGGTGATCTGGGAATCGGAAATTCTGCCGGGTGATTTTCCAAGCGTGACCAACCCCAAAGCACAGATGTCATCGGCCGAGTTTATGAGTCCATCATCATAGGCATGCTGAAATTCACCGATAATGATGGATTGTTGAGGGTAATCGGCAAACAGGCTCGACCGTTTCAAAATAGCCGTATCGAGTTCATGCTTGCCCTTGTCATCAGCACCCATAGCCGAAATATGAGTTCCTTCTCTGATCCACTCGTCCCGGACAAGTGGTAACTCCGAAGGCGTAACGGTAATGACAACATCTGAGCCACGCACGGCATCTTCCGCACTCGTGAATCGGATATCGATGTCAACGTCCTGCAAGCGATCAGCTATCCAGCTGGCTCTCGCCTCAGATCGTGTGGAAATTTTGATCTGGGAAAACGCCCTGACTTCGGCCACTGCCCGAATTTCTTGTTCGGCCTGAAGGCCGGCACCGATGACACCCAGCACCGCTGCTTCGGCACGAGCCAGGTTGGAGACTGCAATCGCGTTCGCGGCAGCAGTCCTGTAACCGTTTAGATAGGATGCGTTCACTAATGCTTTTGGGAATCCGGTCTCCGGATCGAGCAGCAAGATCGTCGAACCATGAGCAGGCTGGCCCTTATCAAAATTGCCGGCCCAGTATGTGCCACACTTGAAGCCAACCATTTCATTCTCAATGTCAATACCCGACTTAATGGCAAATGCTTCACCATTATGCAGGCCAGTGCCAATGACGACATCGAACACCCGCGAGCGATGAACTGCAACGGCTTCGAATGCGGCGCGAACTGCATCAAAAGCAAGCTGACGAGTCACAATTTTCCGGACCGTCTCCTCAGAAATTAATGCAAGTTTACCCATCGCTTGCGTCCTGGACTTGGATCGTTTTGTTATTCAATTTAACTGTACCTGAGCATTCGCGATTCCAATTGGGAATTAGCAATTCGACGAGCAGGAGTTTGACTTCGAAGGCGTTTTTCAACCGGTTCTCCTTCGAAAAAAATGGTGACTTTTAAATCAGGCATTGGGTCTACGCGATGATCTTTTTGAACACTTCCAGATTAACATTCCGTCCACAGACAACCGCGACCACTTTCTTACCTTTGAATCGCTCTTTTCGTTTTAGCAGACCCCCAATGCTCAGCGCGCCTGACCCTTCGGTCACCAGACGATGTTGTTCGAACAACAGTCGGATGGATGCCTCGATCTCTTTTTCCGTGAGCAACACAATCTCATCCACATAACGCCGACACAAATCCAGGGTAATGCTGTCCAGATCTATGCCGCCGGCGCAGGTATCCGCCAGCGTCGGCTGGGTGTCCATCTCGACCATCTTGTTGGTGCGCATCGATTCATACATGACGGGGGAGTTCGCTGGAGAGACGCCAAAGGCTTCTACATCGGAGTTATGAGACTTCAACCAACCCGCCGAGCCGGTCAGCAATCCCCCTCCTCCACAGGCTAAGAAGGCCGCGTCCAGATCGGGAAGTTGCTGCGAAATCTCATAGCCGCAGGTGCCCTGACCACCAACTACGATGGGATCGTTGTAGGGCGACACATAGATCTTGCCTTCTTCATCCCCCACTCGCCGGGCCTCCTTCTCCGCATCCCAGGCGACTTCGCCATGAATGACCAGATCCAAGCCATGAGACCTCAGCAGCCCCAGACGTGATGGCTCGATATCCTTGGCCACGTAAATGGTGGCGCGACGATTTCGAATCCGCATGGCCTCGGCAACGGCAAGGGCGTAATTCCCCGTAGAGGCTGAGACAATGCCTCTGTCCAGTTCCGCTTCGGTGAGCGAAAGGATCTTGTTGATGGCACCGCGAAACTTGAAAGAGGAGGTTCGCTGCATCGAATCCAACTTTAACCAGACTTCACCCTCGATTTTATCGCTGAGATACATGGAGTGCTCAAGAGGTGTGGGCAAAAGGTGATCCCGGCATCTCTCGTTCGCCTCTCGGACCAGCTGAGGCACATCTAGCTGTGGCTGGCTTTCGTTCGTCATGTTTGATCTCCCAAGCGCAAGACCTGGTTGACCATCTTGGCGATCATATACTGAACGCCTAACAGTGCACCCACTTCAACTGCACATTCATCGTAAGTCAATGTATACTGTTATTGAAAGAAAATCAACTTTCCAGAACCGGCTCAAGAATGCGAGTGGGAAACATACCCTAGACCTATCCCCCTGGAATTAAGGGGCATGGGGGTGCAAACAGGTTGAAATTGAAGTGTGTCCTTACAAATCGTGTCCCTAAAATGGTATTATAAGAATTTATTCGACCTTATTTGATCAACCTACGGACAGATAACGGGAAAGTCAATTAGGAGGTCTAGAAACAAGAAAGCCCCCGTGAGGAGGCTATTTGAGCCAGAGGCGTTTCATTGAGCTAGAGCGAACCCTGGCGTCCCATCGTTGCCAAGTGCACCGCGTCTCTGAGCATCGACGCTGCTGTTGGCACGGGTTCACGCTCCCTCAATTTGTGAAACGATTTTCCGTAGATATCACTCTGAATTTCAACTGCCATCTCCCAACCGATGCAAGTGCCCAGAAAGCTCGCGATTGGCACAGGCGTAGGCTCAACCCGGAAACGCCAATCGTCATCAATGCGTTCGGCAGTAGCCAAGAGTTTGAGCACTGAGCCTTCCCGACGGCACTGCTGCAGCCGATCAGGCTGCACATTCTCAATGCCACTCACGCTCACATCAGCGAGCGTTATCATCGTGCCCGCGGTGCTGTTCGCGGCGATGACGAGCTTGGCGGCAGTGTCCCAGCCGCCAACATCGATGCTCGGATCAGCTTCCGCAATCCCTCGTTCTTGAGTTTCGCGGAGCGCGTCTGCATAGCCGCGCCCCTTGAGCATTTCTTCCAGAATGAAATTCGTCGTACCGTTGAAGATACCTCGGAAGCCCAAAATTTTGCCGCAAACCATGTCACGCCTGACGATGTTAAGCACAGGAAGCCCACCACAAAACGTTGCGCTGTAGAGGATACCCACGTCGGCGTCGGCCGCGAGACGATCAAGCTCCGCTTGAGCAAGCGCCAATGGGGCCTTGTTGGCCAATACGAGGTGCAGCCCGTGCTCCAGACCTGTCCTACAATTCGAGAGGCCTGGATTCCCCGTGTTGAGGTCAACCGGTGACGCTTCCAGGAGAATCTCGCATTGGACGCTGTCGAGCGCTACCGCCAGGGTCAGACCTTCGTCAAACTCACGTAATTCACGAAGCTTCAATCCACACACTTTGTGTTCCAGCAAGCGGGGGAGATCGAACCCATCATCACTGACCGCGACACCGCTGCTGTCAATGACACAATGGACGCTGAAGGCAAGGCCATACTTCTCTCTAAGCGTGTCCTCGCGCTCAAAAAGAAGCCTGAGGAAACGGCGTCCTACGTTACCCAATCCGACTAGGGCCAACCCAACTCGCTTCATCTGAGACTCACGTTTGGGAATTGGTTCACTTTCTTGATCAAAGAGGACTACTCCACAATAAATATCTGTCCACTCAGGCAGCCTTCTACCGCCTTGCTGTAGGCCAGACCCACCGCTTCGTTCGATACATGCTCATGGCCATGAAAGAAACCATCGTATTTTGCTCGACACACTTCCAGTACTTCGGGACTAACAGCGTTGATGCGAATGCCGCGAGGCATATCAACCGCAGCCCCTCTCACAAAACCATCCAGTGCACCATTGGCGGCGGCGGCACACGAACCACCCCGGATCGGATCACGGTTCAACACACCGCTAGTCACGGTGAAGGATCCACCATCATTCACGTAATCGAAACCCTCCAACACCAGGTTGACCTGTGGTAGAACCTTTTGATTAATGCCCTTCATGAACTGTTCACTGGTCATTTCATGAACCGCACCAAAATGAACCTGACCGATAGCGCTCACCACGGCATCAACATTGCCAACCTGCTGATACATTGCGCGGATGCTGTCGATGTCTTCGATATCCATTTGCACATCACCACTGGTTCTGCCAACTCGGATGACTTCATGCCGAGCCGACAGGGCGTCTACAGCAGTTTTACCAACGGCACCGGTGGCACCGACGATAATTATTTTCATCACCAAAACCCTTTCATACAGAAAATTACATAGAATTACCCATCAATGTGGGTGTCTCTATTACAAACAAAAAAGACCCGACAATGTCTCCCTCTCTTCATCCCGACCGTCCCCCGTCAATTACCAGGTTGAGAAAGCTAATCTGAAAGCGTTTCCACAAGAAGTGTTTCCACATTTCGATATTATA
>DTRN01000025.1 GCA_012965905.1 Nitrospirales bacterium | reverse complement strand
TCGATCTACCTGACCATCGATTTTGTTGAACAGCTACGTAAATATTTAAAAGCCGATACACAACTCATTGATATTATGGGTTATTTAGGGTTAAAGCTCCCAGGCATTCTCTATCAACTGACTCCTCTTGCGATCTTGCTCGCGACGCTTATTACGCTTGGAACCCTCGCCTATGACAACGAGATTACAGCCATGCGAGCGAGCGGCATTAATCTTGGGCGTATCACCGCCTCCTTTCTTGTCCTCTCATTGGCGGTGAGTCTTCTGATGCTCCTCGCAGATCGTTCGTTGATTCCAACCACGAATGAACGGGCCCACTCCGTGCGAAAGGCTCTTCTCGAGCAGCATACCGAGCAAGCGCTGTTTACACAAAACCGTGTGTGGTTGCGAGTTTCGGCAGACACATTTCTAAACGTACAGCTTGTTGATCTGAGCCAGTCGACGCTCTTCGGGATTAGTGTGTATCGGCTCAGTCAAGATTTTGTCTTGCAAGAGATGGTTGACGCACAAGAGCTGCGGTATGCTGATGATCACTGGGCATTGATATCCGGTGTCAAACGGCGTTTTCTTGATGACGGCAGAACGCAAACAGTCACCTTTGATCAGGAACCCTTTGACTTGAACGAAGAACCGCGTGAACTTCGGAAGCGTTTAACTGTCAACCCGGAAAATCTGACACTGCCAGAGCTTGCAAACTATATTGACCGTTTAGAAGATAGCGGGTATCCCACGTCAAAATATGCCGCGGATTACTATGGCCGTTATGCCTTTCCTTTTGCTTCCCTGGTGATGGCGATACTTGGGATTTCCATTACCCTGCTAGAACTCGGGACCCGTCAGAAACACTTTGCACGCAGCATCGGATTCACACTTCTTATTGGGTTTCATTATTGGGTTATTCATGAATTTGCCCTCGGAGTCGGGCGTGGTAACGTGATGCCGCCGGCCCTCGCAGGATGGACGGCCAACATCCTCTTCCTTGGAATTGGAGTTTTTCTCATGTCACGAGTCCGCCAATGACCGAATCGTCTATCAGACTCAACACCATCGCAACATTTCTCACAGGAGAGGTCATTGGAAATCCTGATACTCCCATTTGCGGAGCATCGAGTCTCACGGATGCAGCCGCTGGCCAGATCACCTTTTTAAGCGACCGCAAGCATCTCTCGGTGGCCAAGGCGACGACGGCATCTGCCATGCTGGTGACGCAGGCGGAGTCAACAATTCCTTGTGCGCAAATTGCGGTGCCGAATCCTGCTTTGGCCTTTGCCAGACTCGTCAAGGCCTTCTTTACGGAGACATATTCTCCACGCGGCATCAGTGCAGAAATGCATCGAGGCAATCACGTCGAGATCGGCAATGATGGAAGTATTTGGCCATTCGTGAGCATCGCCGATCACGTCCGGATCGGTGATCGTGTGACCCTGTTCCCAGGAGTCTTCATCGGAGCGGGATCAAAAATTGGTGATGACTGCCTGTTGTATCCAAACGTGACGGTGAGAGAACGAAGTCAAATCGGCCATCGCGTCATCATCCACAGCGGAACCGTCGTTGGGAGTGACGGGTTTGGATACATTCAAGACAAAGGCGTTCATGAAAAGATGCCCCAAATTGGATATGTCGTGATTGAAGACGATGTCGAGATTGGAGCGAATGCTGCCATTGACCGCGCAACCTTTGGACAGACGGTGATCGGGAAAGGTACGAAAATTGATAATCTCGTTCAGATCGCCCACAACGTGACGATCGGCGAGCATAGTCTGATCGTGGCTCAGGCTGGAATTGCCGGCAGTAGCACCCTCGGACATCACACGACCCTTGCGGGACAAGCCGGCGTGTCCGATCACGTAACGATTGGAGATCAAGTCATCGTGACCGCCCAAACTGGCGTTCCCAGAGACGTGCCTCCGCAACAGGTGGTTTCCGGCACGCCGGCCATGCCACATAAGCTGTGGTTACGCGCGAGCCAAACGCTTCAACGACTCCCTGAGATGTATCAGCGTCTTCGGGATCTGGAGAAGAGACTGCGGGCGCTGGAAGAAGACCGGCGGAAGTAAGGAGTCGTCACATGTTTTGTTGGGGAAAGTCGACAGCGCGTTCATAGGGCGCATGAATGGGCATCATGACCTTTGGATGGAGGATGACTCGCCGAAGCCGGTGATTGAGCCCGTCAACCACCACGAGGTTGCCCTCGGCATCTATAACCATATCCTGCGGTTGATTAAGTTTGGATTCTAAGGCGGGCCCCCCGTCGCCTTGCAATCCGCCCGCCTCAATACCAATCGTCCCGGAGCCGACAATGGTCGTAATAATTTCGTCGGTTTCGCCGGTGATTAAACCGTCTCGTCCCGGTGTCACCATACGCACACGGTGGTTCAATACATCCGCGATATACAGATTTCCTGCAGAATCAAACACAATTCCTTCTGAAGAACTCATGCGGGCATGTTTGGCGTCTGACCCATTCCCAGAGTATCCTGCTACCTCACCAAAAGGACCGCTTCCTATGACGGTCGTAATAATTCCAGTATCTTTGTCAACACGCCGAATGCGATTGTTACCGCCATCCGCGAGGAACAATTGGTCAGCACGATCGATGGCAAGGTCGATCGCAGCGATGCGCGCTGAGACAGCGAGCTTCTTATCGTTCGAAAATCCCCGTTTACCGATTCCTGCGATGGTCTCGATGATTTCGTCTGGCGCGCCGGTAATGATGCCGTCTTCGCCCGGTGTGACCTTGCGGACGCGAAAATTTGCGGCATCCGCAATATAAAGCGCCCCTGTCGAATCAAAGACAACGCTGATGGGCCGGTTGAGAAACGCCTCACTGCCTGGCCCACCATCCCCTGCAAATGAGCCTTTCCCTCTTCCAGTAGGGCCATGGCCGACGACTGTCGTGATGACACCCGAAGGGTAGTCTATTTTTCGAATGCGATGATTGCCCATGTCGGGGACGAAGAGATTGCCTTGCTGATCGAAGGCGAATCGTCCAGGTCCGAACAGCAAGGCCTGTGATGCGGGTTTCCCATCGCCTTCAAAGTCTTTCACGACTCCGCCAGCTACGGGATGCATCTGTCCGTTCTTGCCAATACGACTGATCATACGACCATCATGGGAAATAATGATGTGTCCATTGTGGTCGACGGCGATACCAAAAGGAAATTTGAACGACAATGATGTCTCAATTGTCGTGATGGTCGGTGCCGGTCCGCCCGAAAAACTAACAGTGGGAACAACGATCCAGATCACAAGCATTGCGAAGCTCATGCGAATGCTGTTTCCGATAGAATACATACCCTCCCTCACCTATTTCTCGGCTACATTTGCCTCACGCGTCGCCGCCACACCAGGAATTTCGCGTTAAAGTAGCCTGCAAACGGGAGAAATATCGCAGCATACACATTAAGACGTCCGGTCGTAATAGGATACACAATAGCTATGATAAGCATGATGGCACCGACGGCATAGATTCCATAATGCATGATTGGTTGCGGTTGTGGATCTTGGAGGGTGTGTTGCCGCGGCGCCTTTTTTCGTCGCTTGCGTCGTGCACCTTGGGTGAGAAGCTGGAAGTGGCCGGCGTAGTATTCCGGGTAGGTCAAAAAAAGATGGTATTGGTAACGTGCATGGCCCCAGCCTAGCAAAGCACCAAAAAACAATAATCCCGTGCTATCAAGTAGCGCAAGTCCGGTGAGCGTATCCTGCATGAAGGTAAAGACGATCCCTCCATAGCCCACAATGAGCGACACCATGCCCATGAGTACGGATGGGACCATGATAAAGGTTTGAACATACGTTTTTGTCCTGTCAGCTTTGTTTTCACGGCGTTTAGCCGTAATAAGTTTAGCCATGAGGTGCACGAATAGTACTCACGGTTTACCTAAATTACGATCCAGAAAATTCACGCACAGTATCGTCGGAGTCTTGTTCAACACCGCCATCATCGACAGGGACTCGATACTGGTCCGTGAGCCATGAGTTAAGGTCGAGTAAGCGGCACCGTTCAGAGCAAAATGGCCGGAAGGCATTGCCTTCTATTGAAACTGTTTTGTCGCAAGTAGGACATCGTATAGCCACGCCGCGATTATACAGGAAATTCTATCGAGATCTCGGGTGTTTTTTGACGTTGCCGTACGATGTCCACATATTATGGGGACACATTGTCCATAACTTTGTGAATAGGAATTTCAATCACTTTCCGTAGACACGAAACACCACATTGCTCAAAACTTAGGCGAGAAAATTTCGTCAATTCAGTGTCGCAACACAGCTTCGAAGGCGTCATTGACGCAACGATTCTGAACGTGATAGAAACCTCACCAATCAACACAGTGGGCCGCTAGCTCAGTTGGCAGAGCACCGCCCTTTTAAGGCGGGTGTCCCCGGTTCGAGCCCGGGGCGGCTCACCAATCTTTTCAATTACTTGCATCGATTCAGCTTTCTCACTCCCCTCCCCTGTTCCGGTTTTGTTCACGGTTCCAACCTGAGTGAGCCCCTCAACCGCATTCCATAAATGTGTTGGGCTGAGGTGCGCATACCGAGAGAGCATGGCTGATGACTTCCATCCGCCCAACGCCATCAACGTCCGATCGTTGGCACCCTGCATGGCAAGTCGTGAGGCAAACGTATGTCTCAGATCGTGAAACCGGAACGGAGCAAGGCCTGCTCGTACAACTGACCGATGAAAGATTTTCTTGAGAACATCGCGGGAATGAGTGAAGATGCGATCTTCAAGTTGTGGCAACCTTTCCTTCTTCAGTTCTGACAACACCAGTGCCAACAATATGTGCTTCATCATGCCTCCAAGTTGGAGCCGGTGGTGCGTCAGATGCCTCAAGGGCATAATCCTCCCATTATCTAGCACACCAACCCGTTACCTTCTTCCCGCCATCATACGCCACAGCCATCCCTCGATCTATCAGGGTGTGTCCAATATCATTCCCATCCGCCACAACCTTCGCAACAATCCTGAAATATTTCCCACGCTCCACATCGAGGAGGTCAATGCGGCGAGCTTGCCCGAGCATTCGCCTCACTAGATTTCTGGCTTGCATGGCGAGGGCTGTTTCCTTTTGACACTTCCCTTTGATCTCCGGCGTATCAATCCCAGCGAT
>DTRN01000024.1 GCA_012965905.1 Nitrospirales bacterium | reverse complement strand
CTCAGTCGCAGTATCACTCGAACTCGCCCCGTTAGAGTCCCACTGATGCTCTTCGTGGTGATCTCACTGGTGCTTCTTCGTTGGGGCCTCCTCCTCGCTGGTGCTCTCCGTTGGGGCCTCGCTGGTGCTCTCCGTTGGGGCATCTTTCGTGCACGCGTAGAA
Source organism: Nitrospirales bacterium (assembly GCA_012965905.1). Lineage (GTDB taxonomy): Bacteria > Nitrospirota > Nitrospiria > Nitrospirales > UBA2166 > UBA2166. The sequence goes on along the minus strand of DTRN01000024.1, from coordinate 4,970 downwards.
GGGAAGCACGAGACTAAACATGAGTACAATGAACATGGGACGTATCATAATAGCGACCTCCGGGGCATATTGGATGGATAATGGCTAACCTCTTGATGGGGTGAGCATGCCATTATACTCATCTGGAATTTTTATGCAACGGATGTATGCTCGGAATGGTAAAGGTGCAGGTGTCGCCATCATAACAGCGGTGATAGGTAACGTTCGGGAAGTCGGTGGCGGAGGCCAGGAACAGGGTTAGGAGTAATAGACCGGCGACAGTGGCCAGAAGGGTCATGCTTGAGCGACGCAGAACGCTCTTGGGATGTTCAGTTGCCGCGAGTTACAGGGGAAAGCACATCCTGCAGGCGCGCTTGTGCCCGGCTTCTTGTGCCTCTGCCATGGTCTTATATGTAACCCAATTTTTGGCTCTGCGGTTGCGCGGACGGGTCATGGAACAGCCTGGACAATGGAAGGGAGGAACCTCCCAGCGATCGCGACGGTTATAGGGTGTGGCTTTTACTGGCTGAGTGGAATGATCATGTCCGAACCTACAACGCATCGTCAATGTCTTCCGTGCAGAGTGTCGCCTTGTGTTCGTGTAAGGATACGCCTAAGGGAACAGGGGTTCAATCACAATGGAGGGATGGTAAAGGTACAGGTGTCCCCGTCATAGCAGCGGTGGTAGGTGACGTTTGGGAAGTCAACAGCGAGGGCGAGAGTGGGGACGCAGAGAAGGAAAACAAGCGAAACTGCAATAATTCGCGGATTCATGGTCTCCGCTCCAACTAGTGTTGGGAGTCCGACAAGACTTCACTGTTTGCCAAAGACGATTTCGATGGCCTCAGTTGCCATGTACCATTTGACATTGGTTTTCTGCCAGACGCTATCTGGAGCCTCACGATATCTTCATCCCCAAGGGCGGAGAAAAGTGGATTTAGCTGTAGCAGGCTCTTCCAGTCGAAACTTTTCACGATATGGACACAGGGCTCCCCGTGGTTTCGAGTTGTGGCCTTGAAGGCCAATCGCAGCGTTTTCTAGAATTCAATCTCCTATGCCGCCCTCCCTCCGGCAAAGAAATTTATTCAATCGCATCGACTTCATCCCCAATAGACAAGAATTAAATGGTGCATTGCCGCGTGATCGGCTCTGACCTCTCCGAGGTTGACACCTTCATCCAAAGCTCCCATCATTTACCCCAGCCCATCGGTTTGAGTGACGAGAGGGCAAGGCACTCTCTTCACATATAAGGAGGACAGATTATGGCCACCTACATCGTGATGTTGCGTTTCACCGAGCAGGGGATCAAGACCGTCACAGAAGGCCCTATTCGAGTCGAGGCAGCTAAACAACTCTGCCGATCCCAGGGTGCGGAGGTGAAATCGTATTATCTCGTCATGGGACAGTATGATGCTGTTGTCATTTTGGAAGCTCCCGATGACCAGACAGTCGCGGAAATCGGTCTGGCGTTGGGGGTGCTAGGCAATGTACGGACAGAGACCCTGCGTGCCTTTACGGAGGATGAGTACCGGAAGATCATTGCAAAATTGCCGTGAGAAAATCTGACTTTTGAATCTCTGCCTTGGAAGGTGGAGGTTCATTTAACTGGATCACTGCGGGATAACCACATGATCGGATCCTGTTGATAATAGCCCTTGAGCTCACCATAAAGCGCGGGATGTTGTTGTTTCATCACACTCGAATTCTCAAAAAATGCTTCTGTCGCCACGGCAAAAAATTCTGCGGGGTGTTCGGCTCCATACTCGTCCAACACCGTTAAACGGCCCCGCCGACGTGCCCGGCGAAGGTGCGTGAACTCAGTTTCGAAGACCTTTGCCCACTCCCTATAATGTTCATGATCTTGTAAAATCGGTGTGCCATCCGCCTCTCCACCTTCCATGTCGAGAAGATGCGCGAACTCGTGTAACGTCACGTTTGTTCCATCTCGGTCATCCGAAAATGCCTGGCATACTTCATCCCACGAGAGCACGATCGCTCCCGTCGGCCACGCCTCACCACAGAGCACATCCACCCCTTCATGAACAATTCCAGGCGCGTCATCAAAATCTCGTTTTACAGGAACCAGAAATGAACTGGGATATACCAATATTGAGTAGAGTTCTGGGTAAAAATCCGTCTCTCGATGCAACAACAATAGGCAGGCATGTCCAGCAATGGTTACGGTCATCTCATCGGTGATGGTTAACCCACCACACCCTTCAAATTGTTTCTCCGCAAGAAAAACCTGCACACGCCACCGAAGTTCCTCTTGATCGGCAGAGTGAAGCCGATTGAACAGCGGGACGTTGGTCTTGAGAATCTCAAGCCAATAAGATGAAAACTCGGCAACGCGCAATCGTTCACGCTGTCTGCGTCTCAAGAACCCATTTATGAAACCAAGCATTGTAGTGGTTATTCTGCCATAATCTCGCATCGAGTTTCGATAGTCCCAATGTGAAAGGATGGCAGCGAGAATTCCACCCAGTAGGCCATTTGTGATCTATCTCATAGTCTTCAAGAGCCACTTATTCTACCGTTGCGTATGATTTCGATGCTGATGGACGTCAACTCGATGATCATGCTGGGTCACAGTGGCAACTTCTGACGACTCGAACACCCTTCCACACAATGCGAAGGCCCCACGGATTCTGGTCGTGGAGGACGACGTCACTGTTTCAAATGTTCTGTCTGTCACACTTCCAAATCTAGGTTACATCGTGGCAGGAATAGTCTCCACTGGAGAGGAGGCCATTGAACATATGGAACGAGAACGCCCGGACCTTGCGATGATGGACATTCGCTTGAAGGGGCGTATGGACGGCATCAAAGCCGCACAAATCGCGCGTGATCAGTTCGGCGTACCGGTCGTCTACATGACCGCCTATACAGGCACACTCGCCTTCCAATGTGCGCTCGGAACAGATCCCCGAACCCAGCTCAGCAAACCGTTTACCAAACAAGACATTCAGACAGCAATTGAGCTTGCATTGTCACAGAAAGAAACCGATAACCTCCCGCCGCACTCCACACAGTAGCCACCGTTTGCCGGTTTCACCGGATCACACAACATCTGAATCTGTAACAAATCATGGTCCAGACTGATATAATTGTCAGCATGCACTCATGCATGAGAGATGATGACAAGACCGTAGACGACCAACCACAAGAAACGTGGCTCGACCACGTCCATACCTCGGGCCAAATTCTTCTTCTGCTCATTGCGTGTTTTTTTGTTCTCTTTTCCATCCTAAGCTCAGGAATTGAGAGTGGAACATTGGTAGGCACACTTGTTGCTCTCGCGTGGTGTTTTCTGGCAATTGGATGGTGGCTCGTCTATCGCCTGCTCTACGCTGTGATATCTCCACGGAGCGAATCCCCCCCTCCATGACCATCCCCACTATCGAAGATTTTCGCTTTTCATCAACCTCGAACTCATCAAGGATCAATTTCGCGTTCGACGTGCTCGATAAGTAGCCTCACATTTTTCAGGTTGGATTTCAAAAAGACATCATACACATCTCCGACGATAGGAACCGCCCCCAAGAGGAAATCGGTCCCAAGATTCCACATCATTCGCATGAGGGTGATCTTCGACACACCCAATTTCCATCCCTCACGCAAAATGTATAGTGCCGTGATCGACGTAAAGACGTCCCCGACAACTGGAATTAAACCGATGAGAGCGTCAAGGCCAATGCGTTGGTTCGTTCCAGGAATGGGGATACGATCATCGAGCCATGTGGCAAAACGTTTAAGCCGTATAAGATGAGCTTCTTGATCTTCTGGAGAATCCAGCACGCCTGTTACTGCCGCCTCATAGTGGCGTTCGTGCTGATTCCCGCACCTCTATCGTTATCCATGTTTCACCTTTAACGCCAGGATCGTAACGGCCAGAAGAAACGTAATGACATTGGCAACGATAATTGGAAGATCTCCATGAATGACGCCATAGAGTCCCCATAGAAATACGCCGGTACAAAATACAACATACATACCCAATGAAATATCTTCCGTCCGTCGTGTTTTCACAATCTTGATCACTTGCGGGAGAAACGAAATCGTCGTACAGGTACCCGCAACAAAGCCCATCACCGTCACCCAATTCATCGTCCCTCTCGCATCATCGATGTCGCCCTTCCGCCTGTGGACGTTACACGCCACGCAATCGTATTCGTTCACATCCCGCTTCATCGGCACGCGCAATCTTCATACGCGCGTCAGTTCCATAGACCTGCTCGATCGTATCCATAAAGGCGGTCTGAGTGATCGATTGATTGGATTCGCACCGTGTATTGCAATGGAACGCTAACGCGTCCTCTGCAATCGAAAGCTGCCGTGGCTCATCATCTGAAATGCTTAACGGCCACAAAATACATACTGCCGGCTTGACCTGTTCCAACGGGACCTGCAAATCTTCAGCGGCACTGTGAAGCCCACAACGAATCCCGTCTTCGGACTGATAGGCAAAAACACACAGCCCGTCTTCCGTCGTGTCGAGACTGACCAGCCCATCATCCGTCTCTTCAAACACATTCTGAAAGCCATCCCCATCCTTCAAATCCGGACAAAACTTCGACGCCTCAGGCAACACACCGACAATCGCTTCCATTTCATCTGGTGTAATGCACACCTCGTAGGTGGCACAACACGATCGCATGGCGTCCTTGCCCTTGCATCCGTCACATGCATGTGAGAAGCGCGCGATTTGCGTCATCTCAACGGTCATAGAACTATTTTTTCGCTTCTTCAGAGCTCGGCGCATCGTGGTCACTCTTATTTGCCCCGAGGCCTTAGGGCATGAGAACAGTAGGGGCATGCGTCCAAATGCACGAGATCGATCAACCAAGAGGTATGCGAACGTGTTGAGATCATGTTCCACACCAGCGAGCGCTGACAGGTCGGACAGTGGAGCGACCACATCAGCCAGAGCACTGTCACGATGCTGAGCACCGTTCCGGTGACCAGATAGGGCATGATGGGCCCATGACTGG
>DTRN01000023.1 GCA_012965905.1 Nitrospirales bacterium | reverse complement strand
GCGCCAAGAAGTATTCTATGGTTGGGGGCATCCTTTAGGCAGTCATGTCCATTTTTTGGATTGTCTGGCTGAGGTGTATCAAGTGCAAGAAGACGACACCCGTTTTCAACTAACCACTCACAGGCTTTCTCAGAGAGAAAGGGGTGATCTAAATAGTACTGTTTCGTGTTGAGCTGAAGATCCCAGTCAAAACGGATAATGAGTCTCTCAACGCTTTTGCCATGTAATCTGTCGGAGAGTTCCGCTGTATCAATTGCTGCAAAATTCGGCGTGGAGGAGAGGTCGAGTACCGTAGCAGGACCAACCAGTTGGTCAAGAGGTATGTTCTCAACTGTCTCACCACCAGGGATAAAATGACTCGGGGCATCTATATGTGTACCAGTATGAGTTCCTAATATCAGCTTTCGCGTTTCCCTATTCTCGATGCCGTGGCGGCCAAGTTGGGTGATTTCAACGAAGGGATGCCAATAGCCCCAGAAAGTTTGCATTCCCTCTTCAATGGTCATAGTCAAGTCGACAATATGTCTGTTCATGGTTAGGTCCTCAGGTAATGTATCGGGTGGCTCGAAAAGAATTTCGCGCCGCCTGCGCGGAAAATTGTGTTGCGCCCACATCAGTATCAGAGACAGGAAAGGCGCGATGGTTCAAGCTCAGAATCATGGGTCACATCTTACGCAGAACATGCTTTTGCACCTTACCACTGCTGGAGCGAGGAAATTCTTCGAGGATCAGGAAACGGCCCGGTATGGCATCGGGGTTGAGACGAGCGGCACAATGCACGCGAAGGTCAGATGAATCTAGGCCGAGGCCAGTCTCAGGAATGACGCAAGCCAGCACCTCCTCCCCCCAATAAGGATGGGGGGCACCCACAACGGCAGCATCATTCACACCCGGAAACCCGAGCAGAACATCCTCTACCACTTTGGGACTGACGTTGGTGCCACCGTGGATGATGAGGTCCTTACGCCGCCCTGTGATGGTCATGCGTCCATCAACATCCAGACGTCCAATGTCACCGGTATCCAACCAGCCGTCCATATTCACCGCCGAGACCGGTAAGCCACTAGTCTCATCCAGATAGCCATCCAGCATATAGGCCGAGCGGAGCCAGAGGTCGCCTTCCTGCCCGACGGGAAGCACAGTACCATCTGAGCCGCGAGCTTCAGCTTCCACTCCTGGCAAGAGCAGGCCAACAGAGTGGCTCGGGTTTGGCATGGTCGGAGGATTGACCGAGACGAACATGCATTCGGTCATACCGTAGCTTTCCAAGCAGTCCACCCCCAGACGCTCATAGAAGGCCATGCGTGTGGCTGCATGTAGCGGAGCAGTGCCAACAAAAACGTAGCGTAGATTTTTTCTCGCCCAATCCGAGATGGTATCGTCTCGACACAACGCGGTTACAGTTGCGACCATAGTGGGAGTGAGCCACATGGCATTAACATCGCCACGTTCCGCCGTCCTCCAGAAATCCAATGCGCTGCGGACATCGAAGACATCACCTAAGACCACGGATCCACCAGCCATGATAGGCGATAAAAATGTGTTCAGCAGCCCTGCCATGTAGCCAGTGGGCATGACATGCAACATGCGCACACTCTCGCCAAGACCGGTGCAGCGGTTGAATGCATCGGCGTTGGCAAGCAGAGTCTCAAACTTGTGGCAGACTCCCTTGGGAAGGTTGGTGGTGCCGGAGGTGAAAAAAATGACTTGCACATTGTAGAAGGTTGGCTCCCCGGCGACCTCCGTTGGCAGTTCTCCAGAATCACCACTCCATTCAATGTGAGGCTGGGTAACGTTTCGAATATACTGCAACTCATCAGCGCTAGCCTTCTGGCTCACTGAAACGAGTTCGTACCCCCCCCAACAACCCGCCAGGATCGCAAAGAGGAATTCTGACCGGTCAGCGGGCAGAAGCAGCACCCTTGCCCCTGGCTGCACGCCCATTGCCTGCCAATGCTGCGCTCGACGCTGGCCTTCAGACAGCAGTTCGGCATAGGTCCAGCTTCTATTGCCATATACCAAAGCGGTCTCGTTCGCACGTTCGGTGAAAATTAGGGCAAGTCGCTGGCAGCCGGCACTCATTGCTGTTCCTTGCCGTAATAGTGCTTGTAGAGCGCTTTCCAAGCACCATGTTTCCCAGCTCCGGCAAGCCGGGCAGCTTGTGCTTCTACCATATCTTCTGGCGCATTTGCTTGATCTATCTCACAAACAGCAACGATGAGCGCGCGTGGATCAACCCTATATTTAAGAGCGTACTTCTCGATGATGCCCATGTAGCTTGAGTGAAACAACGCCAGCCCGGATATCACATCTAAGGAATCCACACCTCCCCCTGTTTGCAGGAGTCGAATATGGCGCTCAGCAATATCTATCAGAGCAATAGGATCGATGTTTAAATCAATTCCTTTGCGCATAAGGGCACATACAAACTGCTCGCTGCACGTGTTGCCGGCACTGCGGCCTAAGCCTTGAAGCGACACATCTATGAACTCGACCCCCAGTTCCACCGCACGCAAGGCGTTCGCCACGCCCAATCCTAGGTTGTTGTGGCCATGGAACCCCAAGCGTAGACTGTTAGAGCGAGCCCTCACTGCCTCAACATAGTTCGTAACTTGCTCGGGCAACATACCACCAGCAGAATCCACCAGATAAACAAGATCGACACCGTACGCCTCAGCTTCTTTCGCATACCAAGCAAAATCTTTCGGTGAGCATGTGTACGACTTCATAAAATTAACGCACGTAAGTAGGTCATGCTTTCGTGCCAGTTCGACAAAGGGCCGTACCTCACGGTAACTTTCTGAGTTAACGCCTATACGCACAAATCTTATGCCATGGTCTATTGCCTCCTTTAAGGCTTCCACAGTGGCAATACCCGGGATACAGAACACGCCCCAGTTCGCCCTATTCAACACAGAGGCTGCAGCTTCCATGTAGGCCACATCAGTCTCGGCAGCATCGCCGTACCCCCGTTGTGAAGCACACAGTCCAACGCCATGGCCGACCTCGATCCATTCCACCCCAACATCCTCCAAAGCTTTACAGAGGGCACGAGTATCCTCGAAGGTGAACTGAAAATTGATGGCGTAACTACCATCACGTAGAGTACAGTCAAGCAGGCTTGGGATCTGCAATTTCTCGGTCATAGCTATTTTTTAACCCGCGTGTGAACCGGAGGATCCCTTCCCTTCAAGGGAGCCATAATGACTAGAGCCTTAAAAATAGTCGGGAGGGAATTATGAAAAGAATACAGTACAGGAAAAGGATATGCGATTCTTGTGGTGCTGATGACATGGAGGAAATATGGAATTATTCACACACATGTAAAACAAGAAATGACAAATATTTTTGGACAGTACACAATATGGTTTGTCGGAATTAACGCAGGCTGGTTTCAGCTCTTTTCAAGACGTTCGCAGGAGCGTTTCACTAAGAGCATCGAGCCTTCTAGCTTAGCCGCCACGGACACTAGCAACTCAACAGATATGCCTGAGCGCTCAGCGATTGATAAAAGGTCGTGCGTTCCATCAGCAAGGTTTAATAGCCACATCATTGCTCGATCTTGATCGCGAGCTATTACCGTCTTTTGAACTCCGAGAGATGCGTAGAGCCCTCGCTTCCCAAGCTGAGGTTCTCCATAGCTCACCGTGTTGACCCAATTAAGATTAGCCTCGAGGGCAGCGATTATTTTTTCATACGCCTCAAGCGAGCCAGCCATCGCTTCAAAACTGATAAATTGTTTATTGTCGAGCGACGTATGATATTCGGGATATGCATCATACGTTGTTCGCATCAACGAACCCACAGGAAGGTCAAACCCTGGTGAACAGTATTGCTGTTCATCGCTACCTTCATATGGATTGAACGCGATAATTGTGTGCGGACCCAGATCTCTTAACACCAATCGCGCTGCTCGATCGGCTAAGGTATTTCCGTTCCGGGATGTCTTGTATGTAAAATTTCCAGCGTCTCCCACACAGGTTATTTGAAAGCCTGCCACAAGGTGGTCTTTTAGATGCTGTCCTTTCTCACTTAGATAACAAATTGATCCTATGGTTTCTGGCGCGATGACAAATCGGTAGGTGTACCTCCGGCACGAAACGGCCGCAAGACGCTCGTAAAGAAATGCCGCGACAAGTGGACCGGACAACTCGTTGTTTGCGAGAGATGGATGACAGAGGTACGTCGAAATCAACACTTCTTCGTCGGTAGCCCCCGGAAGCACGGCCTCACCGATCTCAACATGGCCGGGCTTCAACTCCGTATCCACCATGACGTGATACTCCCCGTCCGGAAGCGACTGGAGCTCCGCATGCGTGAGGCAAAACCCCCACCGTTCTTCGTAATACGATGTCAAATATGGAATAGCGTGAGGTTGCTCTGGAATCGAGTACAGATGCGCTCGTAACTTCGCGAGGCTCATTGTGCCGACAAAGGGAGCCGAATACCCAAGCAGATGAAGATTATTCACACTGAACTGAGCTCGCTTTACGTTGTCGGGACCAACAAAATACGCGTCGCGAGCGACCCACTCGTTGGGCACAGTCCAGTCCAACACTTTTCTTCCGGTTTCAAACTTCAAGCGCTGGGTAGGCATAAGCTCCGAAAGCACATCTAAAGACTCTCGGTAGCCAGGACCAGTAATACTTCTGCAAATGGGCCAAAGCCGGTCAAAATATTTTTCTATGCGCGCTTCTAGCTCCATCAACAAATTTACCGAGTACGAATGACTAACACATCTTCCAATACCAGCGGATCCAGATCAGAGTTATCAAATTCCCCCAATTGGTCACACTGCCCCAGACAATAATCCAGGCTTGCCCCATCAACAAAATCACGATTCATCTTTATAACCAATATACCAATTCATTCCTAACCCACTTGTTCCTCTGAAAAGCTTCTTTGCATTCAAAATACATTTTTTGACATTATCAATGCGATTTTCTTGTAACGATTCAATAATACACTTGGTGTCATTTAATAGACTCATTAGACTATTAATATATAACTTGTAAGGAAGCGATTCGAAAGACTGTGCTGAAGCAGGTTTTAGGGCTAGGGTTCCAGTTGGCTCATGGAAGGTTCCTCTCTTGTATGAGTTTAATTAAACGCCGGCGAATCATGTAGACCTCATCAAGATTACCCTGCCTTGTAGCCT
>DTRN01000022.1 GCA_012965905.1 Nitrospirales bacterium | reverse complement strand
CGGAACAATTCGGGATCGATAGGTTCAAAACCATGCATGAGGTGTAGGAGCAGAACCTCAAACCGTTCGATCGTGCGTGTTCCAGCGTGAACAACTAGTGAGGCATCGTTTGGAAGAACCACCGTGTGGAGCGCGCGCTTGAGTCCGTCTGTGGTTATTCTTCCCTGAGCGAGGAGTGCACGGTATGTGTTATTGGACAGGTATCCCTGGCCTCCCATGAGTTCACGCGCACGACATATCGCTTGGTCAAAGGGGAGATGTTCATAGCCCATTAGCGGATTTCTGGAAGCAAATGTCCGCATCGGCCAGTTGAGAGCAACGGCTTCACCGGCAAGCTTCACCTTCGCCCACAGCCGCTCGCGATCGACAGGAGAAATTTCTGGTCTGATACCTGCTACTACTTGGCGCATCTCAGGCATCATAGTCGCTCAACTTAGGTAATAGCCAGTCAGCGGAGCAGGTTGTGTCCCCGTCCAGACTGCCAGGGATGCGGGGGATTTCAAGGTCGAAGAAAAATGAGAAGTCGGCGATGCCCAGTCCTGGCACGAGAAAAACACGTGCCAGGACTGGGCATGTGATGGGCTTAGAACGTGAAGATGAGTTCGGCAGCGATGGTGCTTTGGTTGTCTTCGCCCGGTCCAAAGAAGCCATTATGATTGGACGCATCATAACGATATTCCAGGCGCGTTTCCATTGCGGGAGTGAGCTTGTATCCCGCGGTGAGTGTTGTCTCGAAGAGAGTCTGTTCGATGCCGGTGCGAGCTCCATCCATGTCGTCAAATATTTCTGACCGAAGTGTTAAACCCACTCTGTCGGTTGCATCATAATGGGCGTATCCGGCCACGCCGACCCACTCGGAGTCCGATCCGCCTGTACCGGTGCCTTGCTCACTGCCGTAATCAAAGTTTGCCATGAGCGTCCATTGCTTATGAGGCTGATATGTCAAGATAGAATCATAGACGATGCGTTGATCGTCGTGCGTCACGTCCGCAGCGGTTGCTGCAATCATGAGATCCGAAGGGGAGATGGAGACAGGGCTAAATGACGTTCTCGCCAACCGCGCTGCCTCCGCCTCCGCCCCCGCTTCTCCCAGCTCCCGGTGTTCGTCGCCAAACACGATGGCGTTCGACCACGAAATGCCATGTGGAAGGTTGAGGACGGCGTTAAATTCTAAAGTTTTTGAACTGTTATTCTCACTCAGATTGTCCCAACCATTATTGACGCCGATATTGAATTCCAACATGTCGCTGGGCGTATAGGTCAAGCGAATACCGGTGTGGTCAAACGGAATGGCAAATCCGAACAGATAGGAGCGTGAAAAAGTTCCAGTTGTCGTTGCTCTCAATCACCTCCGCGCCGAGCAAGGTGGCGTATTTCCCAAATTTTACTGACAGCGTGTTGGACAAGGCGTAGGTCACGAACGCTTCTAAGATGTCGAATTCATCGTCCCGGTCAGTGCCTTCCGCCGCGAAGACTCTTGCATCTTCACCGTAGCCCAGCCGGAGTTCGAAACCCGCACGATCCGTGAGACTTCCGCCAGCGTGCCCATGCCGTTCAAACACCATCTGTGCTTGGTGCAAGGTAAAGGAGTCGTCATTGACGTCAAAAATGCGACCGTGATTGGTGTTGTCACCTGGATTGTTGAAATTGTGTGAATAGGCGGTATCGACAAATCCACTCACATGGATGCCAAGATCGTTCATCACGGAGTGAACTGATCCAGACAACTCGTGTCCGGATGCTTCGGTGGTGTTCCCGTGGCCACCGGATTCCGCGAAGGCCGCACTGGTCCAACCTCATAGGGCGATAACAGCAAGGGCTACGATGCTTCCCTTGACGGCATTTTGGATCCCAGTATTCATTCCGATCTCCCTTCGAGTGGTGTGGCATTGAACGATCTACAACCCCTCGGATCATGGGCTGAAGTCGAAAATAGATCCGTGGGCTGCCTCACAAAATGTTGCACTCTGCCGCATGGCCGCCCTATAGGACTTTCGTTTTGGCGCATGTATAATACACAGTTCCTTCTGAATGGAGAGAGCATGCTTCGGTATAGTGCAGACTGGCGTACACTCGGTTACATGTTTGTGACGACGGCACTTCTGGTTGTCCAGTGGAGGCTCCCGGAGTTTCAGCCCTCGCTCTACCTCTGGACACTGTTCATGTCGGTGTCCGTGGGCATCATTGCCCACAACCATAATCACGTGACGATGTGGGCATCAAAACCCCTTAATGTGCTGACAGACTATTGGCTGACGCTCTTCTATGGTTTTCCGGCGTTCGGCTGGATCCCAACACATAACATGAATCACCACAAGTTCAATAATCGGGAGGGCGATTATACCCTCACCTATCGCTACACCGAGCGGAATAACTTGCTGACGCTCCTGAGCTACCCCTCCATCAGCGGGTATCACCAACAGCGGCCGATCCGCGACTACCTCACACATCTGTGGAGCCACAAGCGTCGAAACTTCTGGTTCTGTATCTCTCAATACGTGGTGTTGGTGACATTCATTCTCGGTGCGCTATGGCTGGACTGGAAGAAAGCCCTGCTCTTTATCGTCATTCCACAGCAGATGAGCTTGTTTGCGATTTTGATTTTCAACTACATCCAGCACGTAGACGCCGACGAGGAATCTGAATACAACCACTCACGCAATATCGTGGGACCGTGGTTGAATGCCTTGCTCTTCAACAATGGGTTTCACACCATCCATCACCATCTTCCAGGCTTGCACTGGAGTAAGACGCGTGAGGCCCACGACCAGATCGCCCAGCGCATCGATCCGACGCTCAATGAATGGAGTTTCTGGTGGTTGATCGTCCGGGTCTACATCCTGGGCGTCGCCATCCCGCGTTTCCGCTCGATATCCATGCGCATGGAGAGGATGAACAACATTTCATTTCCCACCGCCAACACGTAATGATCAACCCCGAACTCTGGTTTTTGTTTCCGCTTGGGATCGGACTCGCCATTCTGGCCATATCGTCGGGAATTAACGGGTCCAATTTCTGGATTCCGGTATATGTCATCTGGCTCGGCTTCGATGCGAAAACCGCGTTTTGGTTGGCCTTGCTCACGATGATATTCGGGTTCGGTTCCGGGGTCTGGAAAAATGCGCGCGCTAACCTCATTCAATGGTTTTTGGTGCGCCAGTATCTCAAGGTCTGTATTCCACTGTGTGTGCTGGGTGGCATCGTATCCACCCAGGTCTCGCATACCCAGGTTCTCACTGCGTTTGGCGTGTTTATCACCGCCTTCGGGTTCTATCGCATTCTGCAACAGTTTCGTCCCGGTGGCACACCAGTCGAACAGCACGACCGCGTGTATTAGAGCGTCGGGGCGATTGGCGGGTTTTTGATCGGGTTTATCACCACCGGCTTGGGAAAACTGATCTGTCCATGCTTCATGAACCATCGGCGGATTCACCACCATGCCGAAGCCGTCGGCACCACGGTGATGATCACTTTTGTGGTGAATTTTTTTGCGTTGGGTTCGCGTATGGATGCCGCGTTGGTGCAGTCTCTCATACAGGATCAGGCCGTCCTCATCTCCACCATGCTCTTTGTGGCCCCCGGGGTGATCATCGGCGGGTACATTGGCCCCCTCGTCGCACAAAAACTCGAGCGAGTTCACCTCGAGACGTATTCCGGTGTGCTGTTGGTGTTGGTCGGGGCATTGATCCTGCTGCATTTCATCACCTGAATGATTGATAGCTGATTATTGCGCATGGTACCATTGCCTGCTTTTTCTTAAATTCACGTAGAGAAAAGGGAAAACGGGGCTGGCATCAGTCTATAACCGCGAGGGAGGAGAGTAGAATGGGGAAGAAACACATGGTGAACACGATAACGCAGTGGGTAAAACACCTGGCACTCGGCATCCCAATGATTGGCGTATGCCTTGTGGCACCTATGACGGTCTCTCCGGCATCTGCTGGCGTCAAGATTGATAAATTCGAACTATCAAGCGACTTTCGGCTGCGTTACGAAATTGATGATGCCAGTGACAAGGCCAATGATCGGGATCGTGCGCGCGTCCGTTACCGTTTCGGAATGAATTGAGTGACAGGCTGGAATTTGGATCGAGGTTCGCGACGAACAGCAGCAGTATCCAGTCGCCACATCAAACCCTTGGTCAGTTAAGCGATCCGAGCACAGGGAGCCAGGGACGAAATGAGGATTTCGGTCTGGACCGCGCCTATATGAAATTTAAGCTAGGAAGCGACGGGTTCCTCTGGTTGGGTAAAAATGGCGTCGCGCTCTGGCAGCAAAACGAACAGTTTTGGGATGCAGATTTTCAGGCAGAAGGTGCCGCGATAGGAAACACCTACAAGATTGGTGACAAGGCAAGTTTCACCCTTCAGGGCGGATACTATTTCCTCAACGATACGAGCTTCAATTTTGGCGTTGGTGAAGATGATGTCATTATCCCAATACAAGGGGTGTATAAGCGGGCCTTTGATTCCGCTGATATGGTGTTTGCCGCAACCACCGCGACAGTCGTCGACAATTCAGGGTTTATTCCAGGTGGCGATGAGCAATATAACCAGATCAGTGGACAGCTGAATTTCCGTAATTTCGCCCTGCCCATCACTCTTGGATACGACTCATTCTTCAGCGATGATGAAGAGATGGGCTATGTGACGACGATCCGGACCCGACTCGATCCCTGGACCAAGAAGATTCGCTTGCGCTTTGATTGGGCGCACATTCCACTCAACTCGGTTCCGGCACAGGGCATGATTTCGCAAGATGACTTCCGATTCAGTTCGAACTTCGAAGGGGCGCAGATTCAGCTCGATTACGATGTGGCCAAGAATTACAACATTTCGTTCCGGTTCTATCCCCAAGATACCGAGAACGAAGCGATCACGTTGGCTGATGCTCCGGGATTAGGAAACTTTGTCCAAGCGGCGCACGATACGACCCGATTCCAAGTCAATCTGAACGTTAAGTTCTGATCCCGTTTACAACCGATCGAGGATGTCTTGCCGTTTTCGGGCAAGCTCCTCATCGGTGATCAATCCAGACTCATGGAGCTCCCTAAGTAGGCGGAGATGACCATGAGGCAAGATATTAGCCGCTTCCGCTTCCGAGAGTAGTTGATGGGTCTTGTCATGGTATTCCGCTTCAGAGATCAACCCGGTATTGAACAGTTCTTCAATGTTGCCTAGGCGGTCACTGAACCCCGTCGGCACGATGTCATG
>DTRN01000021.1:3189-5247 GCA_012965905.1 Nitrospirales bacterium | reverse complement strand
AATTGACAGCCTCCTTGAGGAGGCTGTATAAGGTGCGCTACCTTCATGAACACCATGTTTTTCTGGTGAATGGACGGCCTAGTAGGGTCAGTGAAAACGGCATTCAAGGCTGCCTGGCGCAGGGCGGACATTACCGGCTTTCGGTTCCATGATTTCCGGCATACGGCGGTCACCAATATGCAACGGTCGGGAATCGATCATCTGACAATTATGAAAATCACCGGGCACAAAACCCTTGCAGTGTTTAAACGATATAACACCTTCCTCGAAGGAGATTTGAGGGAGGCTGCCCACCGTTTTAACACCTATTTAACACTTGCCCACCACGGCCAACTAGACGACTCGCATAAGTCATTGATAAATAAGGGTGCGCCTGTAGCTCAGCTTGGATAGAGCATTGGACTTCGAATCCAAGTGTCGGGGGTTCGAATCCCTCCAGGCGCGCCATCTTTTTCAATCACTTACGCACCCTGTTCGCGAATTGAAAAGAGACGTACGACGAGGCGAGGTTCAGAGAGGAAGCTGAAATTAAAATATGTAGCCGCGACTCCCCACTCCAGTGCAAATGGCTGGAACGCCGTCGGTATCAATCTTGCTGTGTTTACGGGAAGGTAAAGGTCGCTCTTGCCGGTATTGTCAACTTAACGAAAATTCCACCCTGAGCACCCAATTCGCTTAGAGCGAATCCATTGATTGATCAGGAACTATGGTGTGTGTGCCACACGCCCTATCAGCCAAATCTGGCTCAAGTTGACAATACCACGGCTAGTGTTGCCATGCGGGGATCCCAACGTGCTATTTCGTGAGGCGTAAAAGGTCCTTTCCACTTACGTTTGCTATTTAACATATTAATAAGAATTCAATGAGAAAACGTTTCATTTCCTTTGTAACGTGGCATGATTACAATCCTCGTGGCACACTGCGGGGTATTCTGGAAAGGAATCGTCAGGTTGAATTGATGATGTACACACGTGATACAAGGAACACTGAGTATTCGGCTAGGAGGAACATGATGCAGCGCTTCATCGAGGTGATTACTGTACTCGTATACGCACTTCTCGTGGGTTACATCTTTCCGAGCAACGGGTTTGGGCAAAATGTCACCCTGCATTCGTCTCACCATGATTTGCTGGACCCTGTTGCCATCGCAACCGATGGAACGCATCTGTATTTCGGCGGATTGAATGAAGAAGGAATTTCAACGATTTTGAAGATGCCTGCTGTAGGTGGGCCGATCATGAAGATCGCTTCCGGGGACCCGTTCGTGAAAATCAGCGGACTGGCGGTTGTGGATCAGGTGCTGTACGTAACCGACACTGGAAATCCATTTGACGGGCCGGCGGCCATCTACAGAATCCATCTCACCGCACTCCCCCATGACTCCCTTCCTTTCGCTGACTTCACTGTCGATACTGTCCGTGTCCGAGAGGAACGACCACGGATTCGCATCGAAGGCCAATTTAGTGTGGGCGAGAAGAGTGACGGAATCGATCTGTCCCAGGAAGATGTAGCGGTATGGTTTGGAGAGTTTAGTCAGACTCTTTTTGCTGGTTTCTTTGTACGGGAGGAGGAGGAGGAGCGATTTGTGTTCGAAGCTAATGCGTCAGGAGTGACGGAAATGAGCATCGGGGATGATGGAACGTTTCGAATCATTGCCCGTGATATCCCGCTGCCGACACTGGACTCGGATATCCCGGTGCGCTTTTCACTTCACTTTGGGGACGATGCAGGAGAAACACGAGTTCTGCTTGATGAGGAGGGAAAATTTGGTCCCCTTGAATGACACCATCACCTGTTTTTAGTGCTCGCAGGCTCTGGAAAAAGCACGTCCTGAGCCCTGTAGCACAATCCGCCAGCATTGTTCTCGCCTTGCTTAGGGCCCGTCTCGACAAGCCTGACTCACCGCACAACATAATACGATTCGACTCCTCGCCGATCGACTCTGAATGACTGAAATCGTTTTTCGGTATCCTGTTCGTCGGGTATTGCGTAAAATGACGCAGAATATCTGACGATGAGGAGCGAGGGATGAATCGGGCGCGGAGATAAGGATATGTA
>DTRN01000021.1:2216-3152 GCA_012965905.1 Nitrospirales bacterium | reverse complement strand
CATTGTGACATACACATGTCAGCGGTGGCAACACCGAACGTTGATGATGGCGATCATGACGATTGTGAGCGTCTGTCTCGTTCCGTCCAGTCCGATGGCTGCGTCGCTCGACACGACGGGAGAGTCGAAGACGCAACAACTCCCTCGCCCACCCGCAAACGACACACTGCGTGACCAACAGGAACAGCGCATTGAAGAGCTTCAAGAACGGGTGAAGTCACTGGAAGAACAGCAAAGTTCAATTCTTGATGAGATTGCTGAACGTGTGACCATCGGCGGGTATGGCGTCGTAAGTTATGAAGATCTTGATGCGCCGGATTCCACCTCATTTAACGGCACGCTTGCGCTGACCCTTTCAGGGCATATTCACGACCGGATTCGATTCTTCAATGAAATCGATCTTGGGATTTCTGGTGAAGATGTTCAGCCAATCCAGTCCTACGTCGATCTGCTCTTGATGAAAGGGATCAACCTCAGGGGTGGTGTCCTGCAGGTTCCCTTTGGAAAGTTCAATATCGATCATTTTGACCCACGTCGTGACCTTACAGACGACCCCCTCGTCGCCCGCCGGGTCATTCCCACCAATTGGTCAGATTTCGGCATCAGTTTATTCGGGTTGATTCCAGTGAGCCCTAGCGTTAAAGCCACCTACGAAGTTGCGATCGTGAACGGACTCACCGACGATTTTTCCAGACCCGGAGCCCTTCCGGGTGAAGGTCTCCGTGAGGCTCGCTCCAACCTTCTCAATGACAATAATACCAATAAGGCCATTGTCGGACGGACGACGTTCGTCTTCGTGGATCAATATGAATTCGGCTTTAGCGGATACCGCGGCGATTACGACGACACATCCACCAACGCGATTACCGGATTTGATGCAGACTTTGAGTTCAAGCCTCGTGGAACCCCCGTACTCGAGGACTTTGAATTCAAGGC
>DTRN01000021.1:0-2200 GCA_012965905.1 Nitrospirales bacterium | reverse complement strand
TCGATATTGAAGAATCCATTGAACCATCGAGCGTTTCGGGATTCTATACTCAAGTGAACTACCACTTCTGGCCTCGTGCTCTCGATCACACCTTTCTCGGTCGCCGCTTTAGCAATCCGACGTTTACACTCGTTGGACGGTATGGTCATGCAAACATCGACACGACCTCACGGACCGGTGACCTTAAAGAAGATCGGTATACCTTCGGCCTGAATTATCGTCCGTTTGAGGACTTCGTGATCAAGACTGAATACCAGGTCAATATTGGTGGAATTGAACGAGAAAATGCCGATGGGTTTCTCGCCTCCATTAGCTGGCAATTCTGACGCATTGCCTACATCGATGCCATTCAATCTCTTGCGACTGTTGCTTGGCGCCACCGCGGTCGCGCTATTGTGCGTGACTGTTCCCCATCTTGCGCAGGCCGAATCTCTGGCCATTGTGGTCAACGACAAGAACCCCCTGGTCTCTCTTCGCCCGATCGACCTTGCGAGTATGTATCGTGGTGAGGAGCTTCATTGGCCCCATGGAGGACGGATCAAACTCGTCAACCGTGAAACTGCCTCACTCGAGCGAGCACAATTTTATCGGCAGGTGCTCAACGCGAAACCCGACCAACGGTTTTATGTACTAAACACCCCTATTGCCGTTCAGAGCCTGATTCGGCGATCCGACGAGGCGGTCTTGCGATTTGTTGCGGCCATTGAGGGGGCGATCGGATACGTTCGACTTTCACAGGTGAATCCGTCGGTAAAAGTGGTTTTGATTATCGACGCCCCTTCGACCCAATAGCCATGGCAACCTCTCTCTGGAAAAAGCTACTCGCACTGTTCCTCGGGGTCTTTTTCCTCTCCATTGGAGGACTCACGTACTTTGCCTATCATTCAAGCAGTGAGGCGATGGAACGGGAGTTTCATATTCGAGGTGGGGAACTCGCAAAAGCCATTGCATTCGAGTCTCGAACGTACTACCTCAACGACGATGTCGAGGGATTTACCACGCTTCTCCAGTCCTTGGGAGAAGCGGAAGATGTCGTTGCCATACTAGCCTATGATGCAACGAATGCTCTATGGGTCGAATCCTCGACGATCGAACTGACCAATGAAGAGATCGTTCTCCGTACGAACGATATGGCCTGGCACCGTGAGACGACAGTCACTCAGGGCTCGTTCCTCTCTGAATTTGGACGGGCGGTCATGAGAGAACCGTCATTCGCGGGTTTCTCTTTCGATACGCCCACTCGCCGGCTTGGCTGGATACGAATCTTGTTCGATCGTGGCCTGCTTGAAGAGCGATTGGACGCCCTCGTGTTACAAATTTCCATCGTCAGTACGATCGTGACAGGGATCGGTGGAATGATATTCGTCTTCCTATTGCGACGGTCACTCAAAATCATCGGCCCGTTGACGGCCGCGACGCAGCATGTCGCCAAAGGCAATCTGGACACGACCGTCCCGGTGACGAGTCGTGATGAATTGGGCCAATTGGCGACATGCTTCAATCAAATGACGGAGCAATTGCACAAAACAACCGTCTCAAAACAGTATGTCGACAACATTATCCGGTCGATGGTCGACACCCTGATTGTGATTCGTCCCGACGGTCAAATTCGTACGTTGAATCAGGCGACCCTCCATCTGCTTGGGTATGAGGAGTCTGAACTAGTCGGTCAACACATCGATCGGGTCTTTCCAAACCACGACGGTTCATTCACCGTGGTCGAGCTGGATCCAATTGTTTCCGCGGGCCGACTCGATCATATGGAGACGGTGTATCTCACCAAGGATGGTCACAGGATTCCAGTCCTGTTCTCCGCGGCAGTCATGCGGACCGATGACGGGACAATCCAAGGAATCGCGTGCGTCGCCCAAGATATTACCGAACGCAAACGGGCACAACAGAAACTGCAAGAGGCCAATACGAAGCTTCAAGAACTTGACAGGTCGAGATCACAGTTTTTTGCCGATATCAGCCATGAACTTCGCACGCCACTTACGGTGATTCGAGGCGAGGCCGAGGTCACTCTCCTCACGGAACATGCAATGACGTCGGACTACACGGCAGCCCTCAAACGCATCGTCAGCCTTACACGGGGGCTCAACAAACTCGTGAGTGATCTGTTATTTTTGGCGCGGTCTGAAACAGGAATGATTGAAGTCGAACGTCAACCCACGTCGCTCGACGAGGTGTTGACGGAAGC
>DTRN01000020.1 GCA_012965905.1 Nitrospirales bacterium | reverse complement strand
CTGTTTTTCCCAGGGTTTGGTAATCTCGATTTAGAACCAGAAACCAGCAAGGGCTATGACGTTGGCATCGAACAAGAGGTCTTCACGCAGTTGGTGGTTGGGGCGACCTATTTTCACAATAGCTTTGATGATCTCATCGTCGGTACGTTTGATCCGGCGACGAATTTATTTCAAACCGAAAATATCAATGATGCACGGTCTCGGGGGATTGAGGCGTATGTGCGTGTCTCTCCCATGGACAACCTTGATGTACAGGCAACCTATACGCATACCGCGACCAGAGACCGCGAAACCAGGCTTCGCCTCGCGCGACGGCCGGTGAATAAAGGCAACCTCAATATTATGTATGCTCCATGGGACAGGCTACAGACGAATCTTGACCTGCTCCTGGTCGATTCATCGTTCAATGATACGTTCAATTCTCAGCGAGTCGCCGGATATGGGGTGATCAATATGGCAGGGAGTTATGACATTACCAAGAATGTCCATGCCTTTGTCAGGATCGATAACCTGCTTGATCAGGAATATGAAGAGGTGTTTGGCTTTGGGACTTTTGGCCGTGCGGCATTCGGGGGTCTGAAGCTCACCTTTTAAACGAGATGTCCATGTCGGGCCATTCAGTCTTGCTCTCGGTTGGCTTTCACGTCATCGCGCTCGGTGGCGCGAGCTTTTTCATTCCAAACTCTGCTCCGAAGCCTCATGATCCGATCGAAGTGGTGTTGGTTGAATTCGCCCAACCGGAACACTTTTCCAAAGACCCCGTTCCATTTGTGGACGTTGTGAAAGCTGCCCCGCCGGAGATGAGCACGCAAGAACTCGAGATCGCGAACGACGTGGTCTCATTCCCAAAAGGACAGCACGATGTGGCGGACATTCCAGCTATCGTCGAAGAGTCGGTAGCCAAACCAGCAAAAGCCATATTTGACAGTGACGCACCTGAGAACAATGTCGCGCACGGTGAGCAGCTCGTCGCGCTACCAACCGATGCGGAATCCTCGAATGTGGATGAGATGTCCGAGATTATGCGTCAAGACGTCCGATATCTTTCCAGCGCACCGCCACGCTACCCTCGTCTGGCACGGAAACGGGGATGGGAGGGGACGGTGCTGCTGGAGGTGGAGGTTCTGTCAACAGGGAACGTTGGCGCAATTCGCGTCACGCATAGTTCAGGACACAAGGTGTTGGATCGTGCAGCACAGAAGGCAATCGAAACGTGGCGATTCTCAGTGAGCGGTGCTGATGGATTGGGCGTCACGGCGACGGTGGAAATTCCTGTCACCTTCGCATTGGATTCGCCAGGCGCCAGAAACCGCGGGTAACGTGCCGTGTTGATACACCGTTGGATACAGACTGCTCTCATTGCTTTCGTTGTCGTAGGCGGAATCATTATCCATTGGGAATGTGGGTCGCCGTTTCTACAGTCGGCAGTCGCGGCTCCTCAAGCGGCGATTCATAACACTCCAACCCGTATCGTTTCTCTCCTCCCGTCTCTTACAGAAATTATCTTCGCTATTGACGAAGGCCATCGTGTCGTTGGTGTGAGCGATTTCGATGACTTCCCTCATGTGGTGGCACAGCTTCCGAGCGTCGGCGGATTGATTAATCCGAATCTTGAAGCCATTGTCGCGCTTGAACCAGATTTGATCGTGGCCGATCAATCCCATTCGGTGAACGGGTCAGTGTTTCGGCTTCGCGAATTAGGGCTGAGAATCGAGGTGTTTTCCGTGACCACGGCGATGACATTCGAGGATCTGTATCGTGTCTTTAAAGATCTTGGCCGGATTCTCGATGCTACTGAAGCCGCGCGCAATGCCGTACAAAGCATGCGGCGCTCTATTGCGGAGGTGCGGCAACAGTTGAGCGGCGTTACTCCCGTCACTTTCTATTGTGAGCTGTGGGCGAATCCGATTATTGCCGTACCAGGCGGGTCGTTTGAAGGCCATGTGCTTGAGCTGGCTGGTGGTGACAACATCGCAGCGTCACTCCTTGGGCGCTCACCACGCATCGGAACGGAATTTGTATTGCAACAGGATCCATCGGTCATCTTGCTCCCTGGTGGAGGTATTGTCACAGGCATGGCTTCGCCAGAGATGATTGCCGCACGGCCCGGATGGAAACATCTTCAAGCGGTCGAACAAGGACGGGTGTATACAACCCATCATGCGTACTTTGCACGTCATGGGCCTCGATCTGTCCTCGCCGTGCAGGAAATCGCTCGGCTGCTGCACCCGGAGCTCGCATGGGACTAGATACGCTTCACGCCCACCGGATCTCGAAATGGAGATGGGGGATATTTGGTCTTCTATCTCTGATGGGGTTCGTGGGGTTGGTGGCGATGTGCATGGGGACGGTACACATCTCGGTTTCCGAGGTGATGCAGATCCTTTGGCGAGGGATCCTCCAGGTTGTTGGGGTGGAGAGCATCGAGACAATCCGCACCCACGAGATTATCGTCCTTGAGTTGCGCGGGCCTCGTGTGCTCATGGCCATGCTTGTTGGGATGGCCTTGGCGGTCGCGGGCGCGACCTTTCAATCGATGTTACGAAATCCCCTGGCCGACCCCTATTTGTTGGGCATTTCTAGCGGTGCGGCCTGTGGTGCCGTCATCGCGCTGATGTTGGGATGGTCGTTTCTGCCGCTTGCAGCATCTGTGGGGGCACTACTCAGCGCGACCGTTGTCGTGATTATCGCGCATCGAAGTGGAAGCATGCATCCTCATACATTGGTGTTGGCAGGCGTCGTCGTCAATGCGTTTTTAGCGTCCGTCATCGCGGTACTCATCGCATTCTCGTCGGCGGATGCGACGCGCGGCATTATCTTTTGGCTTATGGGGAACGTGAGCACACAGAGCATCACGGTACTCAGCATGATCGCGATGTGTGTGCTTGGAAGCATCGCGCTGTTATTCTGGAAAGCGAGGAACCTCGATTTGCTTGCACAGGGGGAATCGGTGGCTAAGCAGCTGGGCCTGGAGGTCGAAGGCTATAAGTGGTTTCTCCTGGTCGTCACATCGCTGCTCACAGGAGTCGTCGTCGCGTATAATGGTTTAATTGGGTTTGTCGGTCTGATCGTTCCACACATCGGGCGGTTTCTGTTTGGGTCGGACAACCGGTTCTTGATTCCAATAGCCGCCCTACTCGGCGCCATCGTGATGGTCGTGGCCGATACGTTGGCGCGCACCATCATTGCCCCCTCGGAACTTCCGGTCGGAGCAATTACTGCGTTGGCTGGCGGACCGTTTTTCCTTCTCTTACTTCGGCGAGCACGGCATAGTTTCACGTAGGAACGCCATCGTTGAAGCCAATCCTTCGAGTTGAGAATTTGAGATTTTATTATGGGCCTCGCACGGTCACGAGTGAACCCTTGCTTCTCGACGATCTCAGTTTCCACGTACTTCCGGGAGAAATCCTTGGAATCATCGGCCCAAACGGGTGTGGCAAATCCACACTGATCAATCTGCTTTCCAAGGTGCTGATGCCCCATGAGGGTCAAATGTTTGTTCATGACAAGCCGTTAAAAGATATGAAACAGCAAGATGTTGCGCGAGCCATGGCAGTCCTTCCACAAGACATCTCGGTGAGTTTTCACTATTCCGTCGAAGAAATGGTGTTGATGGGGCGGGCCCCATATAGAAATGGACTAGGATGGGAGACCAGCGTAGATTATGAGATTGCAGAGGAAGTTCTGGATCTCACCTGTACGCGTGAATTTGCAGGACGCTGGTTTTTGGAATTGAGCGGGGGAGAAAAGTGCCGGGTGTTGTTAGCGCGAGCGCTCGCGCAACAACCCGACATGCTTTTGTTGGATGAACCCACAGCCAATCTCGATCTCCAGTATCAAACGCGAATGCTCGATATGCTTGCCGGGTTCGCACGACAACATGGGACTACCGTGTGCATTGTCACGCACGACCTCAATCTCGTGGGAGAATATTGTGACCGCGTCGTTGTGTTAAAAGATGGAAGGGTGCATCGGGAAGGCAGTCCGGTGGAAGTCATTCAAGCGGAAACCATTGCCGAAGTCTATGGAGCCCAAGTGCATATCGGCACCAATCCGCACTCAGGTGCTCCACATGTGTTTCTGAAAGCAGAAGCAATGAGAGAATAGGGGACAGAATCATGAGGATCTCAAAAGTGTACACGCGGACTGGCGATGCAGGGAAAACACGCCTCGCTGGTGGCCAACAGGTCTTTAAAGATGATCGACGTGTTGAGGCGTATGGGACCGTTGACGAACTCAATGCGGTGTTAGGGGCAACGCGTGCGTTTATTGTTGAACGCCTGCCAGAGAACACGACGTTGACAACGCTCGATACGGAGCTGCACGTTATCCAGAGTAAGCTCTTTGACCTTGGAGGCATTCTGGCAACCGCTCCGGGAACGAGCTTTCCCAACATGCCGGAGGTGACCGAAGATGACGTCACACGCCTTGAGAATCTGATCGATTCGATGAATGTCGAACTCGAACCGTTGAAGGAATTTATTCTGCCTGGTGGAGGGAAGGTGACAAGTCTCCTGCATATGGCGCGAACCATCTGTCGTCGCGCGGAACGACAGTGTGTGACCCTGTCGCGTGAGGACTCACTTGGTCCCACACTATTGATGTATTTGAATCGACTGAGTGATGCGCTCTTCGTATTCGCACGTTGGGTTGCGAAGGTGCAAGGCGAACCCGAACATTTCTGGACGCGAGGATAATGACGCTGATTTCTTGTTTCACATTGAAACGGTTTGAACGAGGCAGCGCAGCATATTGTCCATGAGAATCATCTCGTTGTTACCAAGTGCTACGGAAATTGCGTACGCGCTTGGGCTAGAAGAACATATTGTTGGGGTGACGCATGAGTGCGATTATCCTCCACAGGTCAAGGCCAAGCCTGTGGTGGTACGGTCTACGATCGATACTCCCTCGCTACATCCAGCGGAAATTGATGCCGCCGTCAGTCAGCGTCTCAAAGACGGGAAGAGTCTCTATCAAGTCGACGAGAATATGCTGCGTGAGTTGTCGCCGGATATTATCCTCACGCAGGACTTGTGTCAGGTATGTGCGCCTTCTGGCGATGAAATTGCGCGCGTGCTCAAAGTGCTTCCACACCCTCCGCATGTCGTCTGGCTCACGCCAACGTGTCTCAATGACATTTTCGAAAGTATCGTCCACGTTGGAAAGGAGACTGGAACAGCGGATGAGGCGACTCAGCTTGTGACAGCCCTGAGAAAACGTGTTGATGCCGTTGCCAACAAGCGCAGCGTGCTGCAATCTCCTCCTCGCGTCTTTTGCATGGAATGGCTCACGCCGCCGTTTACTTCCGGGCACTGGATGCCGGAACTCGTTGAGTTAGTCGGCGGGGTTGATGGCTTGGCTCCGAAGGGTAAGCCGTCGATGAGGATAGCTTGGGAGCAGATTGTCGAATACGCGCCCGAGGTACTGATTCTCAACCCCTGTGGTTTTGACCTACGGGGCACCGTCAATCAGGCGCATCTCCTGACTGCTCATCCTGGGTGGTCTGATCTTCCGGCAGTGCAAACTGGACGAGTCTACGCCGTAGACGCCAACAGCTATTTCGCACGGCCGGGTCCGCGAGTCGTCGATGGGCTCGAACTCCTCGCATCGCTTATCCAGCCTAAGCAGTTCGACTGGTTGGGTCCATCCGATGCGTACCAGTCGCTGTCCGTCGACGATATCGCCACCCCTTCCTCAGTTTCCTAAATTGTCTGCCCGGTCCCTGATGATTCAAGGCACCGGTTCCCATGTGGGGAAAACCGTGATGGTTGCGGCGCTGTGTCGGATCTTTGCGCAGGATGGGCATCGCGTCGCACCATTCAAAGCGCAGAACATGGCGTTGAATTCTTACGTCACCTGGGATGGCAAGGAGATCGGGCGAGCACAAGCGGTGCAGGCTCAAGCTGCTGGGATCATCCCCACCGTGTTGATGAATCCTATCTTGATCAAACCGAACACGGATACATCAGCACAGGTCATCGTGATGGGAATACCCATTGGTGACATCGACGCGCGTGAGTACGGAAAGAATCGTGCCGAGTTGATGCCTGTGATAGCCGACGCCTACGCGCAACTTTCGAAAGACTATGACGTAGTCATCATTGAGGGTGCGGGGAGTCCCGCGGAGATCAATCTTCGCGATCGGGATATTGTGAATATGGACGTGGCTGAAATGGCGAACGCTCCGGTGTTGTTGGTTGGAGACATCGACAACGGTGGGGTCTTTGCATGGTTCGTCGGGACCCTGCAGCTTTTGTCACCTGATGAGCGCGATCGAGTCTGCGGATTTATCATTAACAAGTTTCGAGGCGATCGAGATCTTCTGCAATCCGGCCTCGATTTTTTGGAGCGCAAAACGGGAAAGAAGGTATTTGGGGTCATTCCCTACTTCCGCGATATTGCCATTCCAGAAGAAGATTCGCTTCAAGGCAGACTCAAACGAGGTGTAGTAAAGAAGGATGACGTCTGTGTGCGCGTCGGCATTCTGGAACTGCCGCACATTTCCAATTTCACCGATTTCGATCCGTTAGATGCTGAACCCGATGTGCGTGTTCAATATATGAGTCGCCCCGAAGAGCTGAGCGGTATTGACGCGCTGATCATTCCAGGCACCAAGAACACCATCGGGGATCTGGAATACCTATACGAATTCGGTTTTGCAGAGCGGGTTTGCCAGTTGGCTTTACGGGGAGCGACGATCATCGGAATCTGTGGCGGGTATCAGATGCTCGGCCAGCGCATTGAAGATCCACATTGTACCGAATCAGCACGCGAAGCTATTCAAGGTCTCGGCCTCCTTGATGTCGAAACATTGCTTGCGAAGGAAAAGACGACCTTGCAAGTTGAAGGGATGTGTGTATTGAATGGAACACGGGTTCATGGCTATGAGATCCACCATGGAGAAACAATATTGCAAGGTCGAGCAGAGCCGTTCTTCACTGCGGTCAGACGGCAAGATGTGGATTGCTCGACGCCGCGTTCTCATGCGCATGACGGTGCCAGAACAGCGGATGGAAAAATTTGGGGAACGACGATTCATGCTCTGTTTGAGAATTTTGCATTCCGACGGGCCGTCATCGACGACTTGAGACGGGCAAAGGGATTGACGCCGCGTTCAGATGCGACAGATGTCTGGAATCTCGATCAGGAATACAACAAGCTGGCTGAGCTGGTGCGGGCGCATCTTGACTTGGACGCAGTCGGAGCACTGCTCAGGAAATGAGAGGAGACTATGAGAAGTCTCTGGTGAGCGCAATCTCGATTTCGTCGTCTTGGGACATGCCTCTATTTCTGATCCGCGCGGTCCACTCGAGATGTTCCCGAAGTGATGTAAACACTGCCTTCATCAGGTGCGGCTTGATGCGTTGTTCCCACTCTCGCAGCCACACGCATTCATCTTCGTCGCCGTCGTAATTGTTGGAAAATTTCACTTCGAGGCTGAAGCGGAGATTGAAGGTCTTCTCTTCGATATACATGGATGTGATCCTCCACTGATGTGAGCGGCGCGGATTGTACCACAGGCCAAACGAAGGGTAGGTTGTAATGCGGTTGAAGAAATAGGTCCTTTTATTTATCGTACGGCATGAAGATGAATCCTGTACTGAATGACCTTCTAGATCGCGGCTAAACATGGGGATGAAAGCCCTCGTTCTTGGAGCAACAGGCCAGCTTGGCAACAACTTAGTGAGAGCGTTGTTGGCGAAGGGCGATCACGTCCGCGTACTTGTCCGACCGACCTCCAAACTTCAAACTCTCATTGGACTGGATATCAAATCGGTTGTCGGCGACCTCAAGGACGTTGAAAGTCTTGCGCTCGCTTGTGATGGGATCCAGGACGTCTACCATTGTGCCGGCTACTACCCTTCCCGGACGATTCCCGTTCGTGCGGCGACCACTCAAGCGCTGAAAGAAATTCGCAATGTAATCGATGCCGCAACACGTGCGTCGATCGATCGCCTCGTCTACGCCAGCACGTTAACAACCATCGGGTTTCCAAAAGATCCGAATGTTGTGGCCAACGAAGATCATCAGTTTGCATCGGGATATCCCGATAATCCCTATCTGATGCCAAAAGCTGCAATGGAGCGCGAAGTGATGGACGCGGCGAAGGCAGGTTTTCCCGCCGTGGTGGTGAACCCCACCCTGTTCTTTGGCCCCTATGACAGCAAACCGACCAGTGGGACGCAGATCGTGATGATTGCGAAGGGCTTGATGCCGGGATATATCGACGGCCTCGTAAACGTGATCGATGTTCGAGATGTAGCGAGCGGGATGATTCGTGCGGCGGAACGTGGACAAATTGGGACACGCTACATTTTAGGAAATTGGAACACGACCCAGAAAGCCCTCAACAGCTTGATCGCCAAGATTGCCGATGTGAGCGGGCCACTTGTGCCCCTGCCGTTTGAGCTAGTCAGGTATGGATCAAAATTCGGTGAGTGGGCATTTCGGAACATTTTTAAAACTGCCCCTCCCGTGCCAGGATTTTTCGTCGAGGCAATCCGCCACATGCAACATTACGACTGCTCCAAAGCGATTCGCGAACTCGACTATCCACGGAGCCCGATTGAACCCGCCATTCGTGATGCACTCACCTGGTTTCGAGATAATCGGTATCTTTAGGCCCCCAACCCCAATGATGGTGGCCCTAGAAGTGCTCTGCTACAATGCGCGTCCCCCAAAAAATCATGTGAGGAGATTGCTATTGTGGCGGTGAGTGACGAACAGCTTGCGGATTTATTGCCTGAGATTGTTGCTCTCGCTGGACGAGCTGATAAAGCGATCATGGAAGTCTATGCAGGGGATGATTTTGGTGAAACCGCAAAGGCGGATAATACGCCGCTCACGAAGGCTGACCTTGCTTCACACCGCATTATTACTGAGGCATTGGGTCAACTCACACTTGCCTTCCCGGTATTGTCAGAAGAATCACCCGCCATGTCCTACGAGACACGCCGCACATGGACCACCTATTGGCTTGTGGATCCGTTGGATGGAACGAAGGAGTTTTTGAAGAGGAACGACGAGTTTACGGTCAACATTGCGCTCATTGAAGGCCCTACTCCTGTTCTTGGTGTGGTGTCAGCCCCTGCGCTTGGAGTGACCTACTATGCGGCGCGAGGTCATGGTTCGTTTAAGCAACTTGATGGGCAGGACCCGGCACGAATTTCTGCCGAAGATCGTCCCGATGATCCGTTGCGTATGGTGGTCAGCCGATCGCATGGGAGTGAGGAGCTGGAAGCATTCTTGAAGAAAACTTCGTCTGTGGAATCTGTTCCGACGGGAAGCTCATTGAAGTTTTGTGTGGTAGCAGAAGGTGCCGCCCATCTGTATCCTCGATTCGGCCCCACAAATGAATGGGACACGGCAGCTGCCCACTGTGTCGTGACCGAAGCTGGCGGAACCGTGACCAATTTCCAAGGGGATCCCTTAGTGTATAACAAGCCCGACTTACTGAACCCCTATTTCATGGTCAGCGGCAAGAGAAAGCTCCCCTGGCGGGAGTGGCTTTGAGTCCCCACCACACCCCTCTGGAAGGCGATCGCAGAGTGATGCTATGATCGCCATCCGGGTTGTAAGCCCACGAGGTTGGCTATGGCGGGTGATGTCCTCACAACACCAGAGGTTATTGAAAAAGAGAGCACAGGGACCGGTGATGGTTTAGAAGGCCGGGTCATCCTCTTCAATTGTGAGTGCCACACCTACGATGATGTCATTCAACTTCTGTGCAAAGCGGTTCCGGGCATGACGCCTGTTCGCGCATTCGAGCTTGCATGGACCATCGACAATTCCGGTCAAGCAGAGGTGTTTTCAGGAGAGATGGACACCTGTAACGAGATCGCGGCATCTCTTGGTGCAGGGGGACTGCGTGTCCAGGTGCAGTAAGGGGCTGTTCAAAATGTCCGCCAGCGGCGTTCTTGCTTCGCTCTTCGGCTCACCGTACAGTAGTACGATTCGCCTCATCGCTCGCTGCGGCCTTGCTGGACGGCCATTTTGAACAGCCCCACGTGGTATTACATGTAATGAAAAAACGAGAGCATAGCATCGTTCCGCTGTTATTGAGTTTTGGGCTACTTCTTGTTCCCTGCGCCGCGGGTTCTTCTCCTCCAACGGATACCGCCGTCGCTCAGCCTGCGCAGGAACGGCATCTTGCCAACATCCAACAGTTGACGTTTGGCGGGCAGAATGCCGAAGCATACTTTTCGCATGATGGAACGAAGCTGATTTTCCAATCCAAACGTGGTGGGAACGGGTGCGATCAGATCTATACCATGGACCTCAATGGCCAATCGGTACAGATGGTGAGCACCGGGCATGGGGCGACCACCTGCTCATTTTTCTCTCCCAATCAACCACGCCTGCTTTTTTCTTCGACACACGAAGCTGGAGAAGCCTGTCCTCCGAAACCGGATCGAAGTCGTGGGTACGCCTGGGCGCTGCATCCTAGTTACAACGTCTATACCGCCGACCTTGATGGAGGAAATCTGAAGCGGATCACGCATGATGGCGCGTACAACGCGGAGGGAGCATACTCCCCCGATGGCAAGAAGATCGTTTTCACCTCTCACCGTGACAACGATCTCGATATCTATACGATGAACAGCGACGGCAGCAACGTGACCAGGCTGACGACAGCCTACGGATATGACGGTGGTCCCTTTTTCTCGTGGTCCGGAAACTACATTGCCTTCCGATCATTTCACCCTAAAACCAAAGCCGAGCACGAGTCCTATCGCCAAGACCTCGCGAACAATGTGTTTCGTCCAACTTGGTTAGAGTTGTTCGTGATGAAGGCGGATGGGAGCGAAAAGCGGCAAGTGACAGATTTAGGCGCGGCCACTTTTTCTCCGTTTCTTCATCCAAACGATACACAAATCATCTTCTCTTCCAATCATGGTGATCCGAAGGGCCGAACGTTCGCCCTGTTCGTAATCAATGTGGATGGATCCGGATTGGAGCAGGTGACGTTTGAAGGCGGATTCGCAAGTTTTCCCATGTTCTCGCCTGATGGTAGCAAGCTGGTGTTTGTGTCCTCGCGTAACGCCAAGGAACGCCATGAATTCAACGTATTCCTTGCCGACTGGGTTCCTTAGAACAGATCTGCCTACGCGATGACGGTTAAGCAGCAGACGCTGTTTGTTGCCCTCTTTGTTTCGGTGTTAAGCGTTGCGGGGTTTTTCCCACACGCACTTGACCTCCCCGTCTACCAGGCGCTGCGAACGTTTCACAATCCACTGGCAGAACAAATATGGGATGCCGTTGCCTATTTAGGTGATGGATGGGTGGTTGTGCCCGTCTGTCTCGTGCTCGCTGGATTTGGGTATTGGCGACGACGGGAGTGTGTCCAGGAGATTTCGCTTCGTTGTCTGGGGGCCTATACCATTTCTGGCATTGCCGCGCAGGGATTCAAGCATCTTTTAGGCCGTCCTCGCCCCCGCCTCATCGATGAGCCATCCGCACAATGGGGACCGTCGTTCGTGAGTGGGTTCGATGCGTTCCCCTCAGGGCACACGACCTGTGCGTTCGCGCTTGCAGCCGTGCTTTCGCATTTCTATCCACGATGGCGCATTCTGTTTTTCATCCTCGCGTGTTTGGTGGCGACAGCGCGGATGGTCCGTGGATCGCACTGGGTCACCGATGTGGTTGCTGGGGCGCTGCTCGGCACCTTTGTTGGCATGTGGATGGTGACACTACAATGGGACCAGAGGCGATTGCGTACGCCAACACCTCCGACGTGAAATCCCGGCCCTTTTATTGTCATAAGCATCTCGTTCCACGTAGAATAAACCCATTGCCTGTAGGGTATGTACTCAGACGCTCATTCTTGGAGGATCTGCCATGAAACTCTTTCTGGATACTGGACTTATCGATGAAATCAAAGCCGCCAATGACCTTGGTTTCTTGGATGGGGTCACCACCAATCCCTCCCTTGTTGCGAAAGCTGGCATCAAACATGAAGATCTTCTCAAGGAGATCTGCGCCATCGTCGATGGGCCAATCAGTGCGGAAGTACTGAGCGTGACCGCCCCGGAAATGCTGAAAGAAGGGCGCGAGCTGGCGAAAATTCACGAGAATATTGTGGTCAAGTGTCCGCTTATCCCAGAAGGCTTAAAAGCCACCAAGCAATTCAAAGCCGAGGGCATTCGGGTGAATGTGACGCTCTGCTTCTCGCCAGCACAAGCGCTCCTCGCTGCGAAAGCAGGAGCCTGGTGCGTGAGCCCGTTTATCGGCCGGCTCGACGATGTGAGCACCGAAGGGATGAATCTGATCGACCAGATTGTAACCATTTACCAGAACTACGACTATGAAACGCAGGTTCTCGTGGCCAGTGTCCGCAGTCCACAGCACGTGGTTGATGCGGCCATGATTGGCGGGGATATCTGCACCATGCCGTTTGGCATTTTCAATCAGTTGGTAAAGCACCCGCTCACCGACATTGGCTTGGAGAAGTTTTTGGCCGACGCGAACAGCCGAAAAACATAAGGACGGGTCCTGACACGCGTTCCCATCAGAAAACGGCAGGCGACGCCATGGTGCCATTGGGAATGAGGAGAAAGACATGATGAACCGTGGAATCTTAGCTATTGTTGGCTTTATCGCCGTGCTGATCGTGCCTGTCCTGGACGCATACGCGGGGCCGGCGGACCGGATCAGGAAAACGGATTGTGGCGTTTCTGGTTGTGTAGGATTGACATTACAAGAAGACCAACGCGACAGAGAGGACGCCCGAAACATTGCCAAGGCTAAAAAACTGGAAGAACTCTACTCGCCCAAGGCCATCGCGCCTCCGTCAGGCAGCCAGGATTCCATCACCCTGAAATTTGATAAGGACGATCCCCTATATCAGCTGTTGATGCGCACCCTCATCGAGGAGAGCGAAGCCAGAAAGGATGCAGCGACGGGGGCGGGGAAGACGGGGCCGTAACTGGGTGGGGGAGGACGGTGGTCTCTCTATTGATTGACCCTTGACCAAATCTGGTCGAGGACAGTATCTACGCCCCCAGCTTTATTGCTTTCCGCCAGCGTTTTTGCTACATAACACAGTTCGCTACCGGACTTCTGCGGTAGTCCACAGGAGACCTCCGTCACGGAGGAAACACGATAGTGCTGGAAAATATTTCACAGCGTCTTGACGCCGCTCTTCAGAAACTTCGAGGCAAGGGGGTTCTGAACGACGAGGATGTGACTGCCGCCCTCAAGGAGGTTCGCGTCGCCTTGCTCGAAGCCGATGTCAATTTCAAGATCGTCAAGGGGCTCATTGAACGAATTCGGGAGCGGGCGGTTGGCCAAGATGTGATGAAGAGCCTGACCCCTGGGCACCAGGTGGTCAAAATTATGCACGAAACCCTGACGGAATTGATGGGGAGTAACCAGTCTCCACTGGTTGCGGCGCCCAATCCTCCGACGGTCATCATGCTGGTGGGGCTCCAAGGTTCAGGGAAAACCACATCTGCTGGCAAGCTCGCACACCATTTCAAAAAGCAGGGCAAGCGGGTTCTTCTGACCGCCGCGGACACGCGGCGCCCTGCCGCGGTACAGCAGCTGATGAGCTTGGGCTCAACGTTGGATATTCCCGTTCACCGTGACGACGCCGTGTTGGAGAACGGGGGCAGCGGTGATCCGCTTGAAATTTGTCAGTCTGCCGTCAGCCGTGCGAAAAAAGAACTTATTGATGTGGTGATTCTGGATACCGGTGGACGGTTGCAGATTGATGAATCTCTGATGCAGGAGTTGGCAACCATTCGGGACACAGTGCATCCGGATGAGACATTGCTCGTTGCCGATGCGATGACGGGCCAGGAAGCCGTGTCAATTTCGGATCAATTTAACCAACAGATTGGTCTTACCGGGGTTGTGCTCACCAAGATGGAGGGTGATACGCGTGGCGGAGCGGTGCTTTCGATTAAAGAGGCAACAGGAAAACCGATCAAGTTTATTGGGGTCGGAGAGAAGCTTGAGGCACTCGAGGTGTTTCACCCGGACCGTATGGCTTCCCGCATTTTGGGGATGGGCGATGTGCTGTCCCTCATTGACAAGGCACGCGAAGCCGCGATCCACGGCGCCCTCCCAGCTGCTAAAAAGGCTTTTCGCCCTGATGCCCTCACCTTTGAAGACTTTGCGGAGCAACTCAAACAGCTCAATCAAATGGGTCCGTTGGAGTCGATCGTCGACATGCTTCCCGGGCGAAAACTCCTGAAGGACGATATTGATGTGAACGCGGATAAAAAGGCGATTGGACGAACAATCGCCATCGTGAACTCCATGACTGCAAAAGAGCGTCGTGATCATGCTCTGTTAAATGGGAGTCGGAAGCTCCGCATTGCAGCGGGAAGCGGAACGACGGTGCAGGAAGTGAATCGTCTGGTGAAACAGTTCCTGACCGCCAAAAAAATGCTTAAAAAGATGACAGGACGGAAGGCGCGGGGACAATTACAGATGATGATGAGACAATTCGGATAGTGGCAAGAGTATAACAAAAGGAGAGAACATGGCAGTCAGATTACGTTTAACACGAGTTGGTAGAAAAAAACGGCCCTACTATCGGGTCGTGGCCGCAGATTCGGCAATGCCGCGAGATGGTCGCTTTCTTGAAATATTGGGAACCTATGATCCTATTCCCAATCCATCGGTGTTTCAATTTAAGGAAGAGCGAGTGTTGCATTGGCTCAAGAACGGCGCCCTTCCCTCCGAGACGGTGGGCCGTTTGATGCGGCATTCGGGGCTGATGCAGAAGTTTGAAGAGATGAAGGGAGCCAACGCCAAGGCAACATGAACGATCTCGTGACCATTGGGGAGATCGGTCGGCCGCATGGGCTCGCCGGTGAGGTAAAGGTAAAGCCTATTGTGGACTCCTCAGACCGGTTTTCCAAACTGAAGCATGTCATTGTAGAGGCGGCAGATGGGCGACGAGAGCAGTTCACCATTCGGCGTGTTCGCAACCAAAAAGCAGGATATATCATATCCTTTCATGAGATCACATCAATTGATCAAGCCGCGTCGTGGGCTCGGGCCGAAGTTAAGATTCCTCAGGATGCTCTTGAGGCCCTTCCCGATGGACGGTACTACCATTTCGATCTCATGGGTATGGAGGTGTTCACGGAAAGTGGCGCCTGCATTGGAACCATCGAAGATATTTTCGCTACCGGAAGCAATGACGTATTCGTTGTGAAACAGCAGGAGACTGAACATCTCATTCCCGGCACAGAGGAGATTGTCCGTCACGTTGATGTTGCGCAAAAGCGCATGGTCATTCGCCCCATCGAAGGACTGTTAACGCATGATGCGGTGTGACGTTCTTACCCTCTTTCCCTCAATGGTCGAGTCGGTGTTGAACACCAGCATGCTGTCGTTGGCACAGGAGAAGGGGTTACTGGATGTCACCGTGACCGACATCCGATCGTTTGCCCACGATCGTCATCGTACCGCCGATGATCGTCCATACGGTGGCGGTGCCGGTATGGTTCTGAAGCCTGAACCGATTCTTGAAGCGGTTGATTCTGTATGCGCAAGACATCCTGACGCGCGTATTGTGATGACCTCTCCTCGTGGGCGACAGTTTGACCAAGCGTGCGCGCAGAGCATGAGTGAGGACTCGCGTCGGCTGGTGTTTATCTGTGGGCATTACGAAGGTATCGATGAGCGTGTCCGCACGGTCATGGCAGCGGAAGGGCGTGAAGTTGATGAAGTGTCCATCGGCGATTATGTGTTGACAGGAGGTGAGCTCGCAGCTCTTGTCATGATTGACGCATCCGTTCGATTAATTCCGGGCGTGTTAGGTGATGCGGAATCTGTCAAAGAAGAATCTTTTTCAGGCGCGTTGTTGGAATATGAGCAGTACACCAGACCCGTTGAGTTTCGAGCGGCTCGTGTGCCAGACGTGCTCCTGTCTGGAGATCACGGTGCAATCCGAGAATGGCGACATCGATCGTCGCTTGCCAGCACCTATGCGCGACGTCCCGATTTGCTGAAGGAGGGGGCACTTGCCCAGGGGGATCAATTGATACTCGCAGACATACAACAGAAGGAGCGTGCCGAGAATTCGGACTCTCCAAGGAGGCTATCATCATGAATATGCTTGAGCGCGTTCGACAATCTCTCAAGTCAGATCACGCTCCGACGATGAAGATTGGGGACACGGTTCGCGTGCACGTGAAAATTGTGGAAGGGGAACGGGAAAGAGTCCAAGCGTTTGAAGGCATCTTGATTGCGCGGCGTGGAAGTCTCAACACCGCGACCTTTACCGTACGTAAAATCTCGCATGGGGTTGGCGTTGAACGCATTTTCCCGGTGCATTCGCCAAATATCGAAAAAGTCGAAGTCATACGTCACGGCCGGGTCCGACGCGCGAAACTCTACTATCTTCGCGATAAAAAAGGGAAAGAGGCGAAGGTGAGAGAGCGGGAGTTTCGCCGCGAGGGGAAATCGGTACGCCAAGCCGCAGCTTCGAAGGCACAGGAGGAACCCGCGGAGTCTGAGGAATCCGTGGCTCCAGATGCCGAGGAGGAAAAGAGTGAGTGACGTCGCTAGCTGGTGTAGAGCCTGACGGATTTTTTGAAACCGAGGCATATACCAGAGGTTTTAGGTGTATCGCTGGCATTGATGAAGCCGGACGAGGGCCCCTTGCCGGTCCTGTCGTAGCGGCGGCCGTAATCCTTTCGCGCCAGAAGGCGTTTCCGGGTCTCAAGGATTCTAAGTGTCTTTCACCCGCGAAACGCGAACAGCTCTTCGTACAGATCTCCCATTCCGCGCGTGATGTTTCGGTCGGGTACGCCGATGCGGCCGAAATTGACGCGATCGGAATTCTTCCGGCAACACACAACGCGATGCGGCGTGCGGTGTGTGGCCTGACGTTCAAGCCAGATTGTTTGTTGATTGATGCAGTGACCCTTCCGGATGTGCATATGGTGCAACGGGCCATTGTGAAAGGCGACAGTCTCAGCCGTTCGATCGCTGCGGCATCGGTGGTGGCGAAAGTGACGAGAGATCGTGTGATGGGCGAACTGCACGATCGCTACCCACAGTATAACTTTCGTGCCCATAAGGGGTATGGGACCGCTGAGCACTTGCGTCTTCTCGATCGGTTCGGGCCTTGTGATGCGCATCGAAAGTGTTTTCGTCCGATTGCAGATATGACGTCTCAGCGACCCGCTTCAACGACGTGATAGACGATCGGCCGCATGGAATTGCAATGTCATCAATGACATTTGGCAAGGAAAGCGAACAGGCCTCAGCAACCTATTTACAGAAAGGCGGCTATCGGATTTTGCATCGAAATTACCGCATTGCACGGGGTGAAATCG
>DTRN01000019.1 GCA_012965905.1 Nitrospirales bacterium | reverse complement strand
GAGAATCGGCACGCTGACACCGGTTTTTCCGAGGATGCGTTGAGGAAGTTTTGGCATGAAAAACACCTTATCACCAGCGCCTGGGAGCGTCAATTCCTGCAATTGCTGGTTATTTTCTGTCTTGTGCTCCAAACACATTCCCTCCATGCCGGGAATCCTCCCCAGCTAATTTTCGAAGCGCCAGAATCGTTACAACCCGTTGCCAAGCGATTGAAAACCATGGGATGGCCGTACTACAGCTATGCCATGGAACTGGCAGGTCTGACGCATCCTGGCCCGGTCATTCGCGTCTACGTGGTGCCTGAAACGTCTGAGCTTGGGGCACAACTTCCATCGTGGGTAGCTGGATTTGCGAATGGGGAAATGAGTGCCATCGTGTTGTTTGCCGAGCGCGTACATTCCTATCCTGCACGGGCTATCGAGGATCTGCTCGTGCACGAGGTCACGCACATCTTAAATTATCGTGCCGCGAGAGGAAGGG
Source organism: Nitrospirales bacterium (assembly GCA_012965905.1). GTDB lineage: Bacteria > Nitrospirota > Nitrospiria > Nitrospirales > UBA2166 > UBA2166. The sequence goes on along the minus strand of DTRN01000019.1, from coordinate 4,780 downwards.
TAATTCCACGATGGTTTGATGAAGGCATCGCAACCATCGCAGCGCGCACCTGGGATATCGAAGACCGGGCCAGGTTGATCTGGGCGGTTGGCAAGAAAGAGAAATTTTCACTCGAACAGGCGAACGCACTTTTTCGTGGGGATGCTCCTACCGCGCGCCGCGGGTACGCACTGTCAGCCGGATTCGTCCGCGACCTCATTCAGGAGCACGGTCCGGACACGCCGGCACGAATTCTGGCACTCGTCGCGCAAGATGTGCCGTTCCCCATCGCATTTCGCCAGGTCGTTACTTTATGGCCTAATCAAGCGGCAGCGGCATTTGTAGAACGACAATCCGTATGGCTGCGCTGGGTGCCATTGGCAACCAGCGACTTCATGCTATGGATAGGAATTTCAGTGCTTGCCTTCGTCGCGTTCGGAATACATGTGCGACGGAGGAGAGCCCAACGCCGACAGCAGGCAGAGGAAGAAGATGACGACTTCGGGTTCGACTACGGCGAACTTGAACAACCAACTGAACCGGAGTGGGATGACAATTGGCGTGAGAGATAGCCTGGCGTTTCATTAAGCATCTTTACCTGACATGGGCCGTATCCATGTCAGGCGCATATCCTATAGAATAGTCGTAGTGATTGAAGGAGCGTTACCGTATGGCGAATGTCGGACTCGTTTATCATCCTGATTTTTTAAAGCACAAAACTGGCCCGATGCATCCGGAGCGGCCGGAGCGACTTAGTGCGATTATGTCGCTGCTTGAGGAAAAAGGGCTTGTGGACAAGCTGCAAATGATTGAGCCCAAGCCTGCCGATGAGTCCTGGATTACGAGTGTGCATTCTTCGCAACATGTCGCGTCATTGCGTGCTGTGGGTGCCCAAGCTGGGGACGATCTTGCGTATGTCGACGGTGATACTCCGATGTCACGTGATTCGCTGGATGTCGCCTTTTTGGCTGTTGGCGGAGTCTTGGCAGGAATAGACGCGGTGATGAGCGGAGAGGTGTGCTCAGTGTTTTGTGCTGTTCGTCCTCCTGGGCATCATGCTGAGCCTTCGCGTGCGATGGGTTTCTGTCTCTTTAATAATGTGGCGATTGGCGCCCGCTATTTTCAGAAACACTATGGTCTCAAGAAGATCCTCATTGTTGATTGGGATGTTCACCATGGCAATGGAACGCAAGAGGCCTTCTATAAAGACCCCTCGGTGTTGTTCTTCAGCACGCATCAGTATCCGTTCTATCCCGGCACCGGTGGAGAAGCGGAACAGGGTCTTGGAGCGGGAATAGGTTCGACGATTAATGTTCCCATGAAGGCGGGAAGTGGGGATGACGAATATATCGAGGTATTCAATAGCCGACTGATACCGGCGGCGAAAGAGTTTGAGCCGGACGCCGTCATGATCTCAGCCGGGTTTGATGCGCATCGGAATGATCCGCTTGCCAGCATGAGATTGACGGACGAAGGTTATGCGCAGCTTTCTGGTATTGTGAAGGGGATTGCAGAAGAACATGCGGGCGGAAGAATCGTTTCTTGTCTTGAGGGCGGCTATCATCTCGAATCGATCGCACACTCAATATACCGTCACATTCAAGTTTTGATGGAGACATCATTGTGAAACGTGGATTGTGGGCCCTCGGCATTGTCGGTCTTCTTGGGGCCGGGGTGTACATCTATTACACCGAGCTTCGCCCCGTGGTGATTTTTGGGCTCCGCGATGATTTTGCGAAGGCAATTCCGTTTCAGCACGTTCCTGAAGGGATCGACAGTCTCAAGGCCGAGTCATGTGGGCAATGTCACCAAGCCATCTATGAAGAATGGAAAACCTCCATGCATGCCAAAGCATTTGATGATCCGTTCTATCAAGCGTACTGGAAGCGGGATAACAATATTTGGATTTGTTCGAACTGCCATACGCCGCTGCAAAATCAACAGCCGGACATCATTACCGATATCCCGCGGGATCGTGTCGAGAAAGCAGTGAAGATGCCTAATCCGAACTACGATCCTGAATTTCGGCACGAAGGCGTCACCTGCGCTGCTTGCCACGTTCGAGATGGCGTTATTCTCGGCCCCTATGAAGATTCTGATGCGCCGCACCCGACGATGTACGATCCCATCTACCGGTCAATGGATATGTGCTACCGATGTCACCAGGTGCCGCCAGGTCCCTTTCAGTTTTACCGCGCGGGGCCATGCGGAACCTATCCAGAGTTTGAAGGCGAGCATTACTTCAACCAAGGGTACATTTGCCAGACGTGTCACATGCCTGCGGTTGAACGACCGGTGGCGATTGGCGGGCCCATGCGCAAGGGGCGGAAACATTTGTGGCGCGGTGGCCATGATCCTGAGCAGGTCAAACGAGCCCTCACGGTGAAGCTTACCGCTGATCCTCCTGAGTTGCCTCCAGGACAGAAAGTTGAGTTCACCCTGGAGTTCACGAATTCTGGGGCTGGACACAAATTGCCAACCGGTGACCCTGACCGATTCTTCACCGTCGATTTTGAGATTGTCGATCAGAACGGCATCGTGTTAGAGGATCAATCTCATACCATGGGGCGTTGGATTCTGTGGCAGCCGGTGATCTTGGAGGTGTGGGATAATCGACTGAAGCCGTTACAAAGCCGGAACTTTCGATTTAAATATCGCATGCCGCAACTGGGTGGCATGGAAGGACCGCTCACGCTTCGGACGCTGGTTACCTATCATATCCAGACGGACGCTCAGAATCAGATGCTGCGTGATAAATGGGGTCTTACCGGGAACGATCCGTATAGCTTCCCGGTGTTTGAACGTGAGATTCCATTGACCGGGCCGTTTCCAGAGGTGGTTCAGGGTGAATATCGCGTGGACCACGACGCATTGGTTGCGGCATATCAGCCTGGTTGTCATGAAAACGATCAGCAAGGGTAGTGTGGAGGAACTGGAATGCCATCACTGTTTGTGACCACGGAGGAACTTGAAAAGGCTCTTGGAACGCCCGGATTGGTCGTCGTCGATGTGCGCCCAAAGCTGGAATTTATCGCCGGACACGTTCCTGGTTCGATACAAACCGTGTGGCGTGATTTCAGCGATCCCTATTCTGATATTAAAGGCTTGCTCGACCCACAGACCAGTCGCTTGGAGGAAAAGCTAAGCGCGCTGGGAATCGGAAACGAGAATCGCGTGGTGGTCTATACCGATCCCTTTGATTCGTGGGGCTCCGAAGGCAGAATCTATTGGATGCTCTCCTATCTAGGGCTTCAGAACGTCCAGGTCGTGGACGGCGGGGGGGTAAAGTGGAAACGTGAGGGACGGAAAACTGAAATGGGCCTTGCGAGTCCCACCGCGGCAACATTCAGAGCCAGCATACGTCCGGAGCTTATTGTCCTGAAGGATGAACTGAAAACATTGGTCGATTCGCGTGCAGAGGGAAAATGTCTCGAATCCCATGCGGTGATCGATGCGCGTAGTCCCAAAGAATATAATGGCGCAATGGGACCTGGAATTCCACGTGGCGGACATGTGCCATCGGCCATCAGTATTCCCTGGGACCAGTTTTTCAATGAGGACGCATCGATCAAACCAAAGGAAGAACTCCAGCGGGTCTTTCGAGAGAACAAACTGACTGAAGATCAGGAAATTATCTGCTATTGCACCGGAGGCGTTCGATCAGCCTGGTTATTGACTGTGCTTCAATTCGCCGGATACTCTAAGGTTCGAAACTACACCGGCTCATGGTGGGAGTGGAGCAACGATGCATCACTACCGATCGAAACATAGCAGGATGTTGAAAAAGTCCGCCAGCGGCGTTCTCGCTTCGCTCTTCGGCTCAACGTACAGTTGCACGATTCGCCTCATTGCTGCTGCGGCCTTGCTGGACGGCCGTTTTGAACATCCTGTAGGGCTCACACATTAGAAGCGGAGGAAACATGCAGCAAAGAAGTACAGGGCGAAAGCTAGTCAAGGTCATGCGTGGTTCGATGATGTTGTGTGGCACTTGCTACGAGTCGGTCATTGAAGAGAAGCTCATGGACGACAAAACCTATGTCGAAGACTACCATGCGCTGTTCGATATCATCTGCCCCGGATGCGACGATCTGAATCTTCCGCTGGTGCAGGATATGCTCGGGAGTTCCGAGTGATTAGGAAAACACGACGTACTGCCTGAGAAACGCTTCAACCGCAGTATAGAATTTCGTCACCGTTTCGGCTTTCCTCCATCCGTGCCCCTCGCCTTCGTACAGGTGGTATTCATAGGGCACTCCGTGCTGTTTGAGCGCGTTCACCAGTAATTCCGCCTGATCTTTCGGAACGACCTTGTCGTCTTCCCCTTGGAAAATTGCCACCGGGTCGCGAATCTTGTCGACCGCAAAGAGGGGTGACCGTTCCCGATATACCGCACTGGATTCCGGCAGTGGGCCGAGCAGAGATTCGAGATAATGCGATTCGAACTTGTGGGTTTCGGCGTCAAGGGTGAACAGATTGGAGATACCGTACAGACAGATTCCTGCTTTGAAGAAGCCTGGATGAGTGGTTAAGGCGCGTAAGACGGTATACCCCCCTGCGCTCCCTCCCATGATGACCAGTCGTTCTGGATGAGCCAATCCAGAATCAACCAAGTGTTGGGCGCCACTCACGGCGTCTTCCACATCGTAGATGCCCCATTTCCCATTCAGAGCTTGCCGGTACGATTTCCCATATCCCGTGCTTCCGCGATAATTCACTTCCAGCACCACGTATCCACGCGTAGCGAAAAATTGGTTTGCCGGGCTAAAGCTGCAGTCGCGCTGTCCGGTTGGCCCGCCATGAA
>DTRN01000018.1 GCA_012965905.1 Nitrospirales bacterium | reverse complement strand
TCAACTCACCTTTTTCCGACACGGCTTAGAACCCAATTTGTTGCAGGCCAATCCATCCCGATGGGCAATGGCGCATCTATATTTTGCGCACTTTGCGCTTACAGACATTCACAATAGTGAGTTCTGGTATGCAGAAAAACTGAGCCGAGCGACCATGGGGAAAGCAGGCGCTGATTCGGACCGTTTGTCGGTCTGGGTTGATAATTGGAGTGTGGACACGGATGGATGGACGCACTATTTAGATGCTGAACTTCGGTCGACGGACACGAAACAAGTACTCGCAGAGATAAACTTCGAGCTCGTACCAGAAAAACCACCTATCGTCCACGGGACCGAGGGCATCAGTAAAAAAGGTGCGAAACATGGGCAAGCATCACACTATTATTCTATGCCGCGTCTGCGAACCACTGGACGACTCACCGTAAATGGAGAAGTCCACTTAGTGAACGGGATGAGTTGGTTGGATCATGAATTCGGGACGAATCAGCTTGGATCTCAGCAAGTCGGATGGGATTGGTTTGGTTTGCAGCTGGATGATGGATCTGAACTCATGCTTTACCAGCTTCGGCGTGATAATGGGACGAGCGATCCAGCATCAAGTGGTTCGCTCATCACGCCTGATGCACAGGCCGTGCACATTTCGAGCGATGAGTTTCGCCTCGAACCCCTATCCACCTGGACAAGTCCAAAAAGCAACGCGGTCTACCCCAGCAGTTGGCGACTGACGCTGCCTGGCCATCAACTTATATTGAACGTTGTGCCATATATGAATGCGCAAGAGTTGGTCACGGAAAAGAGCACACGGATTACATATTGGGAAGGGGCGGTGCGAGTACATGGACAGAAGGCAAACACACCCATACAAGGCCAAGGATATATGGAAATGACGGGATATGCGGAACCTCTCAACCAACGCTTTTAGCAGGATGTTACAAAAGGCCGTCAGCTGCGTTCTCGCTTCGCGCAGAGGCGCAACGTACAGTAGTACGATTCGTCACTTCGCTTGCTGCGGCCTTGCTGGACGACCTTTTCTAGCATCCTGTGGAATAAATCGTGTCGGTCAGTGTCTCTGTTTTGGCGTGTTGGTTGCATTATTGGTGGTAGTCCTCGGGAGCTGCATCCCTGGGGGGGAAACCATTGTTGTGATTGCGACGCATCCGAATAATCCCAAGATTCTTTACGTCGCATCCAACGATGCCATTTATAAGACTCGTGATCGCGGGGAGAGCTGGGAAAAGCAATCTCAAGCGTTTGCGAGTGACCGGGTCACGGCCATTGCGGTTGATCCCCTGATGACTTCGGCCGTCTATGTAGGCACCAATGGTGATGGGGTCTACAAGAGTGGAGATGCAGGTCGAACCTGGCATCCATTTAATTCGGGACTTAGAGCACACGTCATGATCGTGGGCCAATTCGCGTTTGATCCCGTCGATCAAGGGATCGCCTATCTTGCGTCCACCGTAGGGGTTTATCGGAGTAAGAACCGTGGCCGTGATTGGGAAGAGTGGATGCATGGCATGAAGGAAGTCCATTTCATAGTCAGCATTGTTGCACATCCAACCGATCGAAACATTCTGTACGCGGGAACGAGTGGGGGGGTTTACAAAACAACGAAAGGAGGGAAACCATGGACCCGGGCGATTGTCGGAATGCTCCCACCGGATGACCCTGCGACCTCGATGGCGCTTGGCGTCAATGCCTTGGCAATAGACCCCCAGACTCCCGCAACGGTATATGCAGGTACAACGAAAGGTTTGTTTAAAACGACGAATGCTGCCAAATCATGGACGCGAATCGAGGATCGGTTGGCCGATGATTTCATCATGGCAGTTCAGATCGATTCGGCGTCGCCAAATATTCTCTATGTTGGTCACCGTGCGGGCATCGAGAAAACAACTGACTCCGGCGAAACCTGGGCAGCAATGAATGAAGGACTGACGAGCTCAAATGTACGGACACTCATCATCAGTCCGCACGATCCCTCCCTACTGTTTGCAGGAATGAATCGTGGAGGGCTATTTCGCTCAACGGATGGAGCAGAGACGTGGGTGCCGGTTTTAGGAAACGTCGGTTCGTGAAGACTACCAAAAGAGATAGAGAACAATAGTCCCAAACACAATGCGGTAGTACGCAAACGGAACAAACGTATTCGTGGTGACGTATTTGAGAAATGCGCCAATGACCGCAAGCGCGGTAAAAAAGGCGACGACCATGCCAATTCCAAGGTAGATCATGTTTTCTTCGAGTAATAGTTCCCGGCTTTTGACTAATTGGTACCCAGTCGCCGCAAGCATCGTCGGTAACGCGAGTAGAAAGGAAAACTCGGTCGCCGTTTTGCGATCCAAGCCAATCAGCAAGCCGCCCATGATGGTCGCGCCCGAACGGGACACTCCGGGAAACAGTGCGAGACATTGCGCGAACCCGATTAATACGGCATCGCGAATGCGCAACTCGCTGACGTCGTGGATACGGAATTGCGTTCGAGTACGCTCGATAACGAGGATGGTGATACCTCCAATGATCAACGCGGCTGCAACCGTTTTGGGACTGAAGAGGTGCTCAGTAATGAAGGAATGGATGGACAATCCAATCACCGCTGCCGGGAGAAATGCACCTCCCAGTGCAAGGATCAGATTGCGACTCTTTTCCTCTCTTGGAAAGCTGGTCACAACAGTATAAAGTCGTTCACGGTAGTAGAACATCACGGCAAGAATAGCACCAAGCTGTATGGCAATTTCAAAGCTGGAGGCCATCTCTCCCGTAAATCCGAGAAGATGCCCAGTGACGATAAGGTGTCCGGTGGACGAGACGGGAAGAAATTCTGTCAGACCCTCAACGACTCCTAAGATGACTGCTGTCCACCACTCCATAAGGCACTCCTTTCGTACGGCCGACGGATAATCGCAACCCACTAGGTCAAAGTCAATCAGGTATCATCCCTCTGCAATTCATGATGAGTTGACAGTCAGAAAGAGGCTGCGATACGATCTTTCCAGTACATTTACAGTAAAACATTCACTGGGAGTCATCGCATAAGGAGTGGCTAGGGTATGGGAAATGTTACAGCAGTAGAAACGGCGTCATGGGAAGATGAAGTTGTTAAAGCTGAAGGACTGGTCTTGGTGGACTTCTGGGCGGTGTGGTGTGGTCCATGCCAAATGGTTGCGCCGATCGTAGAGGAATTGGCGACGGAGTATGACGGGAGACTGAAGGTTGTGAAATTGAACACCGACGAGAACCCGGAAATCGCGACGAAATTTCAAGTCATGAGCATTCCAAGTTTGATTTTTTTCAATAATGGCCAGCAGATTGACAAGCTTGTTGGCGCGCAATCCAAGCAAAAATTCAAGGAAACTATCGATCGGCTCCTAACTTAAGGGGCTCCCGAGGTATTTGCGTTACTGGAACTCTACGATCCAACCGTCGTATCGTAAAATGTACGCCTCTCTTTCGAAATGCCCGGAAGAGGGGCGTTGTCGTGTCTACGCCGTTCCGGCCTCCCCATAAGGGGGACCCACAGGATGCTCCTTGAGCTTCGCATTCAGAACATTGCAATTATCGATGATCTACACCTGACCTTTCCTGCAGGGTTCATCGTCCTCACCGGCGAAACCGGCGCGGGTAAATCGATCCTTGTCGACGCTGTTGGCCTACTCATTGGTGAACGTGCGTCTGCAGAACAGATCAGGACGGGCACAACCGAGGGTGTCATCGAAGGTATTTTTGCGATTGCGAACAGCGGCCCTCTCACTGCTCGCCTCAAAGAATTAGATTTGTTAGGGGATGGTGATGACCCAGGGGAACTTGTCATTCGCCGAACTCTTTCGTCCTCAGGACGCCATCGTGTCCGGATCAACGGGAACGCAGTGCCGTTATCGACACTTCAGGACATTGGTCAGTTTATCGTCGATATTCACGGGCAGCATGATACACAGTCACTCTTCCGCCCGATCACTCAACTTGATTTGGTTGATTCTTTTGGCAACCTTTTTGATGACCGTGCTGCCTTTTGCGAGACCTATCACGCTGCAAAAACACTCCAGCGCGATCTCTCGACATTTGAGAAAGAAACTGCGGAGTTGAAAGAACAAGCGGATCGCCTTCAGTATGAACGCGAGGAAATCGAAGCGGCCGCGATTCAACCTGATGAAGACGTCGTCCTAGAGCAAGAACGGCAGGTGATGGCTCAGGTTCATAATCTCGTCGAAATTTCGAATGAGCTTTATTCCACACTGTACGAAGATGATCGCTCCATTCTCTCGCGGGTCGGGCACGTTGAGTGGCTGCTCGATCGACTCCTCACGGTCGATATCCGTCTTTCTGATGCAACGGAACTTTTAGGAGGGGCAACCGCGCAGTTGAAAGAACTTGCTGGACGCATTCGTGACTATCAGGAACAACTTGATGTGAATCCGGACCGTCTTGAGCAATTGGAGATCAGACTTGATCTTCTGAATCGGATGAAGAAGCGGTATGGAGGATCAGTCGCATCCGTGCTTGACCACCTCGATCGCATTACAAAAGAACTGGATAGATTGATCGTAAGCGATGACCAAAAAGAATCGCTTCAGCACAGACTCGTCACTTTACACGATCAGCAAACCAAACAAGCTGACCACTTGTCCACGCGACGCAAGAAAGCTGCAAACGAGTTAAATCAGTGTGTGAATAAGGAAATAACTGATCTTCACATGAAACATGCCACGTTTGATGCTGCGGTTGAGCAAGAACGTGACGGAACGCTAAACCCGAACGGTCAGGACCGTGTCCAGTTCCTCTTTTCCGGATCTGCAGGTGAGCCACCTTGCGCTCTCAAGGACGCCATCTCCGGTGGTGAACTCTCACGCGTGACCTTGTGCATCAAAACAGTACTGGCGCGTGAGGATCAGATTCCCATGCTCATATTTGACGAGATTGATGCCGGAATCGGCGGTGCGGTGGCTGAACGGGTAGGGAAGAAGCTGCAATCACTTGGCCAGCGGCATCAAGTGTTCTGTATCACCCACCTTCCACAAATTGCAGCTCTCGGGGATGCGCACTTTTCAGTAGAGAAAGTCGTCAAGCAGAAACGCGCCACAACTCAGGTAGAGCAGCTTGCGAATGAAGAGCGAATCGATGAAATTGCACGGATGCTCGGCGGGACGAAGATTACGCAGGCCGTCAAACGAACGGCCAAAGAAATGCTCGGGGTCGCATAAGGGCGCAGTGTTCGAAAACGATGGACCCTCAATAAGCCTCCCACCGGCCTTTGTTATAGTAAGCAGGGAACACCGGCCGGCTCTGGCGGTTCACTTCAACATCATGATCCCGCTCAACAACAATATTC
>DTRN01000017.1:8169-17754 GCA_012965905.1 Nitrospirales bacterium | reverse complement strand
GCTCCAACCCGGAATACAAGCCATTGACCTATTATCACTCACAGGGACGTGTCCCCCGAACGCGACATGTGCTTTTGACTCCCTCGAACTCACGAACGCCACCCCGGTCACATATAAGGTGACAACGACAGCCGCTACCCCGATCGGCCAATACCCCCAACGCATCGTCGGGATCGGTGGAGGGGTCACACGGCTCACCACTGCTGCCTTGACGATCAGCGCTGAGGTCGAGGAAGCCCTGGCGCGAGTGTTCGTCACCGTCGAGGATGACCAGGGAGAACCTATCCCCCAGGCAAGAATCCGGGTGAAACACCAGGTTACAAAAGAAAAAATTAAAGGGGTGTCCGACGAGAATGGTGAGTACGTGTCACCGCTCATCAATCCTGCAGACTATAAAGTCATCTGCAAGCAGGCAGGGTTTGCGAAAGTCAAAGAGGTCATCACCCTCGCCGCAGGCGATGAACAAACCGTCAATTGTATTCTGGACCCCATCGCGGCAGAAGAGTAACAGCCTGAATTAATTACTTTTTGAGGAAGCAAAAAAGGTTGGTGGAGCTGAGGGGTGTGGAACACAGCATATTTGAGCGATCGTTGCGACCTTACCGGATATTAACACTTGCGAAGTGTGACCCAGGGTTCGTCGAATCCTACCTGACGCCATGTGGAGAAGACTTGTTCAAGCGCACGCTTGAGTGTTTCGGCCTGTCGCGTCAATACACGATAGATTCCAAAGTCTGTCCCCATACTGCTGTGTCCGGCGATAGCCTGTTGTGTTGCTGGTAATGTTTCCAGCGTGTCAAAGACTTTTTTGAGCTTCGTGTCTTTAAGTCCGACGTAGATGGTTCCCGCATAGGGATATCCCTCAAAATTTCCCACCGCGTCTGGTGGGTGGTTCCCAGGCTCAAGCAACATTCTGTCGAGAACGATGCTGCGATCTTTCCTGCGAATATGGACCTCGTTTTGAAACCGGCGAAACTGAAATTGTTCTCCCCGTGCAATGCGTCCGGCACTGAAGAGGTCGGCAAACACCACCGTGGCGCCAGATTCTACGAGGACATCGGCTGATTGCTCATAGTCAGCGTCATTGAACAGGATGGTATGGTCTGGGAAGTATTCGAAGCTGCTATTCTGTTCAAGAACACAATGGAGCGATTGCCGGCTTCGTTGGCCTGATGTTTTGTATACCTTGGTTGCGGCTTGCGTAGTGAGAAACACTTTGCAGCCTGGTCTGAGGTGAACGTTGATCTCAAGGTGATCACCCCCGACGACTCCTCCGGTGGGAGTCAGAACATAGACGTATGCGCGGCCTTGGTTATCAAAGTAATAGGGCCGAAAACATTGCAGCGGAACATGAAATTTCGAGTGAATCAGTTCGGTTCGGCCATTCCTTAATTCAAATACTAAGTTAAGGGTACCGTGACGACCTGTCATTGGATCGCCACATGAATCCAATCGACGATTTCAGACACACCGGTTCCACGCTTGAGGTCGGTCATGACGTACGGCTTGTCTTCTCGCATCATCTTTGTATCTCGCTCCATCACCGCGAGTGATGCCTCCACCATCGGTGCAAGGTCGATTTTGTTAATGACCAGCAAATCGGATTGGGTGATGCCCGGCCCGCCCTTGCGGGGAATCTTGTCTCCCCCTGCCACATCGATCACATAGATTGTGACGTCGGCCAATTCACGACTGAAGGTGGCGGCTAAATTATCCCCTCCACTTTCGATAAAAATGATGTCCAGGGAAGAAAATCGATCCTGTAAGGTATCGATGGCATCGAGATTGAGCGATGCGTCTTCACGGACGGCGGTGTGCGGGCAGCCGCCCGTTTCAACCGCGATGATGCGGTCCTGCGGAAGGGCGTTGCTGCGAATCAGGAACTCGGCATCCTCTCGTGTGAAAATATCGTTTGTGACCACGCCAATCTCGACAGTCTCGCGCATCGCTTTGCAGAGTTGATCGAGCAACGCTGTTTTTCCCGACCCTACCGGACCTCCAATACCAATTCGTAACACCTGATTTTTCCTCCAGTTATGTGATGAATAAGCGTGAATAACTCTTCTCGTGTGTCATCATTCTAATGTCTAGCCCTGGGCTTGAGGGTGCCAGGTCTTCAGCGCGCCGATTGAGGATTGTGTCGGAGACCTCGGTGAGCAGCGGCATTTGGCTCGCGATTTGTTGTTGTCCTTCAATCGGTCCGATGATTCGCAGACGAATGGCCGCGGACACCACGCAACTTAACCAAGTGTACAGAAAGACTTGGACACAGTCCTTTTGAGAGATATCAAGATGTGCGCAGAGCCCTCCAAACATGACCGCATGGTGTCCGCAAATGCTCCTGGTTTTAACCATGGAGGCCAGCTTCCGCGTTCCGTGACGGGGATACACGGATGCCATCGTTGATGTCAGCCTACGACCAATTTTCACGCTTGCTTCTCGCGCTTCCTTCGCGATCTTCATCGCGTTGATCATGCCATCAAAAGCGATGATTTGGTTCCATGCCTGATTCTTCGACGAAACATATGACATGGACGCGAAGAGCCCGTCGCCGCGTCCCAAGGCAATGCGTACCGACGTTGCAATAAATGATGACAGCGTGGCTGCATCATGAACGACACCTTCTTGTGCATAGGCTTCGAGGCCATAGGAGCAGGCGAACGCGCCAGTGGGGAAGAGGCTGTCGGTGAGTTGAAAGAGTCGGTAGGTTTTCAGATCGTGTGAGTCACTCATTTTCGTGATTCTAGCATCACGTTATTGCGAGTCAATCGATAGATCTGCATACATCTTACGACATAATTGTCGTATTATCACAAAATTGAATAACAGGCCTGATCAAACAATGAGGCTATGGTAACCATAGAATTCGCTTAAGTCATTGATAAAAAAGAATTTAACTCGACTTTAATGGTTCAAACACTACGGGGCATGGAAGTTGCTGTATAGTAGCAGTTGAAGAACAAAAAGTGGAGGGGTTTGGATTGGCTAGGCGACCGCTATGTTCGCGCTCACATCCAGACTTGGAAGATCACACAGACAGGGAGGGTTTCCAGTGAAAAAAAACCTACTGGGGGTGCTTTTCATAGCATTCCTCGCCGGAATATTTCTTTTTCAGGTACCACCCACCTATGCAGGAGGAAAAATACAAATAGACGATACCAAGTGGGTAGATTTTGGTATGGGGATTAGGTCCAGCTATACCGGCACAGAGGATGGCGCGCCAAACGGAGATTTTGGCAATAATATCGGGCTCGATAATTTCCGGCTCTACATGAATGGCCAAATTCATGAATATATTAAGTTCGAGTTCAACACAGAAACTACTCCATTCAGTATTAACGGGACGGATAATGACACCGACATGTTTGTCCTCGATGCCATCGCGAAATTCGAGTTTAATCAGTACATCAATATATGGGCTGGACGGATGTTGGCAGCGTCAGACCGGGCCGAACTGTCGGGGCCATTTTTTGCCAGCACCTATACCTTCAACAAAACCCCGTTTTATCCGCAGGATTTCGGAAATTTTAACGCGGGCAAATTCGGCCGTGATGACGGTGTGAATCTCTGGGGTGCGCTAGGGAAAAAGAAGAGATTTACGTACGTCGCCGGCTTGTTCGATGGGTTGGACAGTTCTTTGGTGAATTCAAGCGATAGCATGCTGTTTGCGGCACGGGTGAGCTATAACTTCCTGAATGTCGAAAAGAATCCCGGGTATTACACCAGCAGTACCTACTATGGCGAAGCGGGTGATATTTTCACTGTCGCATATGCTCTCCAACGCCAGAATCATGGCGCTGGTTCGGCAATAGATACCAGTGATTTTACCGGCATGAGTGCCGATCTTTTGTATGAAACAAAACTTGCGGACAACAGCGTCGTGACCATCGAAGGCGAAGTCAAGCACTTCGATGCAAATTACGACAAATCTACCTGTGGGGGAGATGCCGGAGATTTCTGTATTTTTGATGGTGATTCGTGGCTAGCCAAGGGCTTGTACATGTTTCCGCAACAGGTTGGGATAGGGCACTTCCAGCCCTATGTCGTCTACACGGGTGTCAGCCCAGATGCTGGCAATAGTCAGTTCGAGTTTGAGGGCGGACTCAACTATGTGATCGACGGTCATAAAGCAAAGGCCTCGTTGTTCTACCAGTATGGAGATATCGACAGGTTCGATTTTTCAGGTTTGGACAATCGAAACCAATATACAATCGGGCTCGCACTTCAATTCCAACTCCTGTAACTCGCAGACGGGAGCCAGAAATTGTTCACACATGCATGAAAAGGAGAATTTGATATGAAGTGTCATTTATTTCTGTCAAACGTAGGCCGGCGGTTGGTTCTCGGTCTCGCAGTGGTGGGACTGCTTGGGGCAATTGGATTCGGGCATAGCCTCGTCAATCCGGACATGGCGATCGCTTTCCATGCCAAGAAGGACACGATTCAAGCCGGCATCCTGCACTCGTTGAGTGGGACCATGGCGATCAGCGAAGTCTCGTTACGCGATATTGTTGAAATGGCCATTGAGGAGATCAATGCGGCCGGCGGGGTGTTGGGAAAGCAGATTGAAACGGTTGTTGTTGATCCCGCGTCGGACTGGCCCCTGTTTGCGGAAAAAGCCAAGCAGCTTCTCATTCAGGACAAAGTCGACGTCGTCTTTGGATGCTGGACGTCGGTCAGTCGTAAATCGGTGTTGCCGGTGTTCGAAAAGAACAATGGCTTGCTCTTTTATCCGGTCCAATACGAAGGAGAAGAGTGTTCGAAGAACGTGTTTTATACCGGCGCTACTCCAAACCAACAGTTGATTCCTGGCGCGGAGTACCTGATGAGTGCAGAAGGCGGGGAGTTCAAGAAGTTCTATCTGTTGGGGACGGACTATGTGTTTCCGAGAACGGCAAATAAAATTCTTCGTGCGTTCCTGAAAGCAAAGGGAGTGCCGGATGCAAATATTCGTGAAGAATATACCCCGTTTCATCATCAGGACTACCAAACCATCGTCGGAAAAATTAAGAAGTTTTCGCGAGGTGGCGCCACGGCAGTGTTGAGTACCATCAACGGCGATAGCAACGTGCCCTTCTACAAGGAATTTTCGAATCAAGGCTTAACCTCCGATGATGTGCCTATTATGGCGTATAGTGTCGCAGAGGATGAGTTGCGCGGGATGGATACCAAAGTCTTGGCCGGGCATCTTGCGGCATGGAACTATTACCAATCAATTGACACGCCGGAAAATAAAGCCTGGGTGAAGAGGTTCAAAGCCTATGCGAAGCGAAAAGGGTTGCCGGGCGGGGAGAGCCGCGTTACAGATGATCCGATGGAAGCGGCATATTTCGGAGTCTATCTTTGGAAAGCTGCGGTGGAGAAAGCTGGAACTACGGATGTTGATGCGGTGCGCAAAGCCGTCTATGGTCTCGAGTTCGATGCGCCTGGCGGCAAAAAGAAAGCGGATGCAGTCAATCATCACATGTATAAACCCGTGTACATCGGAGAAATTCTGAAAAATGGTCAGTTCCGTATCGTGTCAAAGTCAGATGGGCTCGTTCGCGCCGAACCGTGGAGTGAGTACACCAGTCCGGACAAAAGTTGTGACTGGGTTCATCACAACGGGACGTATACAAAGTAAGGCTCTTCTGCACAATTGTGGCCTGTTGTTTCGTGACGGGCTCTGATGTAGAGTGAGCGTCGCAAATAGGTGTGCAAAGACGCCTGGTTCTGAGCTAGAACTCGGAACCAGGCGTCTTTTTGATGGTGGGGGTTAGGACCGTGGGATTCAGAACGTTTTTCACCCTGTGCGTCATGTTGATCGCGCTCTTCCCTCTCGCCGGCTTCGCACAAATCCCAGTACATACTGATCCCAATAATCCCCCCCCTCCCTCTATTCACTCCAACATATCTGATCTTGCCAGCGATGATCTGGCGGTACAAAAGGATGCCATTATCGCGCTTGCGAAAACTGGTGACCCTCAAGCCCTCTCCATTTTAGAGGAGTATCGGATTGGCAGTCTGTACGTTTGGACTCGACCGGACAGCCAACGCGTTCTGGTTATTGGTGGTGACGAGACGACGCAGGATGGGGAGGCGATCATTCCACTGTTCACGCCCTACGGAAGAACAGACATTCTTCAGGAAGACGGGAGCACTCTCTACGTTTCAGTCGATGAGGTTGAAGAGGTGCGAGTCAATCGACGCTTGCGTCGTGTGGTGAAAAAGCAGATTGATTCACTTGGCAACCAGATCAATTTGGCCGATCCAAGCTCCAATGTCCGTCGCGCCGCCGCGATGGATTTCGGATTACGGGGCGATCCGGCCGCACTCCCCTTGCTGGAAGAGCGACTTCCTATCGAACAGAACACATGGGCGCACATGGCCATCGAAAGTGCGATAAACCTGATCAATCTCGAAGATGAAAATCCGGCTGTGCGTGTTGCGGCTGCAACTCGTCTTGGCGAGTTGCGAGGTGAAGATGCCGTGCCGGCGTTGCTGCAGATTCTCGATGGCTCAGAGGATGATGGAATCGAGCCGGATTCCGATGAGAATGTGCGTGTCGCAGCGGCAGCAGCCATCAAACGCATCGAAGGCTGGGCATTTTACGCGCGTACGGCCCAGACGATTTTCCGTGGACTGAGTCTGAGTTCGATTCTCTTGCTGATGGCTCTCGGCTTGGCGATCGTCTTTGGTTTGATGGGTGTGATCAACATGGCGCATGGCGAACTCATGATGATTGGGGCCTATTCAACGTTTGTCGTGCAACAGCTTTTTCTCGCCTATTTCCCGACAAGTGCATTCGATTATTATTTTATTGTCGCGCTTCCGGTCGCGTTCTTGGTTGCTGGTGGGTTTGGCTTGGTGATTGAACGCGGGGTGATCCGATTTTTGTACGGCCGTCCGCTGGAGACGTTGCTGGTGACGTGGGGTCTTGGCCTCATTCTGCAGCAAGCGGTTCGGCAAACCTTCGGAGCTGCAAATGTGAGTGTCTCCGCTCCCTCCTGGCTGAGCGGGGGAGTCCAGATCTTGGTCGGGGTGTTCATCCCGTATAATCGCCTTTTCATTATCGGACTCACCATTGTCTGCGTCATCGCGACCTATCTGTTCCTATTTCGCACCAATACCGGTCTCAAGATTCGAGCGGTCACACAGAATCGAGGGATGAGCGCGTGCTTGGGAATTCGTACCGGCCGCATTGATGCCATGACCTTTGCCTTGGGAGCTGGAATCGCCGGTTTGGCGGGAGCGGCGCTCAGTCAAGTTGGGAACGTCGGTCCGGACCTCGGACAAAACTATATTGTTGATTCGTTTATGGTTGTCGTCACGGGTGGAGTTGGAAAACTTAGTGGTACGGTGGCGGCAGCCTTGGGGATTGGCGGATTGAATAAATTTCTCGAACCCATGTTTGGTGCCGTCTATGGGAAAGTGCTCATTCTTGGCATGGTCATTCTGTTCTTGCAGTGGCGTCCGTCGGGATTTTTCCCGGCAAAGGGTCGAGGTCTCGAAACAAGCTAATGGGAACACGGTAGTCGAAAATGTTCGTATCGCATCAGAAAAAGAAAGGCGAATGGCTGGTCTTGACCGTTATCGCGTTCGGTCTTCTGGTTGTTGTGCCATTGCTCAATCTGGTTCCGGGAGAAGAGTCGTTCTTGTATCTCAGTGACTTTCAGATCAATCTTTTAGGGAAGTATTTGGCCTTTGCCATCCTGGCGTTGGGCATCGATTTGATCTGGGGCTACACGGGAATTCTGAGTTTAGGACATGGGGTGTTCTTCGGTTTGGGGGCTTACTGCATGGGGATGCATCTCATGTTGCAGATTGGTGATCGCAGTGTCTATGGCTCGGCCATCCCAGATTTTATGGTCTGGAATCGCGTCACCGAGCTTCCGCTGTTTTGGAAACCATTTTCCAGTTTCCTGTTTATGTCGGGGGCGGTGATTTTCGTTCCCATGCTGGTGGCAGCGCTCTTCGGTTTCTTTGCATTTCGGAGCAGGATTCGTGGGGTCTATTTTGCCATTATCACTCAGGCGTTTGCTCTCTCAGCCTGGCTTCTCTTTAACCGCAATGAATTGAACTTGGGTGGAACCAATGGCCTCACCGATTTTAAGACACTGCTTGGATTCGAGCTTGCCGATCCGAACACGGTGCGCGGGCTGTACATCGTGACCGTCATCGCCCTCATTGGTGCCTATCTCTTTTGTTGGTGGATGGTGCGTTCACGTTTGGGAAAAGTGCTCGTCGCTATCCGCGATCATGAAAATCGCTTGCGCTATTCGGGTTACTCTCCAGCTGCATTCAAAACAATGGTGTTTGTCATCTCTGCCGGTCTGGCCGGTCTGGCGGGAGCACTTTATGTTCCGCAGGTGGGAATCATCACTCCCAGCCAAATGGGTGTGCTGCCATCAATTGAAATGGTGGTGTGGGTCGCAGTAGGCGGCCGGGGTGCCCTCTATGGCGCGGTGATTGGCGCCGTGGGCGTCAATTGGGCGAGAAGCTTTCTCACCACAAACTACCCCGATGTATGGCTGTACTTTCTCGGGGGGTTGTTTATGGCGGTCGTCTTGCTGTTTCCCAATGGCATTGTCGGTCTTGTTCAACAGGCACAACGGTGGATTGGGCGGAGGTTTAGCTGATGACTGAGCATGGATCGATTATTTATGTTGAGGATTTGACCGTCAGCTTTGATGGGTTTGTGGCTCTCAACAAACTCAACTTCTTTATGGATTATGGCGAGCTTCGTTTTGTCATCGGTCCCAACGGTGCGGGCAAGACGACCCTTCTTGATGTCATCTGCGGAAAAGTCAAACCGACCAAGGGACGGGTGATCTTCGGGCGAGATTCAGATATTTCCACCTATCGCGAACATGAGATTGCGCATCTTGGGATCGGGCGGAAATTTCAGACACCTTCAATTTATCTTCACCATACGGTCCGAGAGAATATCGAGTTGTCTCTGAAGCAGGACAAGAGCGTTTGGGCTACGCTGTTTCGACGTTTATCATCTGAATCTGAGGATCGCATCGAGGCTGTCCTCGATATGATTGGGCTTGCCGAGAAGCCACATCAGATTGCCGGCAGCCTCTCACATGGCGAAAAACAGTGGCTTGAGATTGGAATGGTGATGGCGCAAGAAGCGAAGTTACTCCTGATCGATGAGCCGGTCGCGGGTATGACGGACCACGAAACGGAGAAGACGGGCATTCTGTTGCAGACAATTGCCAAAGAGCGATCGGTGTTGGTCATTGAGCACGATATGGAATTTGTGCGTCAGATTTCCAACAAAGTATCGGTGCTTCACGAAGGCCAACTCTTATGCGAAGGGTCAGTCGACGAAGTGCAGAATAACGAAGAGGTCATGGAGATCTATCTTGGGCGTGGATGAACAACCTATTCTTTCACTGAACAAGCTCAACGTCTCCTATGGCGAGAGCCGTATTCTTCGTGATGTGAGCTTGACGGTTCCACGTGGTCAAGTTGCCTGCCTGCTGGGGCGTAATGGGGTGGGAAAGACCACCACACTGAAAAGCATCGTGGGGTTGTTGCGACCGACGGAGGGATCAGTGAACTTTGATGGCGCCAATGTGAATCGCTGGGCACCAT
>DTRN01000017.1:6733-8144 GCA_012965905.1 Nitrospirales bacterium | reverse complement strand
GTTATGTGCCGCAAGGGCGAGAGATCTTTTCAACGCTTACCGTGGAAGAAAATCTTAAGGTCGGACTTCAGGCGCGCTCAACCGGAAGAGGAAACGGGATTCCTCACGAGATTTATGACTTATTTCCCGTATTGAAGACGATGCTTGCGCGAGCGGGTGGTGACCTGAGTGGTGGGCAGCAACAACAGTTGGCGATTGCGAGGGCATTGGTTGGAGAGCCACGACTGCTCCTTTTGGACGAACCGACAGAGGGTATTCAGCCGTCGGTGATTAAGGAAATTGAGCAGATCATTGTGCGGCTCAAGCAAGAAGGGAAGGTTTCCATTCTTCTAGTCGAACAATATTTAGAGTTTGCATGGCGTCTGGCCGATTTGTACTATGTCATGGAAAAAGGAACCATCGTGTCGCAAGGATTAACGAAGGATTTAGATGAAGCCACAGTCAAGAAGCATTTGACGGTGTAACCACTTATCATGCACTTATCCCCCCGAGAACAAGAGAAGCTCATGATCTTCACGGCGTCCGAGGTGGCGCGGCGACGAAAAGAGCGCGGATTGAAGCTGAATTACCCGGAGGCTGTGGCCATCATCACTGCGGAAATTCTCGAAGGCATTCGGGATGGGAAGACTGTCTCCGAACTCATGACGTTTGGCGCAACCGTTCTCACGCGTGACGATGTGATGGAGGGAGTGCCGGAGATGATTCACGACGTGCAGGTAGAAGGGACATTTCCCGACGGCACCAAGCTGGTGACAGTGCACGATCCCATTCGGTAGCTCTCACGATGATACCTGGAGAAATCCAATATTCAGATCAATCAATCCTAGCCAATGAGGGGCGAGATAGTGTCGAGGTGGTCGTCTCCAATACCGGAGATCGCCCCATTCAAGTGGGCTCACATTGCCACTTCTTCGAGGTCAATCGTGCCTTGTCCTTTGAGCGAGAACAGGCCTTTGGGATGCGTCTCAATATCCTCTCGGGCACGGCTGTTCGTTTTGAGCCTGGTGAAGAGAAAACGGTCACGCTGACAACGCTCGGTGGCGTGCGGGTTGTATACGGGATCAATAATCTCACCTGCGGTAAGCTGGATGATCCCGACATCAAGAAAGAATCGTTGGCGCGTGTCTTAGCGCAAGGAAACCCAAAGCAACTATGAGCCTCAACATTGAGCGTAGGACGTACGTCGACCACTATGGTCCGACCCGTGGCGACCGCATTCGGTTGGCCGATACCGAGCTGTGGATTGAAGTCGAAAAAGACTTCAATGTCTACGGTGATGAGGCCAAGTTCGGTGGAGGAAAGGTAATTCGCGATGGCATGGGCCAATCGTCGGGCGCAACGGACACCCCTGATTTGGTCATCACCAACGCGGTCATTCTCGACTATAGCGGGATTATCAAAGCCGACATAG
>DTRN01000017.1:0-6723 GCA_012965905.1 Nitrospirales bacterium | reverse complement strand
AACGGAAAAATCACCGGCATCGGCAAGGCTGGGAATCCTGACACCATGGATGGGGTGACTGCTGGAATGACCATCGGAGCGGGGACGGAAATTCTTGCGGGGGAAGGCATGATTGTGACCGCCGGAGGTATTGATAGTCACATTCATTTTATTTCGCCACAGCAGATCAATGAAGCTTTTTATTCCGGCGTCACCACCATGATCGGTGGGGGAACCGGGCCGGCCACCGGAACCAATGCGACCACCTGCACTCCCGGCCCATGGAATATTCAGAAAATGTATCAATCGATTGAAGCCTATCCGTTGAACTTTGGGTTTTTGGGTAAAGGGAATGCATCCCTGCCACAGGCCCTTGATGCGCAGGTTGAAGCCGGTGCCATGGGGTTGAAACTACATGAAGATTGGGGGACGACGCCCGCGGCCATCGATTGTTGTTTGAGCGTTGCCGATCGCTATGATGTCCAGGTGGCCATTCATACCGATACGTTGAATGAGGCTGGGTTCGTGGAAGATACCATTGCAGCTTTCAAGGGGAGAACCATTCACACCTATCACACGGAAGGTGCTGGTGGGGGCCATGCTCCGGATATTATTAAGGTGTGTGGACAGTCAAATATCTTGCCATCCTCCACTAATCCCACCATGCCGTTTACCGTCAACACTATGGATGAGCATTTAGACATGCTCATGGTTTGCCATCATTTAGACCATCGTGTACCCGAAGATGTGGCCTTTGCGGAATCACGAATTCGAGCTGAGACCATTGCGGCAGAGGACGTACTGCATGATATGGGCGCGTTCAGCATCATGGCTTCGGATTCTCAAGCGATGGGACGGGTAGGTGAGGTCATCTGCAGGACCTGGCAGACCGCAGACAAAATGAAACAACAACGAGGACGATTAGCGGAGGAACAGGGAGAGAACGATAATCTAAGAGCCAAACGTTACGTGGCCAAGTACACCATCAATCCCGCCATCGCGCACGGCATAAGCGACGTGATCGGATCAGTTGAAGTAGGCAAGATGGCAGATCTAATATTGTGGAAGCCGGCGTTCTTTGGCGTGAAGCCAGAAGTAATTGTGAAGGGTGGGTTTATCGCCGGAGCAATAATGGGCGATCCCAATGCCTCGATCCCAACACCGCAGCCATGTTTCTACCGCCCGATGTTCGGTGGGTTCGGGCGAGCCATCCAAGCCACGTCAGCACACTTCGTGTCGCAAGCCGCGGTGAGCAGCGGGAGCCTGAACGCGATGGGTTTACAGAAAGAGCTCATCGCGGTAAAGAATTGCCGAAACATCGGGAAGCGCGATATGAAACTGAACGACCTGCTGCCAAACATTGAAGTCGATCCGGAAACCTACCATGTCACCGTTGATGGCCAACACATCACCTGTGACCCTGCCTCACGCCTTGCGCTGGCCCAGCGCTACTTCCTTTTTTGACCCCCTGATCCGCAATCAGCAAGTCATCCATTCTCAACTTAGCGCCAGGGATTTCAATCCCTGTGGCATTATAAGTGCTTGAAGTGAGAGGGTTTATTAAGGGGCTGTGGCGAAACTGAGCGTGAATGATGGGGCAGGAATCGAACCTATGCCCACTGGTCCGCAATCAGCAGGGCATTTTCTACAAGAGGGTCACCACCCGTACATTGCCATAAATGAGCACGGTCTGGTACTACTTACGAGGCAAAAGGATTGGTGGAGCTGAGGGGGGTCGAACCCCTGACCACTTGGCCAATTGTCAACGCCTAAGTGTTTGATCTCGTGAGATAAAGTCCCACCGCCACCATCCGCGATGGCCTGTTGTGGCACATTGGAAACCGTAACCTTAACCATCAGCGTGTCCCCTGATGGTTTCACGACGTGCTTTAACTTGGTAATCGTGCCAGTCAGGTCAGGCATCGCGAGGGTGGTCTCTGCGATAACAATCAAGCCACACAGGAGCATGACGCAGACGAGCCACTGGCTTTTCATGATCGCTCCCCTTGTACTGAAGCGTTCTCAATCATGCCTACGGCTTTTCCCTCGGTCTCTAACGGGCTCATTAGTCGGAACTATATACCCAACCAAGAGAAAATACGACTGCCCAAACGGGTGGGATAACAACTGAACCGGTTGTTTGATGGGATTGTGATTCGTGGTGGAGGAGCTCTCATCCCCCGTATTCAAATGTAATCGTGCGTGTATTGTTACTGTAGTCGGTCTCTGGTAGGTCCTCATTCGGGTTTACTGTACACGCGACCGTATAGTCTGCTACCTGCTGGACGATCCAATAAAAACTCGTAAGACTAGGACGGCATGATCTATATGGTTCGTTAGGTTTCAGCATGTGTATATCATGACTTTCCATGCTGGTCCCTACGGGATTTGTAATCCGACAAGTCATCTTTGTTGTTGCTTCGGTAGGACGCATCCCAACATTGGCAACCTCGGCCTCGATGCGGAATTTGACAGGCGGAACAATAGCAGGAGACATCAAGACATTCTGGTCGTCGACATCTAGGCCCACAGTGCAACTCGAAAGAGGGCAGGACGTGCAAAAATCAACGGTTTTCACGTCGATCTGACTGACTACTAGGTCGGGTCCAGGGAAATAGAATGCATAATATATGAGCCCGGCGATGAAAACTCCACCGCCCAGAATTCCCCATTTGTATTTACCGCGAATGATCTTTGTCAAAATGGGCATCGCTTACCTCTAAGGTGAAGGGTGGATGAAGAGTACTTCAAATCTGCTGGTGGTTCAATGAAAAGGCTACCTAGCACTGGAAGTGTTGCACTCGAAATGGGGGGAGAAGTGGATTAGAGGATTGAGCGGTGGTAGGTGACGTTGGAGAAATCGGCGGCGAGGCCCCGGAATGCATTAATGGTGAGATCGATGGTGGCCGAACCCCAAATGCAGTCCTAAACTGTATCGCGGATAGTAGTGATGCCCGAAGGGATAATGGCCATAGCGATAGGAGAACGGCGTCCAATAATAGTTGTGATATGAGTGCCGTGGTTGCTCATCCTGAGACTCTGCCTGAGGTTCTTCCTTCGGCTCGGGAGCATGTTTCGGTTCTTCGTACTTCGTTCCATCCAGGTTATAGGGAATACACTCGCTGGGGTACGCGTAGGTATTGGGTGGTAGCGTGCATGCACTGGCGCTTTCAGTGAGGAGAAAAACGCCTGCGATGAGAAGCAATGCAAAAAGCAAGCCTATCACAAGCTTATGAAGCGTGCTTTTCACATTCACCTGGCATCCCTTCTTTACCTTGTGACTCAGGTCAAGTCCGTCTCTGGCGCAGTCGCTGCTGCGAAATCATTTCCTGTACCTATCAATTATACTCCCCGATCCAACCGTATCAAAGTGCCGAGCCGCTGCCATGGGATGTACATACCAAAGGCCGTTAGAACATGGTTTTGCATTAAATCATGACGGCTTCATGATGTCCCTGATCGCTTTGATTTTATCGATTGAACCCATTCCTGGATTTCCTTCGCAGCAATGTCACGTCCTCCAAGCCCAAAGGCCAGAGCAACAGCCACAGCGAGTGCGCCAAATAGCAAGCCAAACGCGAGGTTCACAATTTCATCCGCCAATCCCATTTGCCGCAGTGCCATGGCGGTTACCAGCACCAAAATAGCGACCTTGGCAGCCTTTGCCAACAATGAGGCTCCTGCTGCCCCACTGGATTGAATGGCCGTTGACGCGAAATTCGCAAGGTAAAGGCCAATCGCAATCACAATCAGTCCCAAGAGCAAGTGCCCGCCAAACACCATGAAACGCGAGATCAGGTCAGCAAGCAAGGCAAATCCGAGCAACTTCGATGCCTCCATAGCCGCGAACAACATAACGGCTGTGAGAAATAGCGTTCCCATGACGGCAGCTGGCGACTGCGGGCCTGCCGGGACCTCTTGGATCAACCCAAGGCGGACCAATACCGTATTGAATCCAATGCCATCGAGAACGTTGGTGAGCAGCGTCGCAAGCACTCGACCCACGACATAGGCCAAGATCAGGACAAGGGTAGCACCGAAAATACCTGGAAGGGCCCCCAAAAGCATATTGAGCATATTGCTGGCGGGTTGCGTAATTGCCTCAAGCTCCAAGGCATTCAACGAGGCAATGAGTAGCGGAATCAGGATCAGCACGAAGACGATCAATCCAATCACCTGGGATAATCGGCTGGTTCCAAGCATACGTGTCAATCCCACCTGGTCGCTCACGCGATCCGTACCAGCTGCTGTCAACAAGTTCACCACAATTTTCTGCACGATTTTGGCAAGAAACCACCCAACCATCAGGATGAGGCCTGCGGCAAAAATATTCGGTAAGAAACCCAACAGGGTACTCATCATGCCTTTCACAGGATCTAAAAGCCCCTCGAGGGCCAAGGCTCCTAAGACTGCCGGAAGGAACAGCAAAAAGGTGAGCCAGTAAATCCCATCTGCGACCGACTGGATGAGAGACGTGCGATCTGCGGGAGCAAGCTCAGTTTGACTGCCTAAACGCTCGTCAACCTTTGCCGCCCTCAATCCTCTCGTAATGAGCAGGCGCAAGAGCGACGCCAGCCCCCAAGCAACCCCAAGCAGCACGACGGCACTGAGCAATCTGGGTAGGAACTCAAAGACTTTTGTCAGAAGGCGGTTCAATGGTTCAATGATCAGTGTGAGCTGGAGCGCTTGAAAGGTCGCAATCAGGGCAAACAGCATGATGAGGTAAAAGACAATACTTCCGGCCCACCGCTGAACATCTGCGGCTCTCGCAGGCTCTTCTGGAAAAACAACCTCAGCCAGGCGGCGATCCAGGGTCATCCGCCGCAAGCCGGCCCGAACCATCGCGGCACTTATGAGAGCAACCAACCATCCGACTAATAAGATGGCCATGGCTCCAACTAAATGCGGAATATACGCGCCAAAGAGGGGAGCAAGTTGTTCGGTGAGTTGGTTCAGCATATCCTGCATCCTTTTCTCGATTTTAGTCCTGACACTCTTTTCGTTCTTGTTGCATGTTAGTTACACCAAATGAGTCCTGTTTTGTGTTTTCTAGTGGATCTGGCCAGGTGAGCTAAACCCCGAAAATGCTGCGCTTTTGTTGGCTTGTGTAGTGATTGTGTCGTGGAAGTGTCGGTAAGAGATTGGTGGAGCTGAGGGGGGTCGAACCCCTGACCTCGAGACTGCCAGTCTCGCGCGCTCCCAACTGCGCCACAGCCCCACGTGAGTCGATGATATCGGCCCCTTCCTATTACTGTCAAGAGAACTCAAAACCGAAATCACCTTTCCTTTGAATATGTGACGGTGGCAAACTTTCGTTTTCCAATGCGTAGCTTGTAGAGTTTTCCTTCGGTGAGTTCTATCCTGGTGTTGGGATCGGTTGGCCGTTGCCCGTCCAGCTCAACACCCCCCTGTTGCACGAATCTCCTTGCTTCATTTCGGCTCGAGACGAGCCCAGTTTTCTCCAGTAACGCAATGATCCAAATTTCTGGTTTGTCACTTGAATCAATGTCCTTCTCAGTCAGTTGTATGCTCGCATCGGGTTCGTCTGGAAATTCTTTTTGACTGAAACGCTTCTGGAATTCTTCGCGTGAGCCTTGGGCATTCTCCTCTCCGTGATATCGCGCCACAATGTCATGGGCAAGATCTTTCTTCGCTTCCATGGGATGCATGCTTCGCACGTCCTCAAGATCACGATCAGAAAGGAGCTCGTAGTAGCGTAGCATTAACACATCACTCACCGACATCAATTTACCAAACATCTCCGTTGGAGAATCATCTAACGCAATCACATTCCCAAAGCTCTTGCTCATCTTCCGAACACCATCGGTGCCCTCCAACAAGGGCATCGTCATTACCACTTGGGGAGTCTTCCCATAATCACGTTGCAATTCACGTCCCATGAGCAGATTGAATTTTTGATCCGTGCCTCCAATTTCGAGATCAGCATCAAGCACGACAGAATCATATCCCTGAATGAGGGGATAGAGAAATTCATGGATAGTGATGGGCTTGCCGGCAGCATAACGCTTCTCGAAGTCATCACGCTCGAGCATACGCGCCACGGTGTGATGGGAGGCAAGCTCAATCACCTGCTCAGCGGTCATCGTCTGCATCCATCGACTGTTGTAATCGATGATCGTTCGATGAGGATCGAGTATCTTGAATATTTGCCGTTCGTAGGTCGTCGCATTGTCTTTAACTTGTTCTTTTGTCATCGGCTTACGTGTTTCTGAGACCCCGCTCGGATCTCCAATCATCCCCGTAAAATCGCCGATGAGAAAAATGATGTCGTGACCACAATCCTGGAAATGCTTTAGTTTGTGAAGCAGCACGGTATGCCCAAGATGAAGCTCTGGAGCGGTTGGATCAAACCCGGCTTTAATTTTCAATGGCCGATCATGTTTCTGTGACCATTCAAGTTTCTGTCGAAGGTCCTCCTGTGGAATGACCTCAATGGTCCCGCGAAGCAGGAGGGACAATTGCTGATCTAAAGGGGTCATCGAGCGGAAATATAGAGGCGTGAATGAATCTGCGCGAAGCGTTTTTGCCCAATTCCTTTAATACGCATGAGCGTCGTCAAATCGTCAAATGGCCATGTGCATTTCGAAAGTCGACGATACGTTGCGCCAACGTCACTCCAATCCATGGCAATTGTGTCAATGCATCTCGTCCCGCTTGATTAACATCAATACCATCAGCAGCATGCAACTCCATTGAGACCGAAGACAAAGACGGTTGGATAGA
>DTRN01000016.1 GCA_012965905.1 Nitrospirales bacterium | reverse complement strand
CGCGTTCTCGGATCAACCATCACATCAATCTGGGTTGGACGACGCGATATTGTCCGCCGGGGCATTGAGTCACTCAACTGGTACGCTGGTGCGCGGATTTTGGACATCGAACGCAAAGGAAAATGTGTGGTGTTCACGACGGGTCGCGAAGGGAATACTCGGTATGTCGTTGCGGAGCTTGGCATGAGTGGCCTGTTGTTGTTTCGAGGAGCGCTCCAACCACTTCCTCAACATACGCACCTCATTCTGAACTTGAAGGGAGCAGAACCGGAGATCCGTTATTGGAACGCACGCCGGTTCGGGCGTATTCATTTGTATGATCGTCCAGAGCTTGAAACGTTTTTACACTTGAGATACGGCCCAGATCCGATTTCCCTTTCGTTTGAAGCGTTTGCCACGATTCTTCGTGCTCGGAAAGGGCGATTGAAGGCATTGCTTATGCATCAGCAGGTGATCGCCGGAATTGGAAATATTTACGCCAACGAAATATTGTTTGACGCGCGACTACATCCACGGCGTCAGGCGAACCGGTTGCGCTCTCATGAACAACGACGTCTTTTCGCATCAATGACCTCGATATTATGTGCTGCGATTGCGGAGGGCGGATCTTCGATCCAGAATTTTAAGATCCCCGATGGCAGTCTCGGAACGTTTCAAACACACCATGTGGTGTATCACAGAGAAGGGCGTGCGTGCCCGTCGGGATGTGGAAGCACCATTCGTCGGTTCACTGAGGAACGAAGTTCGTTTGTGTGTGTGAAATGTCAGCGTCCTCCTCGGCGGAGGCGTGATGGGGCGCGGAAAACCTCTCAGATTGTAAAATGAGATAATCAATAATTGCCTGCTGCGTCAATCGATTAGGAATTTCAGCTCCATACAGTTGCACCATTTTTTTGACTGTGTTTGCCCAAAGATTCTGTGCCTGTTTTTGGGTGAGGCGAGGTTGCATCTCGACATAATCCAAGTTGTGGCAGACAGTGCAGTAGGTCTCCAAGAGCTCTTGTCCTGGATGCGGCACATCCTCAAGCGTTTGCGCACCCACATGTATTGGCAACAGCATCCACAGGAATACCAACGTATAACGTACACGGTGAAGTTGATCAGTCATATCTCTGGTGGTAGAGTGCCTCAATCGACACGGTTTACGCAATGTTTTGTGGAATTGTTGAAGAAATAGGCACAATAAGTGAGTGCATTGCCGGACCGCTAGGCGCTCGTTTGACCATCCGAGGGACGGTGGTGCACGACGGTCTCCAGGAAGGTGAGAGTGTTGCGGTGAACGGGGTCTGTTTAACGGCAACCAATGTTAGTGCGGATAGGTTTGTGGCCGATGTCTCGCCGGAAACCTTACGAGTGACAACCTTGGGCACCTTGGACACCGGCTCTGTGGTCAACCTTGAACGTCCAATGAAGCTGGATCAGCGCATTGGCGGACATCTTGTCAGTGGGCATGTCGATGGCATCGGAACCATCATCGAGCGCAATGAGATCGGAAATTCTATTGTCTTTCAGATCTCTGTGGATCAGGGAATTCTACGGTATTGTATCGTCAAGGGCTCGGTGGCGCTGGATGGAGTAAGTCTGACAATCAATCAAATCAAAAGTAATATATTCGAGGTCGCGATTGTCCCACATACGGCAGAAACGACCACCTTTGGATCGAAAAACGTTAGGGACTCCGTCAATATCGAAACCGACATGATTGGAAAATATATCGAGCGTTTGTACAAGTTTTCGGGATGAGTTGTTTGACCTTGAATCACAGCGTGTTAAGGAGTGTGTGAGCTTAGAATGCACCCCTGGCACATTATTGACGGTGGAAGATTGGTCGTGCGATAATCGAGGCTCATTTTCTTTAGGAATCAGAAGGAGTTACGTGTAATTTGTTCAAGGCTAGGAGGTGAGGTCGGGCAATGATGCTAAATGGCTCTCAAATCTTTATTGAATCCCTCAAACGCGAAGGTGTTGATGTTATTTTTGGTCTTCCAGGAGGGGTCGTATTAAAGATATTTGATGCGTTGCATCAACAGAGCGATGTCAAGGTCGTTCTCACCCGTCACGAACAAGGCGCCGGCCATATGGCCGAAGGTTATGCCAAGGCGACGGGACGACCCGGTGTCGCATTGGTGACCTCTGGACCGGGGATGACCAATATCGTCACCCCGCTGGCCGATGCCTACATGGATTCTGTGCCTATCGTTGTCTTTACCGGCCAGGTGCCTACGCAGTTAATAGGGAACGACGCGTTCCAAGAAGCGGATAACATTGGCATTAGCCGTCCGTGCACAAAACATAACTTCCTCGTACGTGATGTCAAAGATCTCGCCCGAACAATTCGAGAAGCCTTCCATATTGCGACCACTGGTCGTCCGGGTCCTGTGCTTGTCGATATCCCGAAAGACGTGTCGATTAACACGGCGGAGTTTGACTATCCCGAGACGGTGAATCTTCGCGGCTATGATCCCGATCCCGGCGATGACAAAACACTGATCACACGCGCGGCCGAGGCAATTTGTCAGGCGAAACGCCCGATTATTTACGTGGGCGGAGGCGCGGTATTCTCAAATGCCGCCGATGAAGTCAAAGCGCTGGCAGAGATTGCGCATATTCCGGTTGACATGACGCTTATGGGCCTGGGGGTGTTTCCAGCGAGCCATCCGCTCTCTCTTGGGATGTTGGGGATGCACGGTTCGTATACTGCGAATATGGCAATCCATAATGCCGACTTGGTCATCGCGGTTGGATCTCGATTTGATGATCGAGTCACTGGCAAAACGTCTGAATTTTGTCCAAAGGCAAAGATTATTCATATCGATATCGATCCTACTTCCATTCGTAAAATCCGGGATATTGAAGTTCATATTCCCATCCTTGGTGATGTCAAGGCCGTCTTGACGGAACTGACTCAGGCATTGAAAGTCAGCATTGATGGGAATAAGAAAGATCTTCGTGAACCCTGGTGGAATCAATTACATGAATGGACGGAGCAGCATCCATTGACGTACTCACAATCTGACGATGAGGCGATAAAGCCTCAGTACGTTATTGATCGCCTCTACCAGTTAACCACAGAGAAAGATCCGATCGTTGCGACCGACGTTGGTCAACATCAAATGTGGGCGGCACAGTATTTTAAGCTTGAGCATCCGCGGCGATGGTTGACCTCGGGGGGGTTAGGAACGATGGGATTTGGGTTTCCTGCGGCCATGGGAGCGCAGGAGGCGTATCCTGGCCGTCTTGTCTTGTGCGTTACCGGCGACGGAAGTTTCCAAATGAATCTTCAAGAACTTGCCACGGCCGTCTTATATAAGCTGCCTGTGAAGATTGTGATCATTAACAACCACTATCATGGTATGGTGCGCCAATGGCAGGATCTTTTCTATGAAGGACGGTATGCTTCCAGTCACCTTTCCGGTCTTCCGGATTACGTAAAGCTGGCGGAAGCATATGGGGCGGTCGGACTGCGGGCGACGTCACCGTCAGATGTTGATCAGGTGATCCAAGAGGCGCTGCATACGGACGGACCTGTCCTGATGGACTTTGAGGTAAGCCGTTCAGAGAATGTCTATCCAATGATTCCAGCTGGTGGGGCAAACCATGAAATGCTCCTTGAAGATCCACCACATCTTGGTCAGGCTGCAACGTCGTCGGTAGAAGCGCCGGAGACAGTGACCTTGTCTTGACGGCCTAAGCCTCATTCGAGCCTCGCGGCTCGCCACATTACAG
The DNA here is from genome assembly GCA_012965905.1 of Nitrospirales bacterium. Taxonomy (GTDB): domain Bacteria; phylum Nitrospirota; class Nitrospiria; order Nitrospirales; family UBA2166; genus UBA2166. The sequence continues at coordinate 1,701 of DTRN01000016.1, read as the reverse complement.
GAAGAGGAGAAGTTGTGGACGTCGAGAACGTCGAACGGGAACATATCATTTCCATGCGAGTGGAGAATCGCTCAGGTGTCCTGGCACGTGTCGCGGGCTTGTTTAGTGGACGCGGGTATAACATTGAGAGCTTAACCGTCGCTCCGACATTGGACGCGACGATTTCGCTGATGACGATCGTCACTAAAGGGGACGCCAGAATTATTGAGCAGATTCTCAAGCAGCTCAATAAGCTGGTTGATGCCATTTCCGTTGTTGATCTAACCGAACGTGCGCATATCGATCGCGACATGGCCATCATCAAGGTGACAACGACTCCAGAAACTCGCGCCGAGGTCTTTCGAATCGCGGATATTTTTCGGGCTCGCGTGATGGACTCGACCAACACGATGTACACCTTGGAGGTGACAGGGCCCGGGCGAAAAGTTGAAGCGATGATCTATCAATTGCGATCCCTGGGTATTGAGGAAGTCATCCGTGCAGGCCGCATCGCTGTTGCGCGGGAACCGTATGGAGCAGACACTACATAGAAGGAGTAGTTGAATCATGGAAGCCTTGTATGACAAAGATGCTGATCTGAAAAATCTACGCGGAAAAACCATCGCGGTTCTTGGCTATGGGAGCCAAGGACATGCGCACGCGCTTAATTTGAAAGACAGCGGCATGGATGTAATCGTTGGCATACGGCCTGGCGCTTCCTGGGACAAGGCGGAGAAATCTGGACTCAAAGTCATGCCACCTGCAGATGCCGTCGGTGTAGCGAATATCGTGATGGTGTTAGTTCCTGACGAAACGCAGGCGAAATTGTATCTGGATGCAATTGCTCCAAACCTCCAACGTGGGAGCTACCTCGCGTTTGGTCACGGATTCAACATTCACTTTGGACAGGTTGTTCCTCCGTCCCATATCAACGTGTTCATGGTCGCACCGAAGGCTCCAGGCCATCTGGTTCGCTCCTCATATACTAAGGGTGGCGGGGTTCCGATGTTATTGGCAGTGCATCAGGATCCGAACGGTGATACTGAGGCTATCGGCTTGGCGTATGCATCGGCGATTGGCGGGGGACGCGCGGGGATTCTTAAGACGGATTTTCGTGAAGAGACGGAAACTGATCTCTTTGGTGAGCAGGTCGTGCTCTGCGGAGGTTTGACGGCTCTTATTCAGCAGGCCTTTGAGACACTTGTCGAAGCGGGATATGCGCCGGAGATGGCTTATTTTGAGTGTTTGCACGAAGTGAAACTTATCGTCGATCTCATTTACGAAGGCGGCATCTCAAATATGCGCTATTCCGTCAGTACGACTGCGAAGTATGGCGATATCACTCGCGGACCGCGCATTGTGACGGAAAAGACACGGAAAGAGATGCGTAGGATTCTTGGAGAGATTCAAAGCGGTGCGTTCGCTCGCGAGTGGATTCTTGAGAATCAGGCCAATCGACCGGTGTATAACGCGCTCCTCAAAAAAGGCGAGCGCCATCCCATTGAAGAGGTTGGAGCGAAACTTCGAGGGATGATGCCGTGGTTGAAGCAGGGGGCCCTAGTAGACCGCGCTAAGAACTGATGCGGAACTTTCCTATTGCGCCCGAAGCCCTCCCATTTGTTCTGCTCCTGGGGGCGCTTGGTACAGGTGCTTGGTTTCTAGATCTTCAGATTGCGAGCCTCATTCTGACGATCCTCGCAGGTTGGGTGGTGTGGTTTTTTC
>DTRN01000015.1:22248-43140 GCA_012965905.1 Nitrospirales bacterium | reverse complement strand
AGGCTGAAGAATACGGATCGCACGATAAGACCTTTGAAGCTCCTGGAACAGGTTCGATTCGTGTGATTGATGGGGCAGGAAAGGCCTTGCATGAACACACGGTTGACGCCGGCGATATCTATCGGAGTTGTATCGTCAAGGACATTCCGATTCAAGATTGGGTGAAGCTGGCGGTCAATCGAGCCAGGTTGTCATCAACGCCGGCGGTGTTTTGGTTAGATAAGAATCGGGCGCACGATGCGCAGATTATTGGAAAGGTCAATCAGTATCTCAAAGATCACGATACGAATGGTCTGGACATTCAAATCATGGCCCCTGGTGATGCAATGAAGCATGCGCTGAAACGCGCAAAGGATGGTCAAGACACCATTTCCGCAACTGGCAATGTGCTTCGTGATTATCTGACTGACCTCTTCCCGATACTGGAACTTGGCACCAGTGCAAAAATGCTGTCCATTGTCCCTCTCATTAAGGGCGGGGGGCTTTTCGAGACTGGGGCAGGAGGCTCGGCGCCTAAACACGTTCAGCAGTTCGTGAAAGAAGGCCATTTACGGTGGGAGTCCCTTGGCGAATTTCTGGCCCTTTCAGAATCATTTGCCCATTTCAGTCGAACGACGAAGAATGCGAAAGCTCAAGTTCTTGCTGATACGCTTGATCGGGCCACCGGGAGGTTAATGGAAAATAAAAAATCACCCGGTCGTGTCCTCGGCCAGTTAGATAATGCCGGAACCCATGTGTACGAAACATTGTATTGGGCGCAAGAGCTGGCTTCGCAAAATGATGATCCGGCGTTAAGTGAGAAATTTACTCCAGTCGCGAAGGAACTTGAGGCGAAATTGGAGGGGATTCTTCAAGAGCTGAATGCCTCAAAAGGAAAAGCGGTTGATCTCGGTGGGTATTATCTTCCTGATCCAGCCAAGATAAAGGCAGTCATGCGTCCGAGTGCAACATTTAATGCAATATTAGACAGTTTGAGCTAATGCACTCAATGCCTTCGACTGTCTAAGCGTCAAGTAGAAACGGAGCACTGATGAACGTCCATGAATTTCAAGCAAAGCAATTACTCGCGCGCTATGGCGTAGCGGTTCCCAAAGGGAAGGCAGTGACTAGCGAAGCCGCGGCCACAAAGTGGGCTGCCCAATTGGACAGCTCGATTTATGCAGTCAAAGCCCAGATTCACGCTGGTGGCCGTGGGTTGGCCGGGGGCGTCAAATTGACCAAGAAGCGAAAGGAAGTAGGTCCACTGGCGAAATCATTGCTCGGCATGAACTTGGTGACGCACCAGACAGGCCCGGAGGGTCGAAAGGTCCGCAAGGTGCTTATCGAAGAAGGAGTGGCGATCAAGAAGGAACTCTATCTCAGTCTCCTCATCGATCGGCGCACTGGACGACCGGTCTTTATCGCCTGTCCCGAAGGCGGTATGGACATTGAGGAACTGGCGAAAACGAAACCGCAGGCAATCCACAAGGAATACATCGATCCATCGTCAGGTCTCCAAGCGTTTCACGGCAGAAATCTTATGCTCAGCATGGGGCTTCATGTCATGGGGCCACAAGTCGCGAAATCATTCATGGGGTTGTTAGGCAATCTCTATCGATTCTTCATGGAAAAGGACGCCTCGCAAGTGGAGATCAATCCCTTGGTCATCACGGAAGATCAGAAGCTCATTGCACTCGACGCGAAGGTGATCTTTGACGATAGCGCTCTGGCGCGGCACGCGGATGTGTTGAAGCTTCGCGATCTAAATGAGGAAGAGAAACTGGAGATTGAAGCCTCCAAGCATGGTCTGAACTATGTCAAGCTTGATGGGACGATCGGTTGCATGGTCAATGGGGCTGGTCTGGCAATGTCGACCATGGACCTCATCAAATTGGCTGGCGGTGAGCCGGCCAACTTTCTTGATGTGGGAGGTGGTGCGTCTGAGGAGACGGTCAAAGCGGCATTTAAGATTCTCCTTAAGGATAAAAAGGTCAAAGGAATTTTCGTCAATATCTTCGGCGGGATCGTCCGCTGTGAGCGCATCGCAGGCGGGATCATTGCCGCCGCAAAAGAGATGCATGTGCGTGTACCAATTGTCGTTCGATTGCAGGGCACGAACGCAGAACAGGGGAGGGAACTCCTCGACAAATCGGGTCTCAAACTGAAGGCCACGACGGATCTTTGGGAGGGCGCGCAATCGGTGGTTGAGTTAACGTCAGGTCCGACCAAGAAAGGTCGTGCGGCATGAGTATTCTGGTCAATAAATCGACAAAAGTCGTCGTTCAAGGAATCACTGGAAAGGAAGGCGGCTTCCATGCGGGTCAGTGCCGAGAGTATGGGACCCAGATTGTTGCCGGGGTGACGCCGGGCAAAGGTGGGAAAAAAGCTGATGGCGTTCCAGTGTTCGACACCATGCAAGAAGCGGTGAAGGAGACGAAGGCTGACACGTCGTTGATCTTCGTCCCAGCTCCGTTCTGTGCCGATGCCATTTACGAAGCGGCGGCATCCGGGGTGAAATTGATCGTGTGTATTACCGAAGGGATTCCCGTCATTGACATGGTGAAGGTCAAGCGGTCGCTGGCGGGGACAGGTGTTCGTCTCATCGGACCGAATTGTCCAGGGATTATCACCGTGGGGGAAGCAAAAATCGGAATCATGCCAGGGTTCATTCACAAGAAAGGGCGCGTCGGCGTCATTTCTCGAAGCGGAACCCTGACCTATGAAGTTGTGAAGCAACTGACCGACGAAGGATTAGGTCAGACCACCTGTGTTGGAATTGGTGGAGATCCCGTCGGCGGATTGAATTTCGTCGATGTGCTCGACTTGTTTGAACAAGATCCGAAGACAGAGGGCGTCATCATGATTGGCGAAATCGGTGGGGACGCCGAGGTTCAGGCGGCGAACTTCATCAAGAAGAAGATGAAAAAGCCGGTGGTGGCGTTCATCGCGGGAATTACCGCACCTCCCGGCCGCCGGATGGGGCATGCTGGCGCGATCGTGACCGGTGGCGGTGAGACAGCAGCAGAAAAGATGAAGGTTCTCAAATCAGCCGGCGCACATGTCGTCGACAATCCCGCCCAAATGGGCGCGCGCATGACAGAAGTTTTAACGTAAAGGTGAGCTTAGGTAGAAAGAGAGAACTACAACAAGGGGGAACAAGCAGCGGCTTTGTTCCCCCCTTTTTTATTTAGCCCGCGCTTTTGTGATCACGAATTTCCTTTTCCAGCTCCATGCGTTTGATGCGCTAAATAATGATGACACCACCAGCCACTAAGGCGCAGAGCATGGTAGCTATGTCCCATGGAGTAAACGGCATATTCCTTCCCTCCTCATAGGTTTAATCGCATGTTGACGGCCCTGCGAATGGGCGTTGTCCTTACGTACGCTAAGTTGGCCAGAACTTCACAAAAGAGGCAACCCCACTCACCGATCTCCCGCAGCTCCAAATGTATGTTCCGTTGTGTGTCCTGTCAGGGTCGTCACCAATAACGCCAGGCTCACGCTTCATCAGGAACAAAGCTCCGCTCAGGTGAGTTTTCAATTCGCCCCCATCTAAACGTATCGCAAATGCCACAACGCGCTTGGCACGGTCCCTGGTAGCCGGGCATCCCGTCTGTCATCGCATAGTGATTGCGTTCCTTTTCGCACACTCCACAATAAAATTTGAATTGCTCGTTCATCAGTCGTTCCTTATTGGAAACATTATTTCACCTTTGTCCCTGGCTCTACTGACTCAATCACTGACAGCAATCCTTCAACCTCTTTGTCTCCTGCTGCCAGCACCATGCCTTGTGATTCGACGCCCATGAGTTTTGCGGGTTTGAGGTTGGCGACGATGACGACGAGTTTTCCGATGATGTCTTCAGGTGCGTATTTTGTTGCGATGCCGGCGACGATTTGTCTTGTCTCGGTGCCGATGTCTACTTGGAGTTTCAGCAGTTTTTTAGATTTTAGCACGGCTTCGGCGGCGATGACCTTTCCCGTTTTCAGTTGAACCTTCTGAAAGTCTTCGATACTGATCTGCGGGGTTTCTGGTGCGGCTGCCTGTTTTGTAGATGCTTCTGGTTCTGGTTGCGTTGGTTTGGTTTCGACTCGTGGGAACAATGGTTGTCCTTTCGCTATCGTGATTCCAGGTAGAAACGCGCCCCATTTTGTCGTGGCTAACACGGGGTCAGAAAAGTGGATGGTTATCCCAAGCTGTTTTGCCATGGCTTCAGAGGTGGTGGGCATGAACGGATAGAAAAACAGCGCGAGCCAGTAGAGAATTTCCATTTGGGTATACAGCACGTTCTCTAGGGTTTCTTTTTTCGTAGGATCTTTGGCCAGTTTCCAGGGTGCCGAGCGCTCGATGTATTGGTTGCCCAGTTCGACGATACGCCAAATTTCTTCGAGGGCGCGGTGAAATTCCAATGCACCAAGCCGCGTGTCTAGACGGTCTTTCAGCCCTGCCACAGCTTCTTTAATTTCTCGTTCAAGATCCCTATCTTGAGATGGTCTGGGCGGAGGCACGATTCCTCCTGCAAATCGCTCGACCATGGTGAGACTGCGATTCAGGAGATTACCGACATCATTGGCTAATTCACTGTTGATGCGTTGGATCATCGCTGTTTTTGAGAAGTCACCATCTTGCCCAAACGGAACTTCCCGCAGCAGGAAATAGCGAAAGGCATCGACACCGAATTCTTGTGCCATCGCATTGGGATCAACCACATTGCCACGGCTTTTGGACATTTTTTCGCCATCGACAGTCCACCAGCCGTGTGCGAAAATCGTTTTGGGCATTTCCAGCCCCATGGCATGCAACATCGTCGTCCAATACACCGAGTGGGTGGTCAAAATGTCCTTTCCGACGAGATGTATGCTGGCCGGCCACCATGTCTTGAACTTTGCGTCATCAGCAAGATAGCCGATCGCAGAGATGTAGTTGACGAGCGCGTCAAACCACACGTAGGTCACGTAGTCTTTAGCAAATGGGAGTGGAATGCCCCAACTCAAACGACTCTTCGGACGTGAGATGCATAGATCCCCAAGGGGTTGCTGAAGAAATCCGAGCACTTCATTCCTGCGGCTTTCAGGGCGAATGAAGTTGGGATTCGCGTTAATGTGTTTAATAAGCCAGTCCTGGTGTTGTCCCATCCGAAAGAAATAATTTGATTCCTTGATCTGCTCGACAGGCCGGTGGCAATCCGGGCAGTTCCCGTCAACGACGTCTTTTTCAGTCCAAAACCGTTCGTCGAATAGGCAATACCACCCTTCGTAGGTGTTCTCGTACAGATCGCCTTTCTCCAAAAGGGCATCCAATATTTCGCGAACGACTGTGGTGTGACGGGTTTCCGTGGTGCGAATGAAATCGCTGTTTGAAATTGTGAGACGTTGCCACAGATCTTGAAAGCGGGTGACGATGCGATCGGTGTAGGCTTGGGGATCGACACCCTGTTTTTCGGCGGCTTGCTGAACCTTTTGTCCATGTTCGTCGGTTCCGGTGAGAAAGAAGGTCTGCCTTCCGGTCATTCGGTGATATCGCGCTAACACGTCGGCCGCGATGGTGGTATAGGCATGCCCGATATGGGGAACATCGTTGACGTAGTAGATCGGTGTGGTGATGTAGAACGGTGGTTTCATGGTGTGAGAGGAGCCTCAAAGGCGTCATGGATCTTGAGCAGGAGAACGTCCATCTGCAACTGAGCATTCAAATTTCGTTGGAGACTTTGGCGCATGGCTTCGATTCCTTCTAACAAACCAATGATGGCTTCTGGTCTGCAGCGCTCACCGGCCTGAGCAATGTCCACCAGGCGGTCCCGGTTCATCAGGCGTTCTGGTTTGCTGGAAATCTGAAGGATGAGAATGTCTCTGAGCCAATGTGTGAGCCACGTTAAAGCCGTGGTAGGGGACTCGCCCTTGGCGAGGGCTTCTGATGCGCTGAATACCTGGAGAATGCCCCCTTGCATAGCTGAGTCAATCCCAATGGTGTTGACGATACGATCGCGTTCTTCGCGGACCCCGTCCGGGTCGATTTCGAACGCCACACCAAGACGCCCCTGCGAGAAGCCGGCAACGATTCTGGCCTCCGTCGCCGATCGCTGCTGTCGGCGCTCAACCTCTTCTTGAACCTCTTGCAGCGATAACGGAGCAAATCGAAGTCCCTGGCACCGTGATCGAATGGTAGGCAGGAGATGACGTGGTCGAGAACTAATGAGAAGAATCAAGCTGCGGCCCGGTGGTTCTTCGAGTGTTTTGAGGAGACTGTTGGCGGCCGACAGGTTCATCCGGTCCGCATCGTCCACGATATAAATCTTGTAGTGTCCAATGAGTGGTCGGTAGACCAGGTAATCCTGCATTTCGCGGATCTGCGTAATCTTGATTTGCTCCCCATCGGGTGTGATGTAAAACACGTCGGGATGGACGGCATTTTCAACCTGTTTGCATGCCCAGCACTGACCGCACGCATCCCCGCTTTTTACTGGCTCTTCACAATTGACGGCTTGTGCCAGCATCTTGGCTGTGAGCAACTTGCCGATGCCGGCATCTCCGAAAAAGAGATAGGCATGAGCGAGTTGCTCTTTTCTGAGAGCCGCCTTCAGTATCTGCTTTGGTCGGTCGTGGCCGATGATGGCTTCGAATGGCATGGCTAATGCAAGTATTGCTTCAAAAATCGTTGAGCATGGCGTTGAATCGCAGCCTGTACTTTGTCTGGATCTAGTTTGGCGTTGATGACTCGGATTCGATCGGGTTCGGAACGCGCGAGTTCACGGTATCCTTGCCTCACGCGTCTGTGAAAGGCCAACTCCTCGCGATCGAGCCGATTCATCGACGCACGCTTTCGGCATCGCGCTAGCCCGACTTCGGGAGGCTGATCGAGTAGCAACGTGAGTGCTGGCTTTAAACCGCCAGTGGCAAAGCGGTTGAGGGTCGCAATGAATTTCACATTCAGCTCTCGCCCAAAGGCTTGATAGGCCACGGTCGCGTCAGCATGGCGGTCGCAAATGACAACCTTCCCCGCTTTCAATGCGGGTTTTACGACTTCCGCGATATGCTGTGCCCGATCCGCGAGATAGAGGAATAGTTCACATTTAGAATCAATTGGATCGGTGGTATTCTTAAGAAGAATTGAGCGCATCGATCGACCTGATACCGTCCCGCCGGGCTCCTTGGTTGCCAAGACGGGGTATCCAGCCGACCGAAAATACTGTGCTAAACGATGGATTTGGGTTGTTTTCCCGCTTCCCTCGCCTCCCTCAAGGGTGATGAATATCCCGAAGCGGCGCTTTATTCCCATGAGGATGGCATTGTCTGGCCGGTAGTCGAAAATCCAAAACCGATACTAGCCCATGGTCCCGTGAATAGCAAGAAACCGTTGCGTGGCAGTCGGCAAGGCTGATATTATCTCCATCTTATTGAAATTTCATGAGAATTCGTGATCTCTATGTTACCGCTAACCCTCGATAAGGCAAGTCTCAAACGCTACTTTTTCACTGGCCTGCTGGTCGTGATCCCGATCTGGGGGACCATTCTGATTCTCCAAACGCTCTTTGCCTTTCTGGACGGAATACTTGGCGGTCTTTTCTCTGGTTTGACCGGGTGGTATATCCCCGGGCTGGGGATCGTCATGCTTGTTGGGGTGGTGCTTCTGGCGGGAGTGTTGACAACCAACATGGTGGGCCAGCAACTGCATCAGCGATGGGAAGCGTGGGTGAAAAGTGTGCCGGTTGTTCAGGGCATCTACTCCACGCTGAAATCCGTAACCGATATTATCTCTATTCAGAAGAAGGATAAGTTTCGCAAAGTCGTCATGATTCAGTTTCCGAAGGACGGCTGTTATTGCTTTGCGTTTGTGACTGGGGTCGTGCCCCCAGAGATGCAGCATATCTCCCCCAAACGTTTGATTAACGTCTATGTCCCGACCGCCCCGAATCCGACCTCGGGGTATTATCTGGTGATTCCCGAAGACGAGGCTGTTTCGCTCTCGATTAACGTCGACGATGCGATGAAAATGATCGTATCTGGCGGCTTGTACGTTCCACCTGTTCAGAATAAGCCAACGGCACCCGAGGATCGTGAAGATGTTCTGTTCGGCCAATATGCGAAGGACGAGCGGGCGTGAAATAGCATGACCGGACTTGCCGTTATTGTTCTTGCTGCAGGCCAAGGGAAGCGTATGAAAACCACGCTTCCAAAGGTGTTGCATCCCGTAGCCGGTGTCCCCATGTTGCGTTACGTGCTTGATGTTGCTCAGAGGCTTCAACCCGATGTGATTATTCCCGTGATCGGCCACGGGCGGGAGCAGGTTCGAGAATTTTTGGCGACTCAGCAACACCTTCCACTGACCATCGTCGAACAACCGGAGCAGCGTGGAACCGGGGACGCCTTGATGGTCACCAAATCTGCCGTTGACGATCGTATTCGGACAATCTTGATTCTCAATGGCGACGTCCCCCTGCTTACTGATGAGACGATTAAGCGTCTCTTATCGATCCAAGAACATGAGCAACCGTCAGTCACTATGTTGACTGCCAGTATTCCCAATCCGAAAGGATACGGGCGAGTCGTGCGAAGCGAGGGGAACCGTGTGTCGAAGATCGTCGAGGAGGCGGACGCGTCGCCGGAAGAACGCAAGATTCTAGAGATCAACGCCGGTACTTATGTTTCTACTCCATCATTTCTCTATTCCGCACTGGGCGCAATTCAGCCCAAAAATGCTCAAAAGGAATTCTACTTGACCGATACAATTGAGATCGCAGTGGCAAAAGGGAAAGGGGTTGCCGCGTTGTTACTAGATGACCCTGCGGAAGCCCATGGGGTCAATAGCCGAGCCGATCTTGCTAATGTCGAAGGCGTGATGCGTTGGAGAATTCGCGAGCGTATCATGGCTGGCGGAGTCACGTTAGTAGATCCGCAGAGCACTTACATCGATTATGCCGTTGAGATTGGGCAGGATACCGTCGTGTATCCGCATACCGCACTCGAAGGTGCCACAACAGTTGGAGAGCGTTGCGTGATTCGATCTGGCGTGCGGATCGCCGATAGCATGCTTGGCTGTGCGGTTACCATTCTGGACTCATCGGTCATTTCAGATTCGCATATCCGAGATGAGGTTGTGGTCGGCCCGTTTGCGCATCTGAGGCCTGGGTCGGTTCTTGAGCAGAAGTCCAAGGTCGGGAATTTTGTCGAGATGAAGAAAACGGTGTTGGGCCGAGGCTCGAAAGCGAGTCATCTCAGCTATCTCGGGGACTCCCGCATTGGACGTGATGTGAATATTGGCGCGGGTACGGTCACGTGCAACTATGATGGCACACAAAAGCATGAAACAATTATTGGAGACGGGACGTTTGTTGGGAGCAATACAGCCTTAGTGGCCCCGGTTAAAATTGGGTCGGGCGCGCTGATCGCAGCTGGATCTACCATCACGAACGATGTTTCACCAGATGAATTGGGTATTGCGCGATCGAAGCAGGTCAATAAACCCGCGAAAGGTTTAAAGCGGAAAAGAAAACAGGTCAGTAGCTGACAGCTGATCGCTTGCTACCTTGTTGAGGCATGTATGTGTGGAATAGTGGGTTACGTCGGAGAACAACAGGCTTCTCCGTTGCTGATGGACTCGCTCAAGCGGCTTGAGTATCGCGGGTACGACTCCGCAGGCATCGCTACGCTCCACGAAGAGAACATCACCGTATGGCGTTCAAGTGGTAAGTTGACGAATCTCCAGAATGTGATCGCTGGGGCACCCATGCCTGGGACCGTGGGTATTGGACATACACGCTGGGCGACGCATGGGGAACCCACCGAAGCCAACGCCCACCCGCATCGGTCCGGCCATCTTGTATTAGTTCACAACGGGATCATAGAAAACTATGTCGAGTTGAAGCATGATCTAGCTGGTGATGGGTACGAGTTTCAGTCAGAGACCGATTCAGAAGTAGTGGCGCATCTCATTCATCGATGGATGGCCAAAGGACATGGGTTTCAGGAATCCGTCCGGTTAGGGCTCAAGGATTTGGCGGGGAGTTACGCCATCGTCCTGTTGAGTGAGGATGCTCCAGGGATGCTCGTCGCGGCGCGTGCTGGTTGTCCTCTTGTGGTCGGATTGGGTGACGGGGATTTCTTCATTGCTTCTGATATTCCAGCCATTCTGCATCACACGCGTAAGATCATTTTTCTGGATGATGGCGAAACATGTACGGTAGCAAACAATCAGATCACGATCACGGATTTGGATGGGATTACTCGTGAGAAAACTCCAACACACATTGACTGGACGCCGGGGATGGCTGAAAAGGAAGGCTACCGGCACTTCATGCTCAAGGAGATCCACGAACAGCCGCAAGTCGTTCTTCACACTCTCATGGGACGTTACAACCCGGAACACGGCGACGCCGTGCTTCCTGATCTTGGGCTCAATCCAGATACTATTCGTAATCTGACACGCCTGTGGTTGGTGGCATGTGGAACATCCTGGCATTCCGCGCTGATCGGGAAGTACCTCATCGAGACGATGGCGAAACTGCCGGTTCACGTCGAGTTGGGATCGGAATTTAGGCATCGCGACTCGTTGCTCAACAAAGACGATGTCGTGATTGGCGTTTCGCAATCCGGTGAGACGGCTGACACCCTGGCGGGGACACGTGAAGCGACCGCTCGCGGCGCGCACGTCATAGCATTGTGCAACTCGGTTGGCAGCACTATGACGCGTGAGGCTGATGGGATACTGTATACCCATGCGGGCCCAGAGATTGGGGTCGCGTCAACGAAGGCTTTTATGGGACAGGTCACGGCGTTTTACCTTCTCGCGCTGCTGCTGGGACGAACGCGAGGGGCGATGACCCCTGAAGACGGTGTGGCGTGGTGTAGTCACTTGGCGGGAATCGCGCCTCACATCGAGCATATCCTCGCTACTGAACCGGAGATTGAGAGGATTGCGGGGAAGTACTATCGGGATTCCGATGCACTCTATCTGGGACGTGGACTCAATTTCCCGATTGCGCTTGAGGGCGCGTTGAAGCTCAAGGAAATCTCGTACATTCACGCGGAGGGGTATGCAGCCGGGGAAATGAAACATGGGCCGATTGCTCTTATCGACAGGCAAATGCCAGTAGTCGTGCTGGCCCCGCGAGACCATTTATATGATAAAATGGTGACCGCTGTTCGTGAAGTCAAGGCCCGAAACGGGCTTGTGGTCGCGATTGTGACCGAGGGAGACGATACCATTGTGGATCTGGCTGATGATGTGTATCGCATTCCTGAGGTTGACCCCATGTTTACCCCGTTTCTCGTGACCATCCCGCTCCAGTTATTGGCATATCATATTGCCACTTTGCGTGGGACAGACGTCGATCAGCCGAGAAATTTGGCAAAAAGCGTGACGGTGGAATAACACATGGAAATTTCGAAGGACGAAGTTCAACACGTTGCGAGCTTAGCTCGGCTCGGCATCGATGAGTCCGAAATCGAGCTCTTCAGTGCGCAGTTAAGTCATATTCTGACTTATTTTGATACCCTCAAAGATATGGATACTCAGGCGCAATCCGCGCTCAGCAGCGGGTCATTGCACCATCCGCTTCGGGAGGATCAGGTTGTGCCGTCGTTGTCGAGGGAGCGCGCGCTCATGAACGCACCAGAGGCCGACGGCGGCCATTTTCAAGTTCCAAAAATCATGGATTAGCCCTCACTTTTCTGGAAAGGACCACACATGTTTCGTCAACTGTTACGTGCAAAACTCCATCGTGTGACGGTAACCGATGCCAACCTCGCTTACGAGGGAAGCCTGACCATTGACGAGGATCTCATTCGCGAAGCCGGTCTTCAGTGTTACGAACTGGTGATGGTCTCAAATCTCAATAATGGTGAGCGATTTGAAACCTATGTCATTCCCGGGCCTCCCGGATCGGGAATGATCACGCTCAACGGACCTGCCGCGCGGAAAGGCATCGTCGGTGATTTGCTCGTCATATTTTGTTATGGCTTCTACGATGAGGAAGAAGCACAGGAACACTGTCCGACGATCATCCTCGTTGATCACAACAATCGCATGGTATCAAAGCAGCAACCGTCGCAATGGGATCTGGATATTCACGAGGGCAACTTACGGATCTCGGCCGGTGGAACGCACAGGTGAGCCTTAATCATCTGACTATTCATGATGCCGCGGATGGGCTCGCCAAAGCGGCGTTCTCGTCTCAAGAGCTTTCGGAAGCTGTTCACCGACAAATCGCCCGGGTGGAAGAAACGGTTCACGCCTTTCACACCGTTCTCACCGAGCCTGCCAAGGCCCCGTCAACTCTGAGCAACCCAGATTCACTCCTGCAGGGAATTCCTTTAGGGATCAAGGACAACATCTGCACAGAAGACGTTGTCACCACGTGTGGATCCCGGATGTTGGAGCACTTTATCCCTCCGTATAACGCTACGGTGATGACTCGTTTAGAAGGGCATGGCGCTGTCCTTGTGGGGAAGACCAACATGGATGAGTTTGCCATGGGGTCGTCAACCGAACATTCGGCATTCCAGCCGACGCGTAATCCATGGGGTCTCGATCGTATCCCGGGAGGGTCGAGCGGCGGATCGGCTGCTGCAGTGGCTGCACATGAGTGCATTGCCGCTCTTGGGTCAGATACTGGGGGGTCAATTCGCCAGCCGGCGGCGTGTTGTGGTGTGGTAGGGATGAAACCCACCTATGGCCGTGTATCTCGGTATGGCTTGGTTGCGTATGCGTCTTCGTTGGATCAAATTGGTCCGCTCACCAAAGATGTTACTGATGCCGCGATCATGTTTGAAGCGATTGCCGGCCATGATGTTAAGGATTCGACGTCTGTCACGATGCCGATCCCCACGATTGCGAAGGCGCTTCATCGAAATATGACTGAGATTCGCATTGGCATTCCCGATGAATACTTCGCAGACGGACTCGATCCGGAAGTCAACGACGGAGTTCGCGCCGCAATACACGTATTGACTGCATGTGGTGCGAAAACCAAAGCGGTGTCTTTGCCGACGACTCCCTATGGCATCGCGACGTATTATCTCATTGCCACAGCCGAAGCGAGTTCGAATCTGGCTCGATATGACGGGGTAAAGTATGGGTATCGCAGTTCACAGCGCGAGGACCTGCTTGAGATGTATTGTCAAACCCGTAAGGAGGGGTTCGGAGCCGAGGCAAAGCGCCGTATTATGTTGGGGACATACGCGCTGAGCGCTGGATATTATGATGCCTATTATGGCAAAGCTCAGCAGGCACGGGAGATGATTCGCGCCGATTTTGAGACGGCGTTCCAAGAGGTTGACGTGATCATCACCCCCACAACACCGACCCCTGCATTTCGGCTGGGCGAAAAGACCGACGATCCAGTACAAATGTATCTTTCCGATATCTATACCATTTCAGCAAACTTGGGAGGATTTCCGGCGATGTCCGTTCCATGTGCGATGAGTCATGGTGGCTTGCCGATTGGGATGCAAATTCTGGGACGGTGGTTTGATGAATTAACGATGTTGCAGGTTGCCTTTGCCTTTGAACAGGAAACGGACTGGCATCTGAAACGCGCACCTATAAGCGAGGATTCAAATGGCTGAAATTGCATGGATACTCATTGGTGCCTCGTTCGCTGTACTAGTGGCATTTCTTGTGCCGGTGCTGCATCAGCTGCGCAAGACCGCGAAGGAATCCGAACTATTCTTTCGCCAGATCAACGCGAAAGTTGATCCGCTGCTCGATGAGGTAACCGAAGCCGCCAGTAACTGTAATACTATCTCAGGCGATGTGAAGCATGGGGTGTCCAGGGCGTCACATCTTTTCAACGCGCTTGGCAAAGTGGGGGATAGCGTCGACACTATACACCATCTTGTGCGTGGCAATGCGTTCAAGATTGTGGTCAATGTGGCAAGTCTTCTCGCCGGTTTGAGAGCGGCGACCGAAACGATGAAGAAGGGCACTGGTACCAATAGAGGGGGAGGTTCAAATGGGACATTATGATGAAGGGTTTTCGAGTGGCGCGGTGGCGTTCTCATTTTTGAGTGGGGCATTGTTGGGCGCCGGATTGGCGCTTCTTCTTACACCTCAACCTGGAGATGAGACCAGGCGTATGCTCCGTGGATATGCCAAAAAAGCGGAAGATGATATCTATGTGCTTGCCAACGAAGCCCGCGAGAATGTTGAAACTGTTGTCGAGCAAGGAAAAGACCTTCTTGAAGAGGGGAAGAAGATCTTGGGCTCGGCCTACGAGTCTGGAAAAGAAGCGGTAAAGCGCAAGAAGGAACGATTCACAGCGGAGGGGGCGGAGTAGGCGTGATGTCCTCATTTCGTCTCCACTAGTCGTTTATGCCGATTTGTGTCTCCGGGTGACGACCGCGCGATGTCAGTATATGAGGTTGTCATCGGGCTTGAGGTCCACGCGCAACTCCGAACTCGGAGCAAACTCTTTTGTGGTTGTTCCACCGCGTTCGGTGCTGAATCCAACACCCAGACATGTCCCGTGTGTTTGGGATTACCTGGAGTCCTTCCGGTACTGAACCAGACGGCAGTTGAAATGGCAATCCGAGCTGGATTGGCCCTCAACTGCTCTATTACGGTGCCGAATCAATTCGCACGGAAAAACTACTTCTACCCTGACCTTCCCAAAGGCTATCAAATTTCCCAGTTCGACCTTCCCATTTGTCAGAATGGCTGGCTTGAGGTTGGCGAGGGCGACCAGACACAACGAGTGCGTATTCGCCGGGCTCATCTTGAAGAAGACGCCGGCAAGAATATTCATCAAGCAGGATCTGGCGTCAGTCATATGGATGTGAATCGATGTGGGATGCCACTGTTGGAGATTGTCACCGAGCCGGATCTTCGATCAGTTGACGGAGCGGTGGCATATCTCAAGACCCTCAAAGATATTCTGGTGTATCTCGATGTCTGTGACGGAAACATGGAAGAGGGAAGTCTCCGATGTGAACCGAATATCTCGTTGCGGCTACAAGGCCAGGATGCATTTGGGACCAAGGTGGAGTTGAAGAACATCAACTCGTTCAAATTTGTGAAGCATGCGTTGGATTATGAGATTCAGCGACAAGAAACGGTCTTAGCCGACGGCGGCACAATTGATCAAGAAACACGCTCTTGGGATGCTGAGCGAGGTGTCAGTGTGATCATGCGCAGCAAAGAGGAAGCGCATGATTATCGCTACTTCCCCGAACCCGATCTCATGCCGGTTGAGATTTCGACCAAATGGATCGACGAGCTGAGGTCGAGTCTTCCGGAACTGTCACAGGCTAAACGAGAGCGATTTGTTGCTGAGCACGGCTTGCCGGCCTATGATGTGGCCTTGTTGACCGCGTCTCGTCCCCTCGCCGACTATTTCGAAGCCTGCGTCGCAGGTTTTCCGAATCCCAAAACGGTCAGTAATTGGATCATGGGGGAGTTGTTACATGCGCTGAAAAATAACAACTGCGAGGTCATCGATTCACCGATGAAACCAGCCCGCCTGATCGCGCTGATGAAACTGGTGGATGATCAAACGATTAGTCTCAAAACCGCTCGAGAAATCTTTCTTGACCTGTTTCTGTCGCAGCAGATGCCGATGGATTTTGTTCAGGAACGCGGGTTAATGCAGATCTCCGATGACAGCGCGATCGAGACACTGATTGCTGAAATTGTGCGAACACATCCACAGCAGTGCGCGGAGTATCAATCTGGGAAAGAAACCTTAATGGGGTTTTTTGTGGGGCAGGTGATGAAAGCGTCAAAGGGGAAAGCCAACCCGCAAAAGGTGAACACGTTGTTACGACAGCGCTTGATGAGTGAGAAGGTGGAATCATGAGTGCTATTCAAAAGATTATCGCACGGGAGATTCTCGATTCACGTGGCAATCCGACGGTCGAAGTCGAGGTGACAACCCAAAGTGGCGCTCACGCACGTGCGGCGGTTCCTTCCGGCGCGTCTACTGGAACGAAAGAGGCCATCGAGAAGCGTGATGGAGACAAGAAGCGGTACCTTGGCAAGGGCGTTACGATGGCGGTTGAGCATGTCGTCAAGGACATTGCTCCATCCGTGATTGGGAACGAAGTGACCGATCAAGCCCATATTGACGGTCTCTTGAAGCAACTTGATGGGACGCCCAATAAAGAGCGTTTTGGGGCCAATGCGTTGCTTGGTGTGTCCCTGGCCGTTGCCAAAGCCGCTGCAGAGGAGACAAAACGGCCTCTCTATATGCACGCTGACGGCTCGAATGAACACCGACTGCCTGTGCCGATGATGAATATTATTAACGGGGGTCAACATGCGGACAATCCGTTGGATGTTCAGGAATGTATGATCTTGCCGGTTGGCGCGCCAACGTTCAGGGATGCGTTGCGAATGGGGTGCGAAGTGTTTCATACGCTCAAGAGTATCCTGACTAAGAATGGCCACAATACCGCGGTGGGAGATGAAGGTGGATTTGCACCCAATCTTCAGTCAACTGATGAGGCGCTGCGCGTGATTATTCAGGCGATCACCGATGTCGGGTATCAGCCTGGAGGCGATGTTGTCCTGGCTCTCGATGTGGCGGCCAGTGAGTTCCATGTCAATGGGACGTATGAGATGAAAGGGGAGGGCGGAGCCAATCGTAGCAGTGCCGATATGATTGCATATTACGAAGACCTTCTTACACGATACCCCATTGTCTCTATAGAGGATGGGTTGGGTGAGACTGACTGGGATGGATGGCGTGACATGACGACGCGTCTCGGCAAGAAGATGCTTCTTGTCGGCGATGATATCTTTGTAACAAATCCTGCGATTTTTAAGCGAGGGATAGAATCTGGTATTGGAAATGCGATCCTGATCAAGGTCAATCAGATCGGGACGTTGACAGAAACGATCGAGGCGATGACGATCGCGAAAGAAGCCGGATATAGTACAATCATGTCCCATCGGTCTGGTGAAACGGAGGACGCCACGATTGCCGATCTTGCCGTCCGGACGGACGCACCCTTCATAAAGACAGGATCATGTTCGCGTTCAGACCGGATGGCCAAGTATAATCAGCTTCTTCGTATCGAAGAGGCGTTGGGTGATGATGGACGCTATCGAGGCAACGATGTGGTCGCGCATTTAGAGTTGGCCTAATCGGGAGAAGAAGGCATCTATGCGCATGAATCTGACATGGGAAGAGCTTGAGCGGCGGCGCAAAGGACGGCGTGTGCTGGTTGTCGCGATTGTCGGACTCAGCATGCTGTATGTCGCATCATCGCTGCTTGGTGATACCGGCATGGTTCGCCATTACAACATGCTCCAGACGCATCAAGAACTGAGCGAGGACCTCGCGAAAACGAAACTATGGAATGAAGTGCTTGAAGCCGAAATAGATAAGGTTGAGAACGACCCGACACAACTTGAAGGCTTGGCGCGAACCTCGTTAGGCATGATTCGTGAGGGTGAGACGGTCTATCGGTTCGTCGACACGCCGTAATTTCCTGCCGAGCCAGAGAAATGCATCGCGACGGGAACTTTAGATCCGGTTCAGTGGCCATCATTGGGGCGCCGAATGTTGGCAAGTCCACTCTCCTGAATTCTCTCCTTGGTCGAAAGACTGCGATCGTTTCAGACAAGCCGCAGACGACACGAAATAAGATTCTTGGGGTGCTCCACCGTCCACAGGCGGAAATCGTCCTCGTCGATACTCCAGGCATCCATCATCCCCGCTTTCAGCTCAATCGCCGTATTGTCCGTGTCGCTAAACACACCTTGGACGAGGTTGATTGTGTGTTGTTCATGATTGAGGCGAGAACGCACGCAGGACGGCAAGACTGTTCGATTATCGATCTTCTCAAGGAACGTCCACTTCCAGTGATCCTGCTTATCAATAAGGTTGATCTCGTAAAAAAGACACGGCTACTGCCTCTGATCGATGAATGTAGGCCACTCTTTTCGTGGACCGATGTGATTCCGATTTCAGCAATCAATGGTGAAAATGTTGATCGTGTGTTAGATGCAGTCGCTGACGTGCTTCCGCATGGGCAGGCGCAACATAGCCAGTCAGGGCCGATCGACCAGTCCCCACAATTTCTGGCTGCGGAACTCATACGAGAGAAACTCCTCGCCAAAACATACGAAGAACTTCCGTACTCGATTGCTGTCACCGTTGAAGACTTTATTGAAGAAGATGGGCTGATCACCATCCAGGCGGTGATTCTGGTGGAACGCCAAAACCAAAAGGCGATTGTCATCGGAAGGAAGGGCTCGATGCTAAAAGCGGTCGGATCCGAGGCGCGTCAAGATATGGAGCAACTCTTTGGGAAAAAGGTCTTTCTCTCATTGCTGGTGAAGGTGGAGGAAGCCTGGCGAAGTGATGACAATCGATTGCTTGAACTTGGGTATTGACGGCGGTTATCGGGAGGCGGCGAGCGTTCGCACCGAGTCTTTCAGGGTGTTCATAAGGGAGGTGCGGTCGTCGATGGTGGCGATGGCCTCGCGGATGCGATCCTGCAGGTAGCGGTTGCCTGTGACTTTTTCGGGTAACGCATTCAGAAAATCGTCAACGGAGAGTTCAAGACATTGCCCAAGCGAATTAATGTCGGCTTCAGCGATCGGTGCGTAGGCCTCTCCATAATGAATGACGGCCCGGTAATGTTGTGATTTAGCTAAGCCTTCGATGCGAACCATAGTACTATAAATTCTACCTGCTCTTCCCGTGGGGAGCAAGTATTCACGGAGGTTGAACATGAGCTTGTGGCTTTTTGTGACAGGGGTGTTGCTGATCGCGTCACCGTCGTTTGGGTTTAAGTTCCGGACTTGAAGACACCGGAAAGCTTTATCGTTGATTCGAGCAGCGGCGAATACTATATCTCGAACATCAATGGGTCGCCTGTTCATAGGGACAACGATGGGTTTATTACGAAGCTTCGCAGTGATGGATCCATTGTGGCGCGAACGTTTATCAAGGGAGGGGCCCACGGTATTGAGCTGAATGCTCCCAAAGGCTTGGCCATCATTAGGAACGTCTGTATGTGACAGATATTGATCGCGTTCGTGGGTTTGATAAAGAAACGGGAAAGCTCGTTCATGCCGTCAACCTGGTTTTGCAGCGCGCAAAATTCTTAAATGATCTGGTTGCTGATGACCAGAGTAATCTCTATGTATCAGATGCGGCGATATTCGTGGATGCCGATGCCCCACCCACCATATTCAAGATTGAGACCGCGAACAAACACAAGGTGTCCGTGCATTCCAGCGATCCCCTGATGGCATATCCCAATGGCCTGATAATTCACCCGCAGACGAAGACATTGTTGGTCAGTACCTGGGGAGAAGGTCGGATTTTGGAAGTCATTGAGGGCGGGAAAGCGGTGATCTTTTCAGCGCACGAATCCTGGAAGGATCTGGATGGAATGGATTACGACTCGGCAGGCAATCTATACATCTTCAGTTTCACCGGAGGGTCAATCTTTCGCATTTCGCCGGATCGTTCAGTAAAACAAATTGCCAGTGGCCTCGCCACCCCTGCCGACATCAGCGTCGATCGGGCAGCGAATCAATTGCTGATCCCGTTGTTTAACGGGAAGGCGGCAACAACGATTTCGATCATACCGTAAGTTATTCAGAAAAACCGAACATCACGGAGCGACGTCAACGGTGTAGTTGATGGTGCCGCTCCAAGTCCGGTCTTCTATTGAGTACTCGAACATGCCCCCGATTCCGACTCCCAGGTTCAGTCGCAAGTCGGCGTTGGAAAACTCGTGAAGTCCCACCACGTAGTGCATCTGTGGCTCTCCAGGTCCGGTATCCGTTACGGTGACGTATATCCCTGTGATGGTGTTGGCGGGGAGAACAAAGTCCGTGACATCGACAATCGTTGGTACGTTCAATCCCTGCGGCGTGACGGTGGTTTGTGAAACCAGTGCCCATGCTGTTTCCTCAGTCTCGAATTCATGAAATGTCCCCGGCTTTGTGTAGATAGCAATATCCAGGGGTTTCAAGCTATTGCTTGCATTGACATGAATGCCGCTCACAGTGACGGGATTGCTGAATGTCGTCACGTCAAACATGTTCCCATCTGCTGCAGCTCCCGCGACATAAGACGTCGTGATTGAACCTGTTGCTGCGTGATGTTCACCCAAGGCATGCCCGACGCATAACAGAACAATCGCTACAGTGCTGCATGGTATGAGTTGTTTCACGGTGTGTCCTGTTTCAACGGTCTGTTAGAAACGCAGCACAGCTCCTAGGAAGGGTCCGTGGTTTTCAAAGGAGGCATCGACTTCGTCGATGTCAACATCGAGTCTAAGATATTGATACCCTCCGTTAATCCCAAAATGCTGAGATAGTTGGAATTCAATGCCTCCGAACGCTTGGACAAAGGTGCCTCGTGAACCGATTGTGATGCCTTTGACTTCACCACGAAGAGCTAAACGTTGTTGGATCGGATACCAGCGAAAGCCGATCCCAATCTGCGGCAGAGGCACTACGCCATCTACTTGCTCCCTATCGTCCTGATCGAGGATCCCGTCGCCGGTCGAGTCATAGGCCGCGGCTCCCAGCAAATCAAAATCAGCGAGGGCCACGTCAATGAGGGGGCCGAGATATCCCCAAGATCCTTGGAACAGGTCATACTGATAGCCAACCTCGAACATGGTCAACTCGACACTTCCCGTTGCTGAGGCGCCTACCACGAGGGTTTGATCAATCGGAGTGGCACCCTGCACGATTGAAAAATCGCTCCCAGCCAGCGTTGTCGCTTGCTCAATTTTCAGATAGGCCCCTCGCAACTTGTGGCGTTTGCCAAACTGCAGCTCCACAAACGGGTTGAAGCGTTTCTCTTTATTGAGCGGTGCATCTAATCCCGCCACAGCCTGAAGGCCAAGATCAGTTTCAAATTCGAAACTTCCATCTAACGTTGATTCGTTCGCAAGCCAAACGCGAGGCTCTAGGCGAAGCGTGTAGTCTTCGGCATCGTCCACATT
>DTRN01000015.1:0-22238 GCA_012965905.1 Nitrospirales bacterium | reverse complement strand
AACCAGGAGACCTTCGCCATAGCGTATGACGGTAGCATTAGCAGCGCAATTCCTATAGCCATGGCCATTCGTATTGACTGTTTTCTCATGGGCTGTCCACCTCCCTGGGGTGGCTCACAACCTGCTGCATCAGGATGTTTGGTCATTCTTTCCCCTCGCCAGTCTCCACAGAGTCTCCAAGACTCAATGTCAATGTCTCATAAGAGGCGAAAGCCAGTGGAAATGGCGCGCCCGGAGAGATTCGAACTCCCGACCCCCTGATTCGTAGTCAGGTACTCTATCCAGCTGAGCTACGGGCGCGTGTGTGACGAAGTCGCGAGACTGTGTATGTAGGCTTCGGTTTTATACAGGTCTGGGCGAGAGGGTGTCAATTGACAGTGTGTAGAGGTTCAATTGAGCTTTGGAGGTCGCATCAACGTATAGGATGCACAGCGTATCCAAAGTGACTACAATGGGAAGCCTTTTTTGATACGAAGGAAACTCATGAGTAGAAATATCACGACAGCGGTGTTCGAGATGGTCTTTCGAAGGGCGGACTATCCAGCGATGCAGGTGTTCGAAGGGGAGGTACGCGACATCTGGACGTTTCAGGACGTTGGAACCGCTGTCAACAAGTTTGCGGCTGCGCTGCAATCTCTGGGTATCAACACGGCCGACCGCGTTGTCATCCTCGCCGAGAATCGACCGGAATGGGGCATTGCCTACCTCGGCGTGGTGACAATTGGCGCGACGGCCGTTCCGTTTGATATTCAATTTACCCCGGACGAAGTTCAGACGTTGATTCAGGACTGTGAACCGCGCGTAATCATTGTCACCGATCGCACACGCTCGCTGCTTCCCACGCGCGCAGAGAAACAGTGTGTGATCACCTTAGATGAGCCCGTTGATCCCCAGGACATTGGGTTTTGCGACTGTATTGCGAAGCACGGCGCTGTGTTCGAGGCTGTGAGTGATTTTTCTCGTACCATTTCGCCCGATACGGTTGCCTCACTGTTGTACACGTCGGGGACAACCGGAGCTCCGAAAGGTGTTCTTCTCTCGCACGAAAACATTCTTTCCAATGCGGAGGCGATCAACGCGGCTGGCCTGGCAACGGGAGACGACAATATCCTATCTATTCTGCCGCTCCACCACGCCTATCCGTTTATGGTCTCGTTTCTGATCCCGCTTCTGTTGGGCGCCCGCATCACCTTTCTTCAAACATTGAAAGGCCCTGAGCTTCTGGCTTGCATGCGAGAGGCCGAGGTGACCGTCATCGTGGGTGTTCCACAGGTCTATGCACAGTTTCATCGAGCCATGGTGAATGAGTTGGAAACGCGACCCCCGGTCGTTCAGAATGTTGCCTCGGTGCTGATGTCATGTTCAGGTTTTGTGCGCGACTGGACGAATTGGAATATCGGCAAGGCGTTGTTTCCCACTGCACACAAACGATTTGGGTCTACGCTTCGTCTTCTGATCTCTGGCGGGGCCAGGCTGGATCCTGATGTCGCGCGATTTCTCTATCGTATGGGCTTTACCGTTCTGGAAGGGTATGGGCTGAGTGAAACCGCGCCGATTCTTACATTTAATCCACTCGCAAAGCAAAAGATCGGATCGGTTGGACGGCCGATGATGAATGTTGAGCTTCAGATTGCCGAGCCGGATGAGGGAGGGGTTGGGGAGGTCACGGCGCGTGGTCCGAATGTGATGCTTGGTTATTTCAAGAACGATCAAGCAACGGCTGAAATGATCCACGACGGCGTATTATGGACTGGCGATCTCGGCTACCTCGATCAAGACGGGTATTTGTTTTTGACCGGGCGGCGGAAGGAACTCATCGTGTTGGCGGGTGGTAAGAACGTCTATCCTGAGGATGTCGAAGCCGTATACCGTGTCAGCCCTTGTATCGCCGACATCTGCGTTGTCGGGGTCGAGCGCCCGGGAGAAGGTGGCGAAGCGTTACACGCCGTGGTGTACCCGAACTTTCCGTACTTCAAGGAGAAGAAAATCGGCAATGTCGAAGGATCCATACGAGGCGACGTGCACGGTCTCTCCGGACGAATGGCGCCGTACAAGCGGGTTGGAGGGTTAACCGTCGTCAAAGAACCACTTCCGCGAACTCGGCTCGGAAAGTTACAGCGCCATCTCGTGAGAGCGCTGGTTGATTCGGGTCCCACAGAAGATACCCTATTTTCGTCGTCGACCGCTGCTGATGAGGCGATGATGAGTACGGAACCCGGCCTCAGCGTGGTATTGGCACTTCGGGATGTGCTTGGAAAGGCACGTTCAATCCGCCTCGATGACCATCTTGAGCTCGATCTCGATATTGACTCACTTCGGCGTGTTGAGATGGTGGTGGCACTTGAGCGGGAATTTGGACCATTACCAGAATCGTTTGGTGCTGAGGTGTCAACGACGCGAGAGATTATCGAGCGGATTGCGGATCTTCGATCGGCAGGAATGCGTACGGAATCGTGGGCAGGCGATCGGGGCAAGAATCTGCGGTCGTGGGCTGAGCTGCTCAAGGATGATGCGCTTGCGGCGGTTCGGCTGCCACCGCACGCGGGTCGAATGACGTGGCAGCATCGTCTTCAAATTCGGTTTGGATGTGGATTGTTGTATCTCGTGGCTCGGGCCGGATTTCGCGCGTCAATCTCGGGCATTGCGCACATTCCTCAGCGAGGGCCATGCCTATTGGCGGCCAACCACGCCAGTTTTATGGATGCATTTGTCGTCTGCGGTGTTGTGCCGTATGCTGTGTTTGAACGTCTCTTTTTCCTCGGATGGGAACAATACTTTCGGGCTCGCTTTACCGCCTGGTTTGCGAGAGGAGCACACATCGTTCCAGTCGATGCGGAAAAACATCTTGTCAACGCGATGCAAACGACCGCCGCTTTATTGCGACAAGGGAAAATGGTTATGATCTTTCCAGAGGGGTGCCGAACTCTTGATGGAATGCTTCTCCCATTTCGAAATGGGATAGGTATATTGGCGGCTGAACTGGGCGTCCCGATCGTGCCGGTGTGGATTCAGGGCACGCATAAAACCTGGCCGATCGGCCAACTGCTTCCGCGGCCTGGCAAAGTCTCCGTCAGTTTTGGAGCACCCGTTCAGATTAATACAGATGAGCGTAGAGAGTGGAGATCCCAGGGATGGGATGAATATGAACTCGCCACCCAACGAATTCGGGAGGCCGTTGTGGAGCTATCCTTAACATGCAATCAATCGTAGAACAAGAACCAAACAAGATTCTGTCCATCCTTAGCGGAATCGCGCTGACGGGAAAAGGCGTGACGACGGAGTGTTTGCTTGATGAGGTGTTAGACGCTGGTCTGACCGCGCCAACATACTTTCAGGCAGAAGGAGAAGATCCCGACGCGTCATATCAGGGCCAATCGCCAGCCTGGGCGAAATACCATATTCGCGAATGGAAGCGGGTGGTCACAGTCTATAAAGGTGGCCAATCTGAATGGCGCCTGCAAGCCACTGAAACTCCTTAAAAGGGGATCAGTCAGGCGTTGTTTAGGATGGGATGAAAATCCTCTATCAGCTTCGAAGCTGTTTGAAACTGAATGGCATGAATGCCGAGTTGTGTGGCCGCGTTCACGAATTCGATTCTGTCGTCGACGTACCAGACCGACTCGGCAGGCACGTCTCCGAGCTTCAGGGCATGTTCATAAATAGCCCTCTCGGGTTTTCGAGAACGGACTTCATAAGAGAGAATCGCTGTTTTGACGTTCCTGATCACGGGGAAGGTGGCCTGCAGGCATTCGAAATGCATGGCGTTGGTGTTTGAAAGCAGGAAAAGGCGGTAGTCTTGTCCCAAGCGATTGACCAGTGCTGACACTTGGACATTTTCACGAAAGCAGGAATTCCAGGCTGCGCGAAATGCGTCGAAATCCATTGTAAGCTGGTAGGTGGACACCATCTGTTGATAAAAACTCTCGGACGAGATCTTTCCCGTGTCATAGTCATTGATCAGGGGGGCACTGACTGATTTGAGTGCAGAGAGCACTTCGGCCTGATCAGTGTAGCGGGGATCTTCAGACGATTTGGCGAGACGGGTTGCGATTTCGAGGTGATCGACATCGATGATCACGCTTCCAATGTCGAAGAGAATCAGCTCGGGTCGTTTTGACATCGGCGCAGTGTAATGTATGGTCAGGGTTCACGTCAAAAAAAAACAGTGATGGCTTATGTTCCCTTCTCGCGTCTTTTTGTGTCTCTCGGCATCCCTATCTGTTTCTTGACTTCGTAAAAGAGCTACTTCTAGAATAACCCTTCTGAAATTTCGCCTGGAATTGAAACCATGACATCGCAAATTGTGGTCATTGGAGGAGGCTTGGCCGGTTCAGAAGCGGCTTGGCAGGTAGCCAAGCGTGGTATTCCCGTGACCTTGCATGAGATGCGGCCGACAGCCAATACCCCGGCACATACGTCGGATAAGCTAGCGGAGCTCGTGTGCAGCAACTCGTTTGGGTCTGCGGATATCTTGAATGCCTCTGGCATCTTGAAGGAGGAAATGCGCCGGCTTGATTCGTTGATCGTAAAAACAGCGGATAGGTGTCGAGTCCCTGCCGGATCGGCATTGGCAGTGGATCGCGAGAAATTTTCGGGCCACATTACGGAAACCCTTGAAGCGCATCCTCATGTGACGGTGATGCGAGAGGAGATCACGGACATTCCGACCGACCTAATCTCAATCATTGCCTCCGGCCCGTTGACGTCAGATCGTTTGGCAAATTCGATCAAAGATCTCACGTTGGCACGGCACCTCGCGTTTTTTGATGCGATCTCTCCCATTGTGGATGCTGAGACGATTGAATATGGCACAGTATTTCGAGCCTCACGGTATGGCAAGGGTGGGGCTGACTATATCAATTGTCCGATGGAGAAGGACGAATACGATCGATTTTATGACGCGTTGCTTGCGTCGGAAAAGGTCATCCCTAAGGATTTCGAGAACATCCAGTATTTTGAGGGCTGTATCCCTGTCGAAGTGATGGCGGAACGTGGGAGACAGACGCTCTTGTTTGGCCCCATGAAGCCTGTAGGGTTGGTTAATCCACGAACCAACGGCACGGCGCACGCGGTGGTCCAACTGCGACAAGAGGATAAGTATGGGTCGTCTTATAACATGGTGGGATTTCAAACTAAGCTAACCTATCCGGAACAACGGCGGGTATTTCGTATGATTCCCGGGTTGGAAAAAGCGGAGTTTTTACGCTATGGCAGCATTCATCGCAATACCTTCATTAATGCCCCCGCCCTGATGCGTAATACGTTGCAAGTGAAAATGAACGGGTCGATTTTCTTTGCCGGGCAACTCACGGGCGTTGAAGGGTACCTGGACTCCGCCGCAACCGGGTTGATTGCGGGGATCAACGCGGCTCGCGGGCTCGCAGGGCAATCGCTTGTGACACCACCTGAAACCACGGCACATGGGTCACTGATCACACATATTACCCAGAGCGATCCGCGCCATTTTCAGCCGATGAATACGAATTTCGGTTTATTTCCACCCTTGCCGGTAAAAGTCCGAGAAAAAGAACGGAAACGCCGTATGATAGGGGAACGTGCGCTGGAGGACCTCGAAAAGTGGATGACGCGATACAACGTTTCCTAAATCATCTCAAGGTCGAACGGGATGTGTCGCCACACACGCTTCGAAACTACGGTATCGATCTGCGGCAATTCCAAGCATTCGTGGCCGAGATGGTTGGAGTGTGTACGCCGACGGGAGTCGACGCCGCCATGATTCGCGCCTTCTTGGCGGGGCTACGAACCAAGGGTGTGAAAGCATCGTCGATCGCGCGAAAGCTCGCCACATTGCGTAGTTTATTTCGCTATTTGGGGAGAGAAGGGATTGTTCCTATCAGTCCTGCCGCTGCGGTGTCAGCGCCAAAACAGGAAAAGCGTCTCCCGCGATTTCTTACTCAGGAGGAAGCTTGCCGGTTAGTTGAACATCCTTCGGCATCACCAGCACGCTTTGGTCTTCGAGATCGTGCGATTTTGGAGACATTGTATTCGACAGGGATTCGCGTTTCTGAACTAGCTGCATTATCGGTCGAAGATGGCCTCCTCCCTGACGGTCTTATTAAAGTGCTAGGAAAAGGACGAAAAGAGCGGGTGGTACCGATCGGGACACACGCGACGGAAGCCATCACCGCGTATCTTGCATCGCTTCCTTCGCGTACGGAATTGAATGCAGATCCGGACCCCAAGGTTCGGACACCCGTGTTTCGCAACCGGTTTGGGAAACGACTGTCGGTTCGCAGTGTTGAACGCGTGGTTGAAAAATGGAGTCGGCAGCTTGCCAACGTTCCCGCCATCAGTCCACATGCGCTCAGGCACTCATTTGCCACCCATCTTCTCGATGGTGGCGCGGATCTTCGCTCGATTCAGGAGTTGCTTGGGCACGCGCGTCTTTCCACGACCCAACGGTATACGCATATTGCCACACAGCGGGTAATGGAGGCGTATGATAGCGCTCACCCGCGTGCGAAGAAGTTGAAGAGTTCATCATCATCCTAATGAAGCAATAGGCAATTGAGCGATCGAAGGGTTCATATGCAACGCAAAGTACACAGAATACACGGACAACTTGCCCCGCTCGACCGTGGGAAGGTCAGGAGCACAACCATCTTGTGTGTGCGGCGTCAGGGGAAGGTCGCCATCGCTTCAGATGGCCAAGTCACGGTCGGAAACACCATTATGAAAAGCAATGCCCGCAAGCTTCGACGCATCTACCATGATCGCATCCTCGCCGGATTTGCGGGTGCGACCGCTGATGCCTTAACGCTGTTTGAGAAATTCGAGCAACGCGTGGAAGAATACCATGGCAATTTAGCTCGAGCCGCGGTTGAGATGGCCAAGGATTGGCGGACCGATCGGGTGTTACGTCGACTGGAGGCATTGATGGCTGTTGCAGATGAACGAGTCTCCTTCATTATTACGGGCACTGGAGATGTCGTTGAGCCGGAAGACGGGGTCATCGCGATTGGATCGGGAGGCGGCTACGCCTTGGCAGCGGCTCGTGCCTTGATTGCCACGACGGATCTCGGCGTGCGTGAGATCGTGACCGAGTCCATGAAAACTGCAGCTGGGATAGATATTTATACGAATGATGCCATTCAAATCGAAGAGTTAACGTCATGAAGAGTGTAGAAACGCCACAATCACCACCAACACCTGAGACATTGGAATCATTGACCCCACGGCAGATTGTTGAGGAACTCGATCGCTACGTGGTCGGGCAGCGTAATGCGAAACGGATGGTTGCGATCGCGCTGCGAACCCGCTGGCGCATGCAACGACTTCCGGAACATCTTCAAAATGACATCATTCCAAAGAACATCATCATGATCGGGCCAACGGGTGTGGGGAAGACCGAGATTTCGCGACGACTTGCGAAACTCTCCGGGGCGCCCTTTCTGAAGGTCGAAGCGTCGAAGTTTACCGAGGTCGGATATGTCGGTCGTGATGTCGAGTCGCTGATTCGAGATCTGACCGAACTATCGGTCAATATCGTCAAGGCCGAACATCATGAGCAGGTTCAGGAAAAAGCCAAGTCATTCGGTGAAGATCGGTTGTTGGACCTCATGTTGCCTCCGCCCACAGCAAAACCGACTCCCGAACCCCAGCCCGATAGCGGGAACGGACAAGAATCGGATTCCCCCACCAACTCGTATATGCAGACGCGAGAGAAACTTCGCGCGCAGCTACGGGCGGGCAAACTCGATGATCGCAACGTCGAGATTGAAACGAAGGAGAAATCTATTCCGATCGGTGTGATTTCAAATGTCGGGATGGAAGAGATCGAATCGAACCTCCGTGAAGCGTTAGGGGGGCTCTTTCCGGCGAAGAAAAATAAACGGACGATGAAGATCGACGACGCCCTCAAGGCATTGATCCAGGAAGAAGCCCAAAAGCTTATCGACATGGATGAGGTGTTTCGATTAGCGGTGCATAAAGTCGAGCAGACTGGCATTGTGTTCCTGGATGAAATAGACAAGATTGCTGGCAAGGAGCGTTCCTCTGGTCCGGATATCTCTCGTGAGGGAGTCCAGCGCGATCTGTTGCCGATCGTCGAAGGCTGCGCCGTGAACACGAAATACGGCATTGTCCGGACGGACCATATTCTGTTCATCGCGGCGGGGGCATTCCACGTGGCCAAGCCGTCTGACCTGATTCCTGAACTTCAAGGGCGATTTCCCATTCGTGTAGAGCTTGAAGCACTGTCCAAAGATGACTTTGTGCGTATTTTGACCGAACCCAACAATGCCTTGATTACGCAATATCGCGCACTTATCGGAGCCGAGGGTGTTGATCTCCAATTCACCGACGATGCCGTCAAGGAGATCGCCGAAATCGCGGTTTTGGTGAATGAGCGGAGCGAGAATATCGGGGCACGACGATTGTTTACCATTCTTGAACTGCTGTTGGATGAGGTTTCCTTCGACGCGCCGGAACTCACCGACAAAACGGTCCCGATCAATGCGGACTATGTTCGGGATCGACTGAAAGACATCGTGAAGGATGAAGATTTGAGTCGATATATTCTCTAGCAATGGAATCCTTAATCAAAAAAGCCGACACGCTTATCGAAGCCTTGCCATATATCAAGGCGTTTTCTGGTAAAACGATTGTCATCAAGTATGGTGGTCGTGCGATGGTGGACCCGACCTTGAAAGAAGGTTTTGCGCGGGACGTGGTGCTGATGAAGTTCGTGGGGATGCACCCCGTGATTGTTCATGGAGGCGGGCCACAGATCGACGGGATGCTTAAACGGGTTGGACTCGAACCAAAGTTTCGTCATGGGGTTCGTGTGACGGATCAGGCAACAATGGATGTGGTGGAAATGGTGTTAGAGGGGACAATTAATAAGGAGATCGTCTCGCTCATCAGCCGTCATGGAGGGCGAGGGGTTGGGTTAAGTGGCAGGGATGGCAACCTGATATCGGCACGGGCATTGACCAAAAATGAATGGGCGCACCGTATTGGGATGGTCAAAGAGAAGAAAACACCAGGACGGTCTAAGCGTGCTGTATCCGAATCCGGATACGGTATGGTTGGTGACGTGGAGGAAGTCGACGTCCAGGTGTTGAGTTGTCTGCAGGAGGATCGATTCATTCCTGTCATTGCACCGATCGCTTCAGGTGCCGATGGTCAGGTCTATAACATCAATGCCGATCACGTCGCGGGTGCCATCGCCAGCGCGCTGAAAGCCGAAAAGCTCCTGATGCTTACGGATGTCCAGGGTATTCGCGGGATCAAAGACCAGCGTCTTTCACATCTGTCTCGAAAGGATATCGGACAGTTGGTCAAGAAGGGTATTCTCAAGGAGGGCATGCTTCCAAAGGTCCACGCATGTCTCGCGGCGCTGGAGGGAGGCGTACGTAAGGCACATATTATTGACGGCCGGGTTTCGCACGCCTTGCTGCTGGAAATTTTTACGGATGCGGGGATTGGAACCGAAATCGTCGCCTAACAGGATGCTCAAGAAGGCCATCCAGCGCAGTCGCAGCGAGCGAAGAGCCGAGGCGTACGTCTGTACGTTGAGGTTCTGAGCGAAGCGAGAACAAAGCTGGTGGTCTT
The DNA here is from genome assembly GCA_012965905.1 of Nitrospirales bacterium. GTDB lineage: Bacteria > Nitrospirota > Nitrospiria > Nitrospirales > UBA2166 > UBA2166. The sequence continues at coordinate 12,662 of DTRN01000015.1, read as the reverse complement.
TTTGAGTATCCTGCTACAGTTCGAGGCAGGTGGTGGTCTTAGTGATCCCCTCGACACAACGGATTCTCGCCAGACACTCGTCTCGTAACTCTTCTAGGGTGTCCACCTCGACTCTGACGATCAAGTCGTGGTCGCCGCAGACGGTATAGACCTTTTTAACTCCGTGGATGCGGCTCAAGGTTTGCTGACAACTTCTGGTATGGTCACCAACGACGTCAACGAGAATAAAAGCGCCTACGGACACGGTATGCCTCCCACATTGAGGTTGAGGTTAATCCCCTCATACTAACAAGCGCGTGGCGTTCGATTCAGCGAGATGCCTTACAAAACACTGTGAAAAATGTGACCAACGTATCCGGAAATCCTGCGTTGATCGCGAAGATTGCTGATCGCATCGTACACAACGGACCAATAGATTTTGCTGCCTACATGGAAATGGCGCTGTACGATGAGGAGCATGGGTATTACGAGTCAGGAGGCCCTATCGGATGGGATGGCGATTTTTATACCAGTGAGGATCTCCATTCTGTCTATGGTGAGCTGATTGGCCAGCAGTTGCTTGAGGCAGCAGGCCTGATCTCTTCCGACGGGCCAGTCACAATCGTGGAAATGGGGCCTGGGCGGGGAACGCTGTGTCGGGATATTCTCGCATTTCTGGAGCGCGAGATCCCGGACATTCGGCCGCAAATCCGCTATGTGTTGATTGAGCGAAGTGCCAGGATGATCGAGCACCAGCGCGATGTGCTGGAGCCGTTCCTGTCGGCGGGTTGGCCGGTGTCGTGGTGCCGTGGACTCGATACGTTCCTTCCAGAGGGAATTGAGGGGGTTATCTTCTCGAATGAACTGGTCGATGCGTTTCCAGTCCACCGTATTGTTACTCGCAGCGGGACCCTCAAAGAGTGCTTTGTGTCTTATGAACGGGGCAGGTTCGGGGAGATCGAGGGCGAGCCATCCGTGGTAGTCTCGGATTACGTTCGACGGTTCATCCATGGCCGGGGAATCACGCTTGAGGAGGGGGTGCGTACGGAGGCGAACCTGAACGCAATTGATTGGATGCAATCGGTCGCCGGCGCATTGAACAAGGGGATTGCGGTGACGGTTGACTATGGCTATCCTGCATATGAGTTGTATGGTTCCCAACGGCCTGATGGCACCTTATTGTGCTATGTGCGGCACCAAGCATCAGACGATCCCTACGTCGGTGTGGGGCATCAAGATATGACGGCACATGTCGACTTTACCGCGTTGGCAACGGTGGGCCAGGATAGAGGATTAGAGGTGACGGGATTTACCAATCAGCAGAGCTTTCTTCTGGGATTGGGCATTGCAGCGAAAACAACAGAATCCAACGAGGAGTCCATCGCGCGACTCATTCATCCCGAAGGATTGGGACGGACGCATAAGGTGCTTATTCAACATAAGGGAATGCCCGCTCCAACCTTGTCGGGACTGAAATATCGGCCATTTTTCGATTCATCCTTGTTCGTTGAAGGGGGTGCGCATGTTGGTGGGTGAAAGCATTCCGGTCAATTATATCCCGATCGCGATTTTCGCCATCATCGCGTTCGTCTTTGGACTGGTCACGTTGACCATCGGTCAGCTCGTTCGACCCTCTCATCCCTACCACGCAAAACTCAGCGTGTACGAAAGTGGCGCGACTGTCTTTTCTGATGCCAGGGTGAAGATTCCGATGCGGTACTACGTGATCGCAATGCTGTTTGTGATCTTCGATATCGAAGTGATCTTTTTGTATCCGTGGGCCGTCGTGTATGATACGCTCGGCATCCTTGGCCTCGTGGAAATGGCTGTTTTTATTATGGTTTTGCTGGTTGGGTACGTGTATGCCTGGAAGAAAGGGGCTTTAGAATGGGACGAGTCTGACCGCTAAGGAGCCGTATGGGATATCTCAATCGACAACTTGACGCCAACATCGTCACCACCAACATTGATGCAGTCATTAACTGGGCGAGGAAATCGTCGCTCTGGCCGATGAGTTTCGGGCTCGCATGCTGTGCGATCGAGATGATGGCGGCGGTATCCTCACGCTACGATATGGATCGGTTTGGCGCGGGGGTGTTTCGTGCGTCCCCTCGGCAGGCAGATTTAATGATCGTCGCCGGAACCGTCTGTCGGAAAATGGCTCCGGTCATTCGGCGAATCTACGATCAGATGGCTGAGCCACGATATGTCATTTCAATGGGCTCGTGTGCCACGTCAGGCAACCACTACAACAGTTACAGCGTTGTTCAGGGTGTCGATCAATTTATACCCGTTGATGTGTACGTGCCAGGTTGCCCCCCGCGACCTGAAGCATTGCTTGACGGACTTCTCAAGCTGCAACAAAAAATACAGAAAGAACGCGTGCTGGTAAAATAAGTGATGAGCGATAAACGATGAACGAAGAATACTTATCATTCTGCATTCTGCATTCTGCATTCTGCATTCCTCGCTCGGGCGTTTAATGCATCCTGTATGTGAAGCCGTTCAGAAGGCCTTCCCTGAGGCAGTGCTCGGTGTGAGCGAGGCCTACCAGACACCCACGATTGAGGTCCAGCGAGACAGCCTTATCCCCGTGGCGACCTTTCTCAGGGAAAACGGTGATATGGATTTCGATCATATCACCGATATCTGTTCCGTCGATTATCCGGAAGACGATGAGCGTTTCGAGGTCGTGTATTTCCTTCATTCGTTGCCCCATCGACAGCGAGTGGTGATCAAAACCAAGGTGTTGGAAGATGACCCCACTGTCGAATCGGTCACATCGATATGGCAGGGTGCAAACTTTCTAGAGCGTGAAGTCTATGACCTCATGGGAATCCGCTTCCAAAACCACCCTGACCTGCGGCGCATTCTGCTTCCCGAAGACTATGATGAAGGCCATCCGCTTCGAAAGGATTTTCCAACGGAAGGCAAAGGATGGCGGTGTTCGTTTGACTTTTTCCCAGATCTAGCCGAGCAGCCGAGGTCCGAGATTGACCGTGACGCGGCGGAACGAGAACGGCAAGTCTTTGCTCGTTCAAATGGGGAAAACGGCCACCAGGGTGAGTCCGATGGTCTCCAGCGGGAAGAAGAGTTTCTCCTCAACATGGGACCGCAGCATCCGGCAACGCATGGCGTCCTTCGCGTTGTGCTTGCGCTGAAAGGGGAACGCATCGTCAAGGCCACGGTCGATACTGGATATCTCCACCGTGGAGTGGAAAAGCTAGCCGAAGGCCTCACCTATGGCCAGATTATTCCGCATACCGATCGGCTGGATTACGTCTGTGCGATGACCAACAATTATGCCTATGTTCGATCGGTTGAGACGCTTCTTGGGTTGGCGGTGCCAGAACGGTCCGAATACATCCGGACCATCGTCGCGGAAATGCAGCGGATTATTGGACATCTCTTTTGGCTGGGAACCCAAGCCCTCGATATCGGCGCGATGACGGTCTTCTTCTGGACCTTCCGTGAGCGCGAAGAATTATTGGATATGTTCGAGGCGCTCTGCGGCGCGCGGCTGACGCTGAATTATTTTCGCGTTGGAGGCGTGGATAGCGACTTCGAGCCAGACCTCGTGGCGCGCTTGTCACGCTTTCTCGATGAGTTCCCTGGCCATATCGATGAATATGACACTCTATTGGCCAAGAATCGGATTTGGCTCTCTCGAACCAAGGACGTTGCAGTGATCTCTGCTGAAGACGCGATTAATTTCGGATTAACCGGTCCGGTGATTCGGGGATCGGGCGTGGCCTATGATGTGCGAAAGTTCAGTCCGTATGGCGCCTATGGGGAGGTTGAGTGGGATGTTCCGGTCGGGAAATATGGCGATACCTACGATCGCTATTGGGTGCGGATGGAGGAGATGAGGCAATGTTGTCGAATCATCCGAGGATGTCTCGACCGACTCCCGGATGGGCCGATCATGGCTGACGCGCCAGACATTGTTCCGCCGCCCAAGGAACAGGTCATGCGAGATATGCAAAGCCATATCCACCACTTCATTCTGTTTACCCATGGCTTTCATCCTCCGGCTGGCGCAGTCTATTGCCCTACCGAGTCGCCGAAAGGCGAACTTGGGTTCTATATTGTCAGTGACGGCAGCGCGCGCCCTTACCGAATGAAAATTCGATCGCCCTCGTTTGTCCATCTGGGAGCGCTCGATCATATGTCGAGGGGATATTTAGTGTCAGATCTTGTCACGATGTTCGGAACGTATGATGTAGTGATGGGAGAGTGTGACCGCTAGCATGTTTTCCGCTGAAGCCAAAAAACAGATCCCGGACATTCTGAAGCGCTATCCGATCAAAGCGTCTGCCATGCTTCCCTTGTTGAACCTCGCACAGGAGGAGGAAGGGTGGGTCTCTGAGGACAGCATGCGTGAGATTGCCAAGTTGCTGGATCTCACGCCGCCTAAGGTGTATGAGGTTGCCACCTTTTACACCATGTTGAACCTCAAACCGATCGGACGGTTCCATCTTCAGGTGTGCAAATCCTTGATGTGTGCTCTCGTGGGCTCTGATACGTTGATTCAATGGATTGATCAGGAACTCGGGATTAAGCCGGGTGAGACTACTGAGGACGGCATGTTTACGCTGAGCACGGTTGAGTGTCTCGCTTCGTGTGGGACAGCGCCGATGATGCAAGTGAACGACGATTACTTCGAGCGGCTAACACACGAAAAGGTCCGCCAGGTTTTTGAGGATCTTCGGACCACTGGAAAATGTTCGCTTGCAACCGGGCCCTTTCGGTGGCCAGAGCCGGAGGTAGTCGTCCTAATGGCAGCATTTGAGAAAGTGCTTCTGAAAAATATGGACATGCCAGGCTATTCTGGTTCGTTGAAGGACTATGAAAAGGCCGGTGGATACCAGGCCATACGGACAGTCCTCGGGAAGATGAAGCCAGACGACCTCATTGATATTGTGAAGAAGTCCGGCTTGCGCGGACGTGGAGGCGCTGGGTTTCCTACTGGCGTCAAATGGGGATTCATCCCGAAGGACCACCCAGGGCCAAAATATCTGTGTTGCAACGCCGATGAAAGCGAGCCTGGAACCTTTAAAGATCGGCAGTTGATGGAGCGTGACCCTCACCAAGTGCTTGAGGGCATCATTCTCTGCTGTTATGCCATCGGAGCGCACACGAGCTATATATATATCCGTGGCGAGTTCATCCTCGGGGCGAAGCTTCTTGAGAAGGCGCTTGCCGAGGCCTGCGAAGCAGGCTATTTGGGCAAAAATATCTTGGGTTCCGGGTTTGATCTCGATGTGTACGTTCATCGAGGGGCGGGAGCCTATATCTGCGGCGAGGAAACTGCCTTGCTGGAATCGCTTGAAGGCAAGCGAGGAAAACCACGAACCAAGCCGCCGTTTCCGGCAATTTCCGGACTATACGGAAAACCGACGGTCATTAATAACGTCGAGACCCTGGCCAATATTCCGTACATTGTGAATCGAGGGCCGGAGTGGTTTATGTCCATCGGCTCATCGCCCAAGAGTCCCGGGACTCGGGTGTTCTCTCTCAGCGGACATATCGCGCAGCCTGGAAACTATGAAGTGCCCATGGGTATCACCATGCGTGAGATGCTGGAGGACTACGGGGGAGGAATGCGTGATGGGAAGAAACTCAAAGCCATCATTCCTGGAGGTGCCTCTGCCGCGTTTCTAACTGAGGAACATCTCGACGTCAAACTTGATTTTGAGGGGATTGCCGAGGCGGGATCGATGTTGGGATCTGGCGCGATCACCTTTATGAATGAGGATACCTGCATGGTGTGGGCAGCGGAACGACTCCTCGAGTTTTTCCACCACGAATCGTGTGGGAAGTGTACACCCTGTCGTGAAGGGAGCATGTGGCTGCTTCAGATTTTGCACCGCATGGAAGCAGGGCATGGGAAACATGAGGATCTTGATCTCCTGCTTAGGTTGTGTGGAAATATCGAAGGCCAGACAGTCTGCGCATTTGGCGATGCCGAAATTGCGCCGATTACCAGTACGCTCAAGCATTTTCGGCATGAATATGAGGCGCACATTCGAGATGGGTGTTGCCCCTTTCGTGGGCAACCGGCGGAATTGGTAGGTGCCGGGACCTCGCACGGACACTAAACTCATATGGGACGCGTAAAACTCACCATCGATAAACGCGAAGTCGAGGTCGAACAGGGGACCCTGGTCATTGAAGCCGCCCGTGAGCTTGGCATCGATATTCCTCATTTCTGTTATCACCCCAAGCTTGGCTACGATGCGAACTGCCGGATGTGTCACGTCGAGATTGAGAAAAGTCCAAAGCTTCAGGCTTCGTGCAGTATTCCCGTCACCGACGGGATGGTTGTTCATACCGACACCGAGCGTGTGAACGAGTCGCACAAATCCGTGCTTGAATTTATTCTCGCCAACCATCCACTCGACTGTCCGGTGTGTGACCAGGGCGGACGCTGCGATTTGCAAGATTATTCCCATCGATATACCCCGACGGTCAGCCCTTTTGAAGATGTGAAGCGTGTGTTCAACAAGGAGTACTTCAGTCCGGTCATCGAAAAGCAAATGAATCGTTGCGTGTCGTGTACCCGCTGCGTGCGGTACTGCGACGACGTCATCGATGCCCAAGCGTTGGCCTCAACGGGACGCGGATCTGCGAGTGAAATTAAACACTTCGGTGCTCATGAGTTGGATTGTGAATTTTGCGGAGGATGTGTGCAGATTTGCCCTGTGGGGGCGTTCACCAACCGCGTGTCCATGTTCGATTATCGGCCATGGATGTTGAAGCGCACCGACACGACGTGTGGCTATTGTGGAGATGGGTGTCAACTGACGTTTCAGACACGCGACCAGCAATCTACGGCGAACACTATTATTGAAGTTCAGTCATTCCATGGCACTGGCCGAAATAATGGCGACTTGTGTGCGCGGGGTTATTTCGGATTTGGATTTCCCAACCATGAGGATCGTCTGACGCATCCACTGATTAAACGTGATGGCACTCATGTGCAGGTTACGTGGGAAGAGGCAATGGAGTATGCCGCTGAGCGGCTGACAGAAATCAAAGAGCAACATGGTCCCGATGCGGTTGCCGGCTTGGCATCAGCGCGACTCACCAACGAAGATTTATATGTGTTCCAAAAATTCATGCGCGTGTCGATTGGAACGAATCAGCTCGACTCTTCGATCCGCTACGGCCACGTCAATGCCGCGACGGCCATGGTGAAAGTCCAGGGGACCGCGCGGTGGACAATCACCTACGAAGATATCGTCCAAGCACATACGATCCTATTGCTGGGAACGAATCTTACAGAGACGAACCCCATCGTTGGCCTCAAGGTGAAGGAAGCGGTCAAGAAGGGGGGGGCACAGTTGATCACCATAGAGTCGACGGTTCCGGTCATCCAGACTATTAGCAACATTACGAATCTGGCCACGTTGCATATGCAGGCCAATCCTCTCGCCTTTGGCGCTGTGATCCAGGGGATGGTCAAAGCCGTGCTCGATGATGGGTTGGTCAATGCGGATATTCGAACACGATACCCGCAGTACGTCGAACGATTAACGCAGGACACTGCGAATATGTCATTGTCCGATTGTGAACAGGCTGCGGGCGTGACAGGTGATCAAATCAAAGCCGCAGCAAAAGCATTTTCAGAGGCCCCGAAAGGCATTGTGCTTGTGGGGCAGGGAGTGCTTCGCGCGCCGGGAGCGCTTGAGACCACTCTTAATGTTTTAGACCTGCTCCTGCTCACTGGAAAGCTCGACCAAGAAGAATCTGGGTTAGGCGTTCTTACCGAGGAAAATAATGAACAGGGTGCGCTTGAGATGGGGGTCGTTCCAGAACACGTCCCTGAACCGGGGCTACGGCTTCCGGAGATGATCGAGGCGGCACGAGATGGTCACGTGAAGGCCATGTATATCGTAGGCGAAAACCCGATTGAGAGTTTGCCTCCGTCAGTGAAGGTTCGCGATGCGCTCAATCATCTGGATCTTCTCATCTGCCACGAGTTGTTCATGACCGAAACTGCGAAATGTGCAGATATTGTATTGCCAGCCTGTAGTTACACTGAAAAAGATGGAACCTTTACCAATTCAGAAGGCGTCGTGCAAAAAGTGCGTCGTGCGTTAGATCCCGTCGGAGAAAGTCAGCCGGACTGGGAAATACTGGCGCAACTCTCGAACTTTATGAATGTTCCGATGGAATATGAATCGGTCAAGGACATTCAAGATGAAATCAGGCATTCTCAAGCACCGATGCGAAAAACCCCGAGGCTGGATCGGAAGGTTCTGGATGCGTATATCGAACATGAAACCTCAAACTCTGAGATCAATCATCGCTATGTAGTTACGAAGCCAGGTACAAAAGACACCAGGCCGTTGATTCTCACGGTTGGCCAAAGCCTCTTCCATTCGGGTAAAATGTCGACCTTTGCCAAGGGATTAAATGCAATACAATCCGAAGGCGCGCTTGTCATGCATCCTGATGATGGGGTGAAATATGGAGTGGAGAATGGGAGTACGGTAAAGATGGTTTCTGATCACGGTGAAGCCGTCATCCCGGTTAAGCTTAATGAACGTCGTCCACCAGGGACGGTATTCTTCCCGGAGCATTTCGGCACACATATTGGGGCGGTATTATCGATGACAACCGATCCCACAACAGGCGTTCCGTATTGTAGTTCGGCACGAGTATCCATCACACCGGTGAGTTTCGAGGTCTAGAAAGGTCTAGAGACAGTGGAAACACTCATTACAGTCGGAATTATCGTCATCCAGATCGCCATTGTCATGGGCGTCATTCTGCTGCATGTGGCCTATCTGACTTATGCGGAACGAAAGATTCTCAGCTTTATGCAGGATCGTCTGGGACCTATGGAGGTTGGCCCGTACGGACTGCTTCAGCCAATTGCAGACGGCATCAAACTCTTTTTCAAGGAAGACATTGTTCCTGCGGGGGCGAACAAAGTCATTTTCACCATGGCGCCTATCCTGGCCTTCGTTCCAGCGATGATTGGTTTTGCCGTGGTGCCATTCGGGGCCGGGGAAAAGCCCTGGATCATCAGCGATATCAATGTCGGTATTCTCTATGTGCTGGCGGTGACCTCGATTGGCGCTTATGGCATTATTCTTGGCGGGTGGGCATCGAACAACAAGTATTCCCTTCTTGGGGGGCTGCGTGCGGCCGCTCAGGTCATTAGCTATGAGTTGAATATCGGACTTGCCATCGTCGGGGTCATACTGCTTTCCGGATCTCTCAGTTTGGTCAAGATTACTGAAGCTCAAGCGGGTGGATTCTGGCATTGGTATATCTGGCCGCAGTTCGTTGCGTTCGTGATCTACAGCATTTCGGCAGTAGCCGAGACGAATCGTCTTCCGTTCGATCTGCCCGAAGCCGAGAGCGAGCTTGTTGCTGGATTCTTCACTGAATATAGCGGGATGAGGTTCTCCTTCTTCTTTATGGCAGAATACGCCAACATGATTTTGGTTTCGTGCATTGCCGCGGTTCTCTTTCTGGGTGGATACAATGCACCATTCCCATTTCTTGATTTCGTTCCACCCGTCATCTGGTTCACGTTGAAAGTTTACCTCTTCTTGTTTTTCTTTATCTGGATACGAGCGACGGTACCGCGGCTTCGATACGATCAGTTGATGCGGCTGGGCTGGAAGGTCATGTTGCCCATCGCATTGGCGAATATTTTGGTCACGGCCGTGATCGCGTATGTGGTGGATTAATGAAGGCGTTTCTCGAATTGGTCACATTCTCTGAAATCCTGGTGGGCTTGAAGGAAACCTTCAAGCATCTGTTCACGCCCTCGATCACATTGCAGTATCCACACGAGAAGCGAAATCTTCCCAACGGCTATCGCGGGATGCTCTCGCTGCTCCGCTATAGTGACGGGGTTGAAAAGTGCGTCGGCTGTGATTTGTGTGAAGCGGCCTGCCCGTCTCGGGTGATTACCGTGGTCAGCGCAGAAGTCCCAGGTGAGCCGACCAAGCGCTATGCCAAGGAATTCTTTATGGACATGACGCGTTGCATATTCTGTGGCCTCTGCGTTGAAGCCTGCCCCGTCGATGCGCTTGGAATGACCAAAGAATACGAATGGGCGGTGTACGATAAACGGTCACTTCACCTCAACAAAGAACAGCTGCTCGAAATCGGCGATCGTGCGTTTCCAGAACGGGAACGCCCGGTGCAGGACCAATACCATAATGTCGCCACCTTCAACATCGGCCTCCCTCAGATTCCACAGAAGCCGTCGTAGGCTTCTTTCTTTAATCAATTCTCCTTCTTTAGTATGAGTGTTGATGCTGTCATTCTCGTGTCGTTCGGGGGTCCTGAAGGCATGGAAGACGTGATGCCATTTCTGGAGAATGTGCTTCACGGAAAGAATGTTCCGGAAGACCGCAAGCTGCAAGTCGCGGAGCACTATAAACTGTTTGGCGGGATTAGCCCGATCAATCAGCAAAATCGCGCTCTTGTTGACGCTCTCAAGGATGAGTTAGAGGCACACAATATACGATTGCCGATTTATTTTGGCAACCGAAACTGGCATCCGCTCCTTCCCGAGACGCTCAAACAAATGCGGGACGATGGCGTAAAACATGCGCTGGCCCTCGTGACGTCTGCATACAGCTCGTATTCTGGTTGCAAACAATACCTCGACAATATACAACGTGCAGTCGATACGGTTGGTGGCACGGTCAGCATCCAAAAGTTGCGGCAATACTATAACCATCCAGGATTCATTGAAGCGAATATTGATCGGGTGAAGGATGCGATTGGGAAACTTCCCAATCGCAGTAGCGCATTTGCCATCGCGTTCACAGCGCACAGCATTCCGATTGCCATGGCGAACACGAGTCCATACGAAGAACAGTTGCGCGAAGTCGCCGGTGTCATCGCCGATCGACTGAAGGTTGCTGATTGGGCGCTGGTGTTTCAAAGCCGAAGCGGACCGCCTGGCCAGCCCTGGCTGGAGCCCGACATCTTGGACCATATTCGGGCGATAAAAGCAGATGGGTGTGCTCAGCTTGTTGTCGCGCCGATCGGATTTATCTCCGATCATTTAGAGGTGGTGTATGACCTCGATCACCAGGCCAAGGAACTGTGCGACGAGGTTGGGATCACGATGAGACGCGCCGGGACCGCGGGGTTGCATTCCGCCGCAGTGTCGATGTTTCGTGAGCTGATTGAAGAACAAATCAGGCCGGGAACGGCGCGGCGAGTCTACGGAAGTGGAACCGCATGGCCAGACGCATGTCCCCCGGATTGTTGCGATTACAGCGCATCCCCTCCTCCCAGATCGGGAGAAGGGTGCGCAGGCAACAATGGTTGATTAGCGCGGAGGCGTTGCGGCTTGCGTGGAGTTGCCGCGGCGGCTGTTTCCACCGAATCGACGCGCTCTTGCGCCAGCATCGGTTCCGGATGGTGTCCGAGATCGTTTGACGAATGGGCCTGCGTTTCGCGGCCGTGCCGGTTGGCTGTGTCTCGATCGTGATGGTGGACGGCTTCCTGCGGCACAAGGCACCGATTGGCCAATAAGCTTTTCGATCGCCCGAAGGTTGTTAGTGTCATCTTCCGTCACAAAGCTGGTGGCCGATCCGGCTTTCTCCATTCGGCCCGTCCGGCCAATCCGATGCACATAGTCCTCGGCCGTGTATGGAAGATCGTAGTTCACCACGTGGCCGATGTTGTCCACATCAAGGCCGCGCGCAGCGACGTCCGTCGCCACCAGCACGTTATACCGTCCTCGGCGAAATCCCTCCAAGGCGGCACGTCGTTGTGAAAGCCGACGGTCTCCGTGCAGGATGGCAACCCGATGCCCAACCCTCTCGAGTGATTCTCCCAAACGATTCACGCGGTGTTTTGTTCTAGCAAAGACTAAGACCGATTCGCGCTTTTCTTTCAGCAGAGAAAGAAGCAGCGACGTCTTTTCCCCTTGGGTGGTGTGGTGAAGTTTGTGGGTCACATTGGTCGCGGGCGTTGCCCGTTTGGACACCATCGCACGTACCGGATTATTCAGGGACATCCTTGCCAAGTCGCCGAGGTTGTCGGGGAGGGTGGCAGAAAAGAGTAACGTTTGCCGTTCTTCAGGAATCGCGTCGAGAATTTGATTCAACTGGTCTGCGAATCCCATATCGAGCATGCGATCCGCTTCGTCGAGAACCACAATCTGGAGCGTGCTGAACAGAATGTTTCCCTGCCACATGTGGTCGAGCAACCGACCGGGTGTGGCGACAATAATCTCCGGACGTTGGCGAAGTCCACGCACCTGAGCAAGCATGTCTGCTCCGCCCACAATGGCGGTGGAAAAGATCCGTCGGGATCGGCCGAGTTTGTCGATCGTTTCCTGAATCTGAAAGACGAGCTCACGCGTCGGAGCCAATATGAGTCCGCGGGGATGGCCTCTCGGCCCATCAGCTAGCCGTTCAATCATCGGGATGACGAACGCGGCTGTCTTGCCGGTGCCGGTTTGCGCACATCCCAATACATCGCGACCTTCGAGTCCGGGCGGAATCGCTTTGATCTGAATGGGTGTTGGTTCAATCAGTTTGGCGCGGGTCAAGTCCCGCATGAGCGGATCCGACAGGCCGAAGGATTGGAAGGTGAGGGTAGGTGAATCTGAAGGTGAATCTGGAACTGGAGATAAAGATGGAGATGGAGATGGAGATGGAGATGGAGATGGAGATGGAGATGGTACTGTT
>DTRN01000014.1:15507-17997 GCA_012965905.1 Nitrospirales bacterium | reverse complement strand
GTCATAAAGCAGCATCCTGAACGTAGAGAAACTCTAACAGAGCGGCATTGACGGTGTCGATAGCGTGACGCGTCAAATGGTCTCTTTAACTTCGACTCGCAATTTAGTATGATAAGTAGATTTTGAGACGTGAGACTTTGGGCGTCCTCTCCTAAGGAAACGAATGCATGATTGAACCAGATGTGCGCTCCGAACATTACCCGACGTTCATGCAGATGACGACTGCAATTGTCTTTTGGACGGTGCACCTTACATGTCTGTGGGCTCTCTGGGTTGGTGTCAGCTGGGTGGCGGTCGCAGTCTGCCTTGCCCTGTACGGTGTCCGAATGTTCGGCATTACGGGGGGGTATCATCGATACTTTGCGCACCGCAGTTTTCAGACGAGCCGTCCCTTCCAGTTCCTGCTAGCGTTACTGGGATGCACATCGGCACAGAAAGGTCCAATATGGTGGGCCTCGCATCACCGGCACCACCACAAGTATTCCGATACTGAAGAGGATGTCCATTCCCCGATGGTATCTGGCCTCTATCACGCACACGTCGGCTGGGTGCTCAGTAAGCAATACAAACACACGGAAACTGCCCTGGTGGAAGACCTCAACAAGTTTCCGGAGCTGCGGCTTCTTGGACGGTGGTATATGGTCCCACCAGTTCTCCTCGCAATCGCCATATTTTATTTGGGGGTAGGACTGGACAACGCATTTCCTGCGCTCGGGACCTCGGGTCCCCAGATGCTTGTATGGGGGTTCTTCGTGAGCACGGTGCTGCTCTACCATGGCACGTTCTGTATCAACTCGTTCACGCACCTGATTGGCAGGCAACGCTTCGATACAGGCGATGACAGCCGCAATCATTGGCTGTTGGCACTCATCACGTTTGGGGAAGGCTGGCACAACAACCATCATCGATACCAAGCGTCCGAGCGCCAAGGGATGTATTGGTGGGAGATCGATATCACGCACTACGGGCTGGTGATGCTCTCGAAACTCGGGCTGGTGTGGGGTCTGCGTTCGTATCCACAAATGATCTATGCGGAAGCCGAATCCAATCGACTGGCAGCATAATTTGGTAAGAGGAATGAAGCACATGGAAAAAGCGCCACTGATGCCAACGAGAGTGTTCGTCTTGGTTCTCATGCCGATCTTGGCGGTCACGCTCGTCCCGTATTACGCGTTCAGCGTCGGGTTTAGTGCGTTTGACTGGAGCATGGGCGTGCTGTTTGCCGTAATCACGTTACATTCTATCTCCGCCGGCTATCATCGTCTGTGGTCACATAAGGCCTACCATGCACATTTCGCTGTGCGCCTGTTTTATGCGATTTGGGGGGGCTGCACCATTCAGAACACCATTCTGAATTGGGCCTCCGATCATCGCAATCATCATAAATTTGTTGATGACCGAGATCGAGATCCCTATTCCGCATCACGAGGGTTTTGGTTTTCGCACATGGGGTGGATGATTCGCGATCACAAAGGGGGACCGGACGATTTTTCGAACGTGAAGGATCTTGTGCGTGACCCGATCGTCATGTGGCAACACAAATACTATATCGAACTCGTATTAGTGACCAATATCGCGCTGCCACTTCTGATCGGGTATCTGTTTAGTACCGCCTTGGGGGTGTTTCTCCTCGCCGGCCTATTGCGGTTGGTGGTCATCCATCACTTCACGTTTTTTATCAATTCTCTTGCCCACATATGGGGGAGCCAACCCTATTCCGACGGGAACTCGTCCCGTGACAACTTGATTCTTGCCGTGTTGACGTTTGGGGAGGGCTATCACAACTACCATCACAGCTTTCAAGGCGATTATCGCAACGGGATACGATGGTGGCATTACGACCCGACAAAATGGGTCCTTACGGTCTTCTCGTGGATTGGGCTCACCAGCCGCTTGAAACGGGCGTCTCAACTCCAGGTCGAAAAAGCAAGACTGGAGATGCAATACAAGCGGGCCTTACGCCAAGCCGAGCATCTTCAAGAGGCAGCTCGATGGTGCCACCATGTTGAGGAACGGTACGCGCAATTCCTGGTTGCTCTTGAGGAATGGGCGACGTTTAAACAGGAATGGTACCAGAGCAAGAAAAATGAACTGTTGGCGACCCTGGAACGCGCGGAATTAAAGCAGCGATATGCTGAGCTGAAAAAGAACGTGAAGTTCCAACGCCAGGAGTGGCATCTCCTAACGGCGCAACTCGCGGCCGTTTAATTCCCCCTTTCGAGCACTGTCCCGTGCGTGGGCAGGACCAGGTTTCGAAAGATCTCGTTGACATGTCCCGCGTGCATGTCGTCATCATGCCTGAGTTGCTCTGCCGCATGTGATTCCTCGGAATCATAATATCCCATCATGAGTGCGCAGCGCTGGAAGTCCCTGGGATTAGTGGGAAGCGTGTGTGTTTGACGATCCTCGACCATTTGGAGTTTGTGCTCCACGTTACGAAAAAAAATGTAGGCCGCCAGCAAGTGACCGTAGTCACGTTGAGAGATTAGC
>DTRN01000014.1:2556-15497 GCA_012965905.1 Nitrospirales bacterium | reverse complement strand
ATGTGGTGGTGCAGCTTGCGTAACGCGTTGATGGTATGGCGATCGTGAAGACCTTGATGGGTGGAGCCGTACGCGAGCTGTAGCGATTGCACGATAAATTCAACTTCGCGAATACCGCCAATACCAAGCTTGACGTTGCGTAAGCCTGGACTTTTGGTGGCCAGTTTTTTGTTGATTCTCGCTTTAATTGTTTTCACTTCTTCAAGCTCGGCAAGCCCGAAAAGCGGATCATGAACGAACGTGGCGATGGTCGAAAGGAAACGGCGGCCCAGTGTCCGATCGCCGGCAATGGGGCGGGCCTTTAACAGTGCCATACGTTCCCAGGTTTCTCCCCTGGTGGCATAGTAGTGCTGATAGGTATCGAGCGACGTCGCGATATCCCCCCCTTTTCCCTCCGGTCGCAGATTTAAATCGACGCGGAAGAGGTATCCCTCTTGGGCCACCTCACTCAACGCGTTCGTTATCGTCTGTGCCAACTCCCGAAAATACTCCGTATGTGATGTCTGCAGAATCGGGGTTCTACCGCTCGAGCTCGACGTGATCCCGTCCGCCGATCCAAAGACATACATCAGATCGACATCGGAACTGAAATTAAGTTCCTTGCCGCCGAGCTTTCCCATTGCCATCACCGTAAACCCGGTCGGGACTGCTCTTCCGATGTTGTTACGGTGATGCGGCCGTCCATGGCGTGCTCGCAGTCGGCGAGAACAAATCTCGTACACATGGTGAATAAGCACCTCGGCCAGCATGGAAAGCGCGGCTGTCGTCTGGCGAACTGAGGTGAGCTTCAGAAGGTCCTTGACACCGATCCGAAGGACCTCTTTACGCTTGAAACGTCGAAGCGCGTTGAGCTTTCCTTCTTCGGTCTCGATCGCGTTGACCACCGCAGCGCATTCACGCATGAGGTCTTTTTTGGTTCGTTCGCGGTGAAGAATCTCCGGATCACACAGCCAATAGAAATAGGTCGGGTGTCGAATCAGAATCTGCGACATAAACGGGCTACTGCCGACGGTGGTCGCGAGGAGTTCTACGGCGACGGGATATGCCTTCAGAAATGTGTACAGATGGACCGTATCGATGGTCGCCTTGGCAAAGCGCTCAAGATAATTTAAGGCAACATCTGGATCGGCCGATAGGGACAAAAGTGTAAGGATTTCATCGATACTCTCTGCCAACAACAGCCTTGAACGTGGCTCACTGGCCATGAGTTGAAGATTGGCATCGGCTTGTTTGGGGTTGTTAAACCCGTAACTCGTAAGGAGCGTTGTGACTTGCTCCGACGTCAAGGAAGGTGAGAGCAGCAAATCTTTTGGGTGAAGGTTGTGGGGAGGCGTCGTTGTCATTAGCGTGGTATCTTAACAAGATTGCGGAATGTGATGCATGAACGATTCCAGCCTTGACCATTTTCTCGGACGTATAGACGACGAATATCTCGTCCAATTCTCACAGACCGACATCTCACAACATGCCAAGATGGTCGACCGCCTTTCCGGCGAGAGACCTGTCACGATCTCCCTCGTCCCGGAAGAGTCACAAGTATTGACCGTCACTGTGGCGGCGTTCGATTACTTCGCGGCTCTCTCCACCATCACTGGGATTTTGACGTCATTTGAATTCGATATTCAGGACGCGAAGGCCTTCACTTTTGAGGACCAGGGTAAGGTCGGCAAACCACCTCTCAGAAAGCAGATCGTCGATGTGTTTCTCGTCCGCTACCAAGACGAACGTCTCATCGACACATCATTGCAGGAACGGGTTGAGGACGCGTTGACATCGGCGTTCCGACTGTTAGATCAGAACAAGCTGTATGAGACACGGGCTGTGGTCAACCGACGATTGACGGAGAGCATGTCGAAGATGACCCACGCCCGGCTTGATCTTATCGCTCAGATCGAGGTGACCTTCGATAACGCGAGATCCGAACGCTGGACAGTCATGAACGTCCATTCGAAGAACAGCTTTGCGTTTCTCTATGCGTTGTCAAATGCACTGTCTCTTCGCGGAATATACATCCATGGGATGAGGACCCAAAGTCGAGGGAACACAATCCACGACACGCTGCTTGTTTCCAGTCGACAGGGGCGCAAGCTTGAAGCTGAGCATGAGCAAGAAGCGATCAGAAGTGCGGCGACACTCATCAAGCGATTTACGCAATATCTTCCCTCGGCGCCGGATCCTGCGAAGGCCATGGAACATTTTGATCGGTTCTTGGACAAACTTTTTGATGAAGGGATACCTGATCAGACCTCAGCGGTGCTCAATTTTGGCAAGAAGGACAGCCTGGACTTCCTTGCGCGCCTGTTCGGTGCGAGTGACTTCTTGTGGGAGGATTTCCTCAGGATGCGTTTTGAGGTGCTCTTGCCGGTTCTGGAGGATTTCCAGCATACGGGTCGCATGCGAAGCAGGGTCAGCCTGGAATCAGAATTGACGGAGTGGATGGCAAAGCCAGCCACGTTTGAGGAACGAAGAGACACGCTGAACCTTTGGAAGGATCGTGAAACGTTTCGAATTGATGTTAGGCATATTCTGGAGCCGCAGGGAGTCTTGTCGCGATTCTCCAACGCCTTGAGCAACCTCGCGGAAATATTGCTCGATCGCGCATACATCGAGTGTCACAAGGCGTTGACGTCGGCCTATGGTGTTCCATGTCTTGCAACTGGAACACCCTGTGCATTTACGATCTGCGGCTTGGGGAAGTTTGGAGGACGAGAACTGGGGTATGCATCGGATTTGGAAGTGCTCTTTCTCTATGCGGGGGAGGGTAAAACCACCGGCGCGGAGTCGTTAGACAACGCAGAGTATTTTGACCGGCTCGCCGAAGCGATTATGGACTTCATCCGATCACGACCAGAAGGCATCTTCCATTTTGACACGCGACTCAGGCCATTTGGAGATGGAGCCGCCCGTCTTGCTACGTCATTCGAAGAATTTCGCTCGTACTACAGTCCCACAGGTGACGCCGAACCATTCGAACGTCAGGCCTTGATCAAACTCCGATGGGTCGCCGGGGATGAGCAGTTGGGCTCGGCCGCAGCAGAGCATCGTCATCGGTTTGTGTACAGTGGGGAGCCCTGGGATTTCACGATAGCTCGCGATCTCCGGGAACGCCAGAAACGAGAACTGATTGCGCCAAACAGGTTCAACGTGAAGATGAGTGCGGGCGGATTGATCGATATTGAATATGCCGCCCAGTATCTCCAAATCATCCACGGGACATTGCATGAGGCACTGAGAACTCCTTCGACACAAGCCGCCCTCGAAGTTCTAGGCCGTCTGGGCATTATCTCCAGAACGGATGAACGCAGGTGTCGAGAAACATATATCTTTTTACGCGCCCTCAGCGATGCGTTACGAATCGTTCGAGGAAATGCGAAAGATCTCATTCTTCCCGAACAAGACACTGAAGAGTACGCGTTTCTGGCACGTCGACTGGGGCATCTTGAGGCGGATTGGGATTTCGCTGCACAGCACCTCCATGACGAAATAGAAAAATACAGGCATATCGCCCATACCTTTTTTAACAAGACGAGTAGCGCGCTCACGTAGAGCGCAAGAGAAGCGTCAGCGTTTGAAGTTGCTGGTAAGGAAGTGTTCCACCGCCATCCAATACCCGCCGTTGTCGGGAAATTGTTTCCACAGCGCACGCGAACCGTGATTTCCAGGCGTCGGTGGAAGGTAGGACGTTTTGTGCTTGGATGGGATCGCGTCGAAAATATCCGACCAGCTCGGCTTTTCGTTGCGGGCGGAGGTGATAAACGTGGGAACAGTAATGTGGGTGGATGAGTCCTGAATCCAGGTTTTCGTATGGGTGTTGAAATACTCGCCTGGTGCGAACGCGAGCACCCCATCGACAAGATCCGGCCAGTCGCCGGCGATCTTCAACGCAAGCGATGCCGAATACGAACTCCCCCATAAAATAACCTTTCCAGAGGAGAGTTGTTTCTTCACCAGCTCGATGGCACGCAACATGTCTGGAAGTGCATGTTCGTAGGACGTATTTTTTTTCTTCTGCCTTGCCCGGTGAGCCGTATGATTTCTGACGCCATTGATCTTTCCCCCTGAACGGAGATCAACCGCGATACAGTTGAAGCCCAGCGCATTGAGGCGGGGTGCAATTTCCGCGTATTCTCCGCGGCTCCAGCCTGCTTGATGGTAGAGAATAATGAATGGCGCGCTCTTGTCGTTCTCTTCGATATAGAGGTCTGCCGTGACCATCAGTCCGTCCTCGGAGGGAAAGCGAATCGTATCTTTAAGCGCGGCATATGTGTTGGCAGATAGAGCACAGAGCAGGAAAATAGTGCACAAGAGAGATATCAATGTTTTCTGCATGGCAGACTCCCAGTTACATTTAGCAGGCGTTGCAAATGGACAATCGTTTCGAGCAGCACGCCGCTCATCGATCCGGCATTCTTGCATGCAGCAGCGTCTGGCGCAATTGCCGTTTGATAATCCCAGCTTGTCCGAGATGCTCGGCTGAGATATCCTGAACCATCTATCATGCCTGACGACCAGTTCACCATACGGCAACAGATCATGCAGGGGATTACTGGGACGCTGCGCTCAGCGCGCGAGCTTTCGTCACAGTTTGGGATTTCGCAACGCCAGGTTGATGGTCATATGCCACACATCCTCAGATCAGTGTCGCGAGATAAGTCTCGACGCTTCGTGATGGAACCCTCGGGATGTCACGAGTGTGGCTACGAGTTTCTCACCCGTACTCGACTCACTCGACCCAGCCGGTGCCCGCAATGTCGCGGGAAACAGATCTCAACTCCTCGGTATGGAATCGAACATCGGGAGCTGAAGGGAAAGTAGCGATGAAGCGCTTGGAAAGAAAGATCGCCATTGTCACTGGCAGTAGCAGCGGTATCGGAAAGGCCATCGCCCTAAGATTTGCGGAAGAAGGCGCGACGGTCGTCATTGCGGCGCGGCGGCTTGTATTGTGTGAGCAGGTCGCGGCAACGATCCGCGAACGTGGTGGCCAAGCAGCGGTGATTCAGACCGACGTGACGGATGAAGCACAAGTGACCCGCCTGATATCAGGCACGACACAGCAATTCGGGAAAATCGACATCCTGGTCAACAATGCCGGAGTTATTCTTGGCGAACATATCGCAGACACATCAACGGAGACATACGATCGTGTGCTCAATACTAATCTCCGAGGGATGTTTTTCTGCTGTCGCGAAGGGTTTCGAGTCATGAAACAGAACGGTGGCGGAAACATCATCAACATGTCGAGTGTCGCGGGCGTGGAATCATGGTCGGGAACAGGAACTTACAGCGCTTCAAAGTTCGGTATCCTTGGCCTCACTCAGGCGTTAGCGGACGAAGGGCGTCCGCACAAGATTCGCGTCACGGCGATCTGTCCCGGGCGAGTCGCCGATGAACTGGTTGATGCGTCAAGAGAAGAAAGAGAAAAAGGCGGCCTGATCGATCCCTTTGATATCGCCGAGACCGCCGTCTACCTCGCAACCCTCGGACCCAATGCCATCGTCCATCGCGTGGTCGTGGATCGCATGTGGGCGGATTGGGGACGCGGAGTTCCGGATTGAAAATCGCGACGTTTAACGTCAACTCCATCCGGAAACGCCTCCCAATCGTGCTGCAATGGCTGAAGTGCAATAAACCGGATGTTCTCTGCCTCCAAGAAACAAAAGTACAAGATTCCGAGTTCCCGCTGTCCGACTTTGACGGGTCGGGGTACCACGTGACGTTTCGAGGCATGAAGTCATACAACGGCGTGGCTGTGTTGAGTCGAAATGCACCAAAGAATGTGGCATACGGGTTTGACGATGGGGGCGAACCCGATGAAGCTCGGCTGATTCGAGCCACGATCGATGGAATCACCATCGTCAATACCTATATTCCCCAAGGAGCCAGTCTCGACTCCCCCAAGTATCCTTACAAGTTAGAGTGGTACCAGCGCTTACGTGCTTATTTTTCAAAGCACCTCTCGACAAAGAAACCGGCGATTTGGTGCGGCGACATGAATGTCGCGCCTGAGCCGATCGACGTCGACAACCCGAAGGCAAAAAAGAAGCACGTCTGCTTTCACGAAGACGTGCGCCGCGAATATCACGAGACATTAGCCTGGGGATTCACCGATGTCTTTCGGAAATTGCACCCCGACAAACTGCAATACACCTTCTGGGATTACCGGCAGCCAAACACGCTGATCGAGAACCGAGGCTGGCGCGTCGACCACATCCTCGTGACCTCGCCGCTAGCAAAGAAATGCGTCAAAGCCGAGGTCGACGTGAAACCGCGAAACATGGAGAATCCCTCAGATCACACCGTCATGTGGGCGGAGTTTTAGCAAGGGCCAAGCGGAGCACGGTCATAACGTGTGATGTACAAACCTGTTATGAGGAGGAAACATGGCTAAAACGATCATCGCCGTAATGGGTGCGACTGGGACACAAGGCAGTGGAGTGGTGAAAGAACTTCTCGCGCGCGGACAGTTTGGCGTGCGCGTGTTAACCCGCAATCCCGATAGCGATAAGGCCAAGGCTCTTGGGGTGCGAGATTGTGCAGGGGGATTTGACCAAGCCTGAGACACTGGAATCCGCCTTCAGCGGCGCGTATGGCGCATTTCTCGTTACAAACTTGGGACCCCGCTACGTCAGCGAGCGAAACTGCGCAGGGAACCCTCGCAGTGAAGGCAGCTAAGTCCGCTGGGGTGCAGCATCTTGTGTGGTCAACCCTTCCCAATTGCAAAGAGATCTCGGGCGGGAAGTACGAAGTTATTCATTTCACCGGCAAGACCCTTGTGGATGTCGAAGTGAAAGCAGCAGCGTTTCCGTACCACACCTTTGTCGAGCCGCCCATGTATTTCCAAAACTTCCTTGGGATTATGGCGCCGCAGCCTCTGGGGGACGGACAGGCTGGACGATTCCAATGAGCCCGGAATCCAAAGGCCTACACGTTGGCGATCCGACGGAGTTGGGCAGGCTGGTCGCTCGTGCGTTGGAACAACCAGATACGATGAGCCAAGGCCAGCATCTTGCACAAGCTTCAGAAACGACGAGTTGGCAGGGGATCGTAGATACGCTGAACGCTCAGGGTCACAACTTTGCTCTCAAGCAGGTTCCCAATGAGGCCTATGATGCGTTCCCCTTCCCCGGCGCACAGGAACTCCGGGAAATGATGAACTACTTCGAGGAATACACCTATTTTGGACCAGACGCCGACAGCAAAATCGCGCTTGCCAGGAAGCTATGCCCTGAAGGTTTCACAACATTTGCAGAATGGGCCTCACGAAACATGAAGCCTTAGCGCTGGAAAAGGTTCTAGGTTAATCCCTCGTCAGTTTTCGGTAGCGGACGCGGTGGGGGCGGTCGGCCTCTTTGCCTAGGCGCTTCTTGCGGTCGGCTTCGTATTCGGAATAATTTCCCTCGAACCAGACCACCTTGCTTTCGCCTTCGAACGCCAGGATGTGGGTGGCTGTGCGGTCGAGAAACCAGCGATCATGGCTTACCACGACACAACAGCCGCCGAAGCCATCAATGCCTTCTTCGAGTGCGCGAAGGGTGTTCACATCGAGATCGTTGGTCGGCTCGTCTAAAAGTAGCAGATTGGCTCCTTCTTTAAGCATGCAGGCGAGGTGGACGCGATTGCGCTCTCCACCCGAGAGATCAGCGACTTTTTTCTGCTGATCCGAACCTGAGAAATTAAAGCGGGACACATATCCGCGTGAGTGCATTTCCACTTTGCCTAGGGTCACGTTTTCCGATCCACCTGAGATGACTTCCCACACTGATTTGCTTCCGTCTAACGTTCGATCTTGGTCGACGTAGCCAATTTTGACTGTTTCTCCAACATTGAACGACCCAGCGTCGGGTTTGTCTTTCCCGGTAATAATGCGCAGAAGCGTTGTTTTTCCAGCCCCATTTCCTCCGATTACGCCTACCACACCGCCAGGGGGCAAATTGAACGATACGTTTTCAAAGAGGAGTTTATCCTCGAATGATTTACTCAGATCTTTCGCTTCAAGCACCACGTCTCCTAGACGCGGACCCGGTGGGATGTAGATTTCCAAGTCGTCTTGGCGTTTTTCCTGTGATTCTTCCAACATCTGCTCATAACGTGACACACGCGCTTTGCCTTTGGCCTGACGACCTTTGGGCGACATGCGCACCCATTCGAGTTCCCGTTCGAGGGTTTTCTGCCGTTTATCCTCAGCCTTGCCTTCCTGTGCAAGACGCTGCTGTTTCTGTTCGAGCCATGACGAGTAATTTCCCTGAAACGGAATTCCCTGACCACGGTCCAGTTCTAGAATCCATCCCGCGACGTTGTCCAAGAAATATCGATCGTGGGTCACGGCGATGACAGTCCCTTGATATTGACTCAAGTGTTGTTCAAGCCATTGAACAGATTCCGCATCGAGATGGTTCGTTGGCTCGTCGAGCAGGAGGATATGAGGTTCTTGAATCAGTAAACGGCAGAGGGCCACCCGGCGACGTTCGCCACCCGAAAGGATGTCGACGATTGTATCAGCGGGTGGGCAGCGCAAGGCGTCCATGGCAACCTCGAGTTGATTTTCAAGTTCCCAACCGTCCACCGCATCGATTTTTTCCTGAAGCTGTCCTTGCTTCTCAATCAACTTGTCCAACGCGTCGGGGTCGAGTCCCTCGTCGCAGAGCGCGTTTCCAACTTCCTCAAACTCATGCAGTAAGGAAGTCACCTCCTGCCGGCCTTCTTCGATCACTTGTTTAACCGTCTTTCCCTTGTCGAGATGAGGTTCTTGTTCAAGCAGGCCGACGGTATACCCTTTCGACATGGTCACCTCGCCGAGATACCCGGTATCGATGCCGGCTATGATCCGTAGAAGGGTGCTTTTTCCTGAACCGTTTAGCCCCAGAACCCCGATTTTTGCGCCGTAATAAAAGGACAGGTAAATATCCTTGAGGACTTGTTTCTTGGGCGGATGGACCCGGCCTACCCCGACCAGTGAAAATATGATCTTCTTATCGTCTGCGCTCATAGTGTTGCTGTAACCTTTCTATTGTGATGATTGCGCCAGGATCCCCTGAGTGTCTATGAGGGATTGAAGTTCGCGATCTATCTTTTCTTTCCCTTCGTTCACCTGCACCCACTGGGCTTCAGCCTCGGTGAGGTCCTTTTCTAAACGCCCGATTTCCTCAACGATCTCACTGGTTCGTTGCCATGGTGGGTTCTCAGCCAATTCTGCATTGAGCGTATCCATCCGTTTTTGCGTTTCGGACATGTGTTGCTCAGCCACCGTTGATTTCTTCTCATGACTGCGCTGCTTCCGCTCAAGCTGTTTTCGATTTTCTCTGTAGTTGATCTTCTCACGCGGTGTCGCTGGTGCCGGATCAGTTTTGGCGGCGGCATCATCAGTGCTCCGTCCCGCTTCAGAGAACGCACCTTTTTGAAGGCTCCAGACATACTCATCGTAGGTCCCGGGATACAACTGGACACGCCCATCTCTGACTTCGAGGATTTTCGTGGCTACCCGCTGCACGAATCCTCGGTCGTGGCTCACGAACACGATGGTCCCAGGATAGGCTTTGAGAGCTTGGGTCAGTGCTTCTACGGTGTCGAAATCTAGATGGTTGATGGGTTCGTCAAGCACCAAGACCGGAGCTTTGCTGAGGAGAATCTTCCCTAATGCCACCCGGGCTTTTTCGCCACCGGATAACACGCGGATTTTCTTTTCCGCGGCATCTCCGGAGAAGAGGAGGGACCCAGCCAGATCCCTGACTTCTTGCGGTGTAATATCGAGATGGGCCCCCCGCTGTAGTTCGCCAAGCACCGTGCGGTTCGGATCGAGCTCCTGGGATACATGTTGCGCGTAGTATCCGATTTTCACCTGGTATCCATACTTCACGATGCCATTCATGGGGACGAGCATGCTGGCTAAGCCTTTGAGAAAGGTTGACTTGCCTTGTCCGTTTAATCCCACCACCGCGAGGTGATCGCCGCGCAGGAGATCGATATCGATTCCACGCAGGACCCGCCGATCACCATAGCCCAGATCGAGGGAGCGCACCTCTACGGCGATGTGGCCAATGCGAGTGGGGTGGGGAATGCGAATGGTGGCGGACACCGGCAACGCCTTGATTTCGATGTGTTCCAAACGGGTCAGGGATTTGAGACGTGCTTGTGCTTGCTTTGCCTTGGTGGCCTTAGCGCCAAACTTGGCCGCGAAGTCGAGGATGCTTTTCCGTTTTGCCTCGAGGGACATGGCACGTTTTTCGAGTTGCTCTCGTAAGAGGGCTTTCTCCTCAAAATAGTCATCGATTGTTCCAGGGTATTTGGTAATTTCGCCGCTTTCGATCTCGACGATGTGGTCTGTCGTCCGGCGCAAGAATTCTCGATCGTGGGAGATGAGCATGAACGCGCCACGATACTCCTGCAGAAACGTTTCCAACACCAGTAGGGTTTCTAGATCGAGGTAGTTCGTGGGCTCGTCCAGCAGCATGAGATTGGGTTCGTCCCCAATGAGGTGAAGCAATCGACAACGCATTTGATAGCCGCCACTCAGTGAGGAAATCGGCATGTGGAACATCTCCTCGCTCAATCCCAACCCGTTACCCAGTGCCTTGATGTCCCATGGTGGGGTGAGACAGGTACTGAGATATTCTTCGAGCGTCGTGTCAGGGTTCCAGGTTATTTCCTGGACGAGATATCCCAGGCGAAGAGTATTCGATCGAACCAGCACTCCCTCATCCAAGGTTTCTTCGCCGGAGCAGACCTTAAACAGCGTCGTTTTTCCGGTTCCATTCGGCCCGATGACCCCAACATGTTCCCCCTCATTGATCGCCACAGTCGCCGCGTCAAAGATCTTTTTCATCCCGAAGGTCTTGGATCCGGCTTGGAGTTGAATCAGATTTGCAGCCATGGCCGGGCATGATACCACAGTTGTTTTTAGGGCTGAGGTATGTTATTTGTCTATGTTTGCCAGGGGTATTTTCTCTGGCTCTGTGACTCTATTGTCTAAAAGGGGGATAACAGCGTGGATCTTCATGTCAAAGAGCTACTTGACGCCGGGGTGCATTTTGGGCATCAGACCAATCGGTGGAATCCCAAGATGAAGAAGTTTATTTACGGCGAGCGCAACGGCGTCTATATCATCGACCTCCAGCAAACCATGGTGCGTCTTCGGAACGCGTACAATTTCATTCGCGATCTTGTGGCCAATGGGGAATCCGTTTTGTTCGTTGGTACCAAACGCCAGGCGGTGCCTCTCATTGAAGAGGAAGCCACGCGATGCCAGATGTTTTATGTCAATCAGCGATGGCTCGGTGGAATGCTCACCAATCTTAAAACCATCCGTCAGAGCATCGATAAGATGAAAAAGATGGACATTGCGCACGGCGATGGGACCTACGAGCAGCTGCCCAAAAAAGAAGTACTCCGATTAGAAAAGGAGCGGGGAAAACTGGCCCGGAACCTCTCCGGTGTGAGAAACATGGACGTTCTTCCTGGCTGCCTGGTGGTGGCGGATACCCGCGTCGAACAAATTGCGATCAAGGAGGCCAATCGTTTAGAGATTCCTCTCGTCGCGATTTTAGATACGAACAGCGACCCCGATGGCGTGAGTTATCCCATTCCAGGTAATGATGATGCGGCAAAAGGCATTCGACTGATTCTCTCCACGCTGGCCGATGCCGCGATCGAAGGTCAGCAAATCAATGCCAAACGACGAGAAGACCTTCAGACAGAAGCTGTCGCGTCAATGCCGGAAGAAATCCCATCGAGTCCGTCCCCGATCGGGCTTGAACCCGGAGAGACGATTATCGCGCCTCCGGGATGAGCACACACATTCCATCTTCGTAGGAATCGCATAGTAGTGGATTGAGGGAGAAGAGACAGGATGGCTACGTCACCAATGGGCGAAGGTCCGGTACTAATAAAAGAATTGCGCGAGAAAACTGGGGCTGGAATCATGGACTGCAAACGAGCCCTGGTTGAATCTGGCAATAGTGTAGAAAAGGCGATCAAACTCCTCCGTGAAAAAGGTCTCGCGGCCGCGCAGAGGCGCGAAGGGCGGAGCGCCAAGGAAGGGACGATCGCGTCGTATATTCACCCTGGAGGTCGCGTTGGCGTGCTGTTGGAAGCTCGATGCGAAACAGATTTTGTCGCACGCACGGATGTTTTCCAGGCATTGATCAAGGATCTTGGAATGCATATCGCGGCAGCCAGCCCTCGCTACCTTGAGCGGGCTGATGTCCCTGAATCCCTTCTTGAGCAGGAACGTGAGGTGTATCTTGCGCAGGCAAAGGAGTTGGGCAAACCTGAACAAGCCTTCAAAAAGATTGTGGAGGGGAAAATCGAGAAGTTCTATGCCGACCTCTGCTTGCTAGAGCAACCCTTCGTCAAGGATCAGAAAAAACCCATCAAGGAACTTCTTCTCGAAGCCTCAGCGCAACTGGGAGAGACGGTGTCTATCCAACGTTTCGCGCTGTATCGCCTCGGAGATTCATGAGTGACCCCAAGTATCGGCGCGTCCTGCTGAAGATCAGCGGGGAAGTGCTCGCTGGGGACCAATCGTTCGGTATTGATTCCCAGGTGCTCGACGACCTTGCCGAGGAAATTGGTGAGATCACCGCGATGGGGGTTGAAATAGCGCTTGTGATCGGGGGCGGAAATATCTTTCGTGGCATCGCTGGCACGGCAACCGGCATCGAACGATCATCTGCAGACTATATGGGCATGCTGGCCACCGTCTTAAACGCGTTGGCGATGCAGAATGCCCTTGAGAAACAGAATATTGACACCCGAGTCCAGTCCGCCATTGAGATGCGGCAGCTTGCGGAGGGGTACGTGAGACGGCGAGCCATCCGGCATCTAGAGAAGAAGCGGGTCGTGATATTTGCAGCCGGCACGGGGAATCCGTACTTCTCGACCGACACCGCGGCCGCGCTGCGGGCCATGGAGATTGGTGCAAGTCTGTTATTGAAAGGCACCAAGGT
>DTRN01000014.1:0-2526 GCA_012965905.1 Nitrospirales bacterium | reverse complement strand
CGATTTGACGAACTTCCGTTTGCTGAGGTCCTCAATAAGGGACTCAAAGTGATCGATGCCACGGCAGCAACCCTGTGTATGGACAATAATCTACCCATCGTCGTGTTCAAGTTGAAGGAGCGCGGAAATATTAAACGTATTATCTGTGGCGATCGCGTGGGAACCTTGATGCAGGGCAAGATGGAGTTTCAACTCCAATCATAGTGTGAGCATGGACGCTGAGCTTGAACAACAGACGAAACAAAAGATGGAAGCCTCAGTCGAGTATTTGGTCAATGCCTTGTTACGCGTTCGCGCAGGGCGAGCGTCGATCGCCATGCTGGATCACATCAACGTCAACTACCATGGGGTTCAGTCTCCACTGCAACATGTGGCAACCCTCGCGACTCCAGAAAGTCGGCTGATTACCATTCAGCCTTGGGATCCCAGTCTTATCAAAGAGATCGAACGAAGCATTACCATGTCAGATTTAAACTTGAATCCGACCAATGACGGAAAAACCATTCGTCTTCCCATTCCACCCCTGTCCGAGGACCGACGCAAAGATCTGGTGAAGGTGCTCAAGAAATATGGGGAGGATGTACAGCTTCGGAAGATTCGACACGAAACGAATGATGTGCTGAGGCAGCAACACAACCTCACGCACCAGCACAAAAATGAGACGCTGTCAGACGATGAATGGAAAAGTGCAGAAGCAGAGGTGCAAAAACTCACCGATACCTATATTGAGAGAGCCCAAAAATTGATGAAAAAGAAGGAAGATGAGGTTCTGGAAATCTAGGACGAACAACGCGAACCACCCCTCAAATTACCCTCTCACACCCTCGTAAGACCTAATTCTAAGGAATTTGGGCCAAAACGCAGTTTCTTCACCGCGTCCGCCATAAGTTGTGGTATAATCCTAAATCTGCGCCGGGACATGCCTTCCGTGCGTACGACCGTGTTGGTATAGGTAATATCAGTTCATATTGTAATCCATTTCCTAATAGTATATGGGATGGTGGTGTTTTCGGTAGAAAGGTAAGAAATGGAAACCAAAACGGGAATTGACTTTACCCCTGGCGCATTTGAAGACCATGATGAGCCGCTGCAGTTCTTCCTTGCGGAAATGGGGAGGGTCCCTCTTCTGACTCGTGAGGGCGAGATCAGGCTTGCCAAGCTAATTGAAGAGGGAAAGAGGAAACTTGCGTCGGTGGTATTTAGTATGCCGCTGACACTTCAACGCCTCGCTGTCCTTAAGACACAACTCCAAAAGGATGAGATTCGGCTTCGTGATCTCGTCTGTATCCAGGACGTGCCCGATGGGGAGGATGCCGACGAGGAGGTGGTTGAACAGGATACTGAAGAGCTTCGACAACACACCCTTCAAGAACTGACCGCCATCCAACGATCGTTCCGAACGTTAATGACAGTGAGCGCTACGCGTCGTTCCACACGACTATCTCGTGCAGCAAGAGACAAAGCGGACAAGCAGCATCGAACCGTATGCACCCGCATTATCGAGAAAGTGGAGTCAATAAATTTCACTCCGAAGCTCAAAGATCAGTTGCTCAATCGTCTCAAGAATGTCGGAAAAGAGCTCCTTGAAGCCGAGTGGGCGATTGAAGGGTGCTGCACACGAATTCGTGGAACGACGAAGGATCTACGAGAGATGGTACGTAATGCGGCGGCGTTCAAGAAAATTCGGCGACGTACGGGTTATTCTGCCGAAACGTTGGACACAATCAAGGCGGTATTCTTCGACGCACAGCAGCGAGTTCGGAAAATCGAACGTGAGACCGCGATGATTCCGGCACACGAATTGAAGGCCGCGTTGGATACGCTGGAATGTGCGGAAACCGATGTCAATCGAAGCAAGTCTGACATGGTGGACGCGAATCTTCGCCTCGTCGTGAGTATTGCGAAGCGGTATCGCAATCGTGGCCTCGCGTTTCCTGATCTCATTCAGGAAGGCAGCATTGGATTGATGCGAGCGGTGGAGAAATTCGAATATCAGCGCGGATACAAGTTTAGCACCTACGCCACATGGTGGATTCGTCAGGGTATTACCCGTGCCATTGCAGATCAGGGTCGAACCGTCAGGATTCCGGTCCATATGATCGAGACCATCAATAAACTTCGGAGTACCACGCAGGAACTGGTCCGGAAAGGGTTACGCGAACCTTCTGCCGAAGACATTGGAATCAAGATGGGAATGCCCCCGACAAAAGTTCGGGAAATCCTAGGGATTGCCCAACATCCCATCTCGATGGAAATGCCTATCGGTGATGATGAGGATCGTCATTTTGGAGACCTGATCCAAGACAAAGATGCGGTTTCTCCGCTTGAGACGGCAGTTCAATTTGACGTGCAGCGACAGGTCGCCAGTGCGCTCAAGACGCTGACACCACGAGAGGAAGCTGTACTGAGAAAGCGTTTTGGGATCGGAGAGCCGTCAGACCACACGCTTGAAGAAATCGGACAGGATTTCTCGGTCACTCGCGAGCGCATTCGTCAGATCGAGGCAAAAGCCCTTCAAAAATTGCT
>DTRN01000013.1 GCA_012965905.1 Nitrospirales bacterium | reverse complement strand
TTAAATTTGATCGTAATGCCGTTGTGTTGGTGAATGCGCAGGGTGAGCCTGTTGGGACACGAATTTTTGGTCCGGTCGCGCGTGAGTTGCGCAAGAAGAAGTTTACCAAAATTATATCGTTAGCCCCTGAAGTGCTGTAATTTCCATAGGATTATTTACTCGATGTCCGAGACGCGATCAAAATTCAAGATTCGAAAAGGTGATACGGTGGTTGTGATCGCGGGAAAAGATAAGGGCAAGTCAGGTAAGGTGCTGTCTGTCATTGAAAAAAAACCCGCCGTCGTTGTTGAAAAACTGAACATCGTTAAACGGCATACGAAGCCCAGCCAGCAAAACCGACAAGGTGGAATTCTTGAGCGCGAAAGTCCGATCCATTTTTCCAACGTGATGCTGTTGTGTCCGAATCCGACCTGTCACAAGCCCGTTCGGACAGGGATGAAGTGGGATGAGGACGGGCAGCGTCTTCGCGTGTGCCGCGCGTGCGGAGTAATCATTGAAAAAACCTAGTGTAGTGTCCGCTCCTCGACTCCGTGAGACCTATCGAAAGACCGTATTGCCGGCCATGATGAAGGAGTTTTCCTATGGAAACCCCATGCAGGTTCCTCGTCTCGACCGGATTGTGTTGAATGTTGGGATGGGTGAGGCGAGTCAAAATATTAAGCTTCTCGAAAGTGCTGTGGCGGAGCTTGGACGGATCACCGGACAGAAGGCAATGATGACTCGTGCTCGGAACTCCATTTCTGAATTTAAATTGAGGCGCGGGCAACCGATTGGATGTAAGGTGACGCTCCGTGGGACGAGAATGTTTGAGTTCCTTGATCGACTGATCTGTATTGCATTGCCCCGGATTACTGATTTTAGGGGAATCTCTCCGCACGCCTTTGATGGCCGTGGAAACTTCACCTTGGGGATCAAGGAGCAATTGATCTTTCCGGAAATTTCATACGATTCTGTGGCGTCGATTCATGGCATGGATATCGTTATTGTGACGACAGCAAAGAATAACGATGAGGGGCGAGCGCTGTTGCGCTTGCTTGGAATGCCGTTCCAGACATCATGATGATCTGTGTCGAGAGGGTAGGGTAGCAGCGATGGCCAAAAAGTCGTTATGTTTGAAAGCTCAGCGCGAACCAGCCTTTCCGGTCAGAAAGTATAATCGTTGTCGGTTGTGTGGTCGACCGCGCGGGTTTCTGCGGCGCTTTCAAATGTGCCGAATATGTTTTCGCACCTTGAGTCTCAGTGGCCTTATTCCAGGCGTGACTAAGTCAAGCTGGTAGCTGGTTGGGGAGGATGATTTTATGAGTATGACCGACCCTGTTGCTGATATGTTAACCCGCATCCGAAATGCGCTCGGTCGTGGCTATCCGGCAGTCGATGTTCCTGCCTCAACTCTCAAGCGTGACATTGCAGGTATTCTTAAAAACGAGGGATTTATTGTGGACTTTGGGCCGGTAAGTGATGTTCCCCATCCAACGCTTCGTTTACGTTTGCGGTATCTGAGAGAGGGCGAATCGGTGATTAAAGGTCTCAAGCGGATCAGTAAACCTGGCAAACGGGTGTACATTGGCCACCGCGACATTCCAGTGGTGATGGGGGGGATTGGTATTGCGATTCTTTCGACGCCCAAAGGGGTGATGACCGGGCAGCAGTCCAGGCGAGAGCATGTGGGCGGAGAGATCATGTGTACGGTATGGTAGATGTTACCCCACATTGTCCTGGCCTAGATTGGGTGAACTGACTATGTCGCGAGTTGGAAGGGTGCCCATACACATACCGGACGGCGTCCAATTGAAAGTCGATGGCAACATCGTTTCCGTGAAGGGACCAAAAGGCGATCTTTCACTCACCGTTCCGAGTCACGTTGCGGTCAAAATTGAAGATGGCATGGCGCTGGTTCACCCGGTGTCTGGGGGGCGAGAGGCCCGAGCGCTGCACGGCACAATGCGAGTTCAGATCAACAATATGGTTGTTGGTGTCACGAAAGGGTTTGAGAAGGCGCTTGAAATTCAAGGTATAGGATTTCGTGTTCAACAACAGGGAAGCACGCTTTCGTTTAGTCTTGGATATAGTCACCCGGTAGTGTTCAATGTTCCCACTGGGATTGACGCGGTCGTCGAGAAAGCAACGGCAGTGACGCTGCGGGGAGTGAGTAAATATCTTGTCGGCCAAACGGCTGCCAATATTCGCGCGTTGCGTCCTCCGGACGCTTACAAGGGAAAAGGCATTCGATATGCTGGTGAAGTCATCAAGTTGAAAGCCGGGAAGTCAGGAAAAGCCGCGAGTTAGCGGTTTTTGATAGGGGATCTAGTGGCACTCTCGAAGAAAGCTGAACAGCGTCGGCGACGACATCGGCGTGTGCGGCGGAAAGTGGTCGGCACGGCAGAGCGATTGCGTTTAAGTGTGTTTCGTAGCAATCGGCATATTTATGCGCAGTTAATCGATGACACCACCGGGCAGACCTTAGTCGCTGCATCAAGCCATGATGTGCCTGCCGGATCTTCGGGAACAAAGGATGCAACGACCAAAGTCGCCATTGCTCAGAGTACTGGGCGGTTATTGGCCAAGAAGGCCGTTGCGGTGAATATTCGCGCCGCTGTGTTTGATCGCGGCGGTTATCCATTTCATGGACGTGTGAAAGGGCTCGCTGAAGGAAGTCGTGAAGGCGGCCTGACATTTTGATGCAATGAGGGATATGTGAAGGTTAACCCCGACAATCTCAATCTAAAAGATACTGTTGTCTTCATTAACCGCGTGTCCAAGGTGGTGAAGGGAGGGAAGCGTTTCCAGTTCACCGCGCTTGTCGTCGTGGGGGATGGTCAGGGATGGGTCGGCATGGGAAAAGGGAAAGGAAAAGAGGTTACCAGCGCGATTGCAAAAGGGGTCCAGCAAGCGAAGAAAAATCTCTGCCAAGTCTTTATTAAAGATGGGACCATTCCTCATATGGTAGATGGGTGTTTTGGTGCGGAGCATGTGATTCTTCGGCCAGCCCCTCCCGGCACGGGTATTATCGCAGGTGGGGCCGTCCGTTCGGTGATGGAGTTAGCGGGGATTCATAACGTGACCACCAAAATCCTTGGTCGTGGCAATCCGTTTAACGCGTTGCGGGCGACATTGAACGGACTCAATGCGCTTCGAAATCCCGCGCAGGTTATTCAAGAACGAAAAGGTGGAATTCCGGTGGCATTGCAAGACGCTGAACATGCTGGCGTGGGGTCAGGTCATGCCGCGGAAAGCTAAGCCATCGGCGCTCTTAGCGATCACATGGAAACGAAGTGGGATTGGTCGTCTCCCGGCGCAGCGTCTTATATTGCGTGGGCTGGGGTTCCGACGTTTGCAACAAACTGTGGTGCGTCCTGATACGCCACAAGTGAGAGGTTTGATTCGTAAGGTGAGTCACCTTGTGGAGATCCGGGACGTATGACGGAACGCGGATCCGAAGAGCAACCACCTCGGATGGAATTGCATCTCCTTCGGCCTGCGAAGGGATCGACAAAACGATCCAAGCGTATTGGACGAGGAGTTGGGTCCGGTCGCGGAAAAACATCCGGAAAGGGGCATAAGGGCCAAAAAGCTCGTTCCGGAGGCGGACCGCGCCCTGGTTTTGAAGGCGGGCAGATGCCTCTGATTCGGCGCATTCCGAAGCGGGGGTTTACTAATATCTTCAAGAAGGAATATGCCGTTGTTAATCTCGATGCGCTCGCGCGAGTTCAAGATCATCCCGAAATCACTCCTCAGATTCTTGCCGAAGCCAGGCTGATTCGCAAAGCCTCTAATCTCGTGAAAATTTTGGGTGATGGAACGGTCACCAAGGCCATGGTTGTGAAAGCGCATCGTTTCAGCCGGGTCGCAACAGAGAAGATTGAAGCCTCTGGCGGACGTATCGAGGTCCTCACGAATCGTGTTTGAACGCATTATCACAAGCATCAGGAACATCTTTCAAATTCCCGAGCTTCGGCAGCGGCTGTTGTTTACGGTCGCCATGCTGGCGGTCTACCGGATAGGCGCCCATGTGCCCACGCCTGGGATCAATAACGCCGAGTTGAGTCGGTTTTTGCACGAACAGGGCGGTGCGCTGCTCGGATTTCTGGATATTTTTTCAGGCGGAGCGTTGTCCCGACTCACGATATTTGCGCTTGGCATCATGCCGTATATCAGCGCGTCTATTATCATCCAGCTTTTAACCGTCGTGATCCCGCACTTGACCAAGCTGTCCAAGGAAGGGGAGCGAGGCCGGAAAAAAATTATTCAATACACGCGTTTCGGGACCGTGGGGATTGCTCTTGTCCAGTCGTTTGGAATATCGATTGGCTTGGAGGGTATGAATGAAGGCATTTTTGTCCAGACGCCGGGTTGGGGATTTCGGTTAACGGCGATCATCACACTGACCGCTGGGACCACCTTCCTCATGTGGCTGGGTGAACAAATTACCGAACGTGGCGTGGGCAACGGAATTTCTTTGATCATTTTTGCGGGAATCATTGCGGGAATGCCCGGCGCGATTTTCAATACTTATGAACTCTATTCCAGTGGGCAGCTTGGGCCGGTCCTTCTCGTGGTCTTGGCTGTGGTCATGCTCGCTGTGGTTACCGGAATTGTGTTTCTGGAAAGCAGCCGCCGGAAGGTGCTGGTTCAATATGCGAAGCGGATGGTTGGAAAGCGAGTGTATGGCGGGCAAAGCACCCATATTCCTCTCAAGATTAATACAGCGGGAGTGATTCCACCGATTTTTGCATCCTCGATCATCGCCTTTCCTGCAACGATTGCTGGATTTGTGCAGGTGCCATGGATTCAAGCTGCCGGACAACAATTGGCGCCTGGATCGCTGTTCTATACGTTAGTCTATGTCAGCATGATCATCTTCTTCTGCTTTTTCTATACCGCGGTTGTGCTGAATCCTGTCGACATGTCCGACAACATGAGGAAGTATGGAGGTTTCATTCCAGGTATTCGTCCAGGGCAGCGAACGTCAGATTACATCTATAAGGTCCTGACGAGAATTACCTTTGCCGGGGCGATCTATTTGGCGATTGTGTGTGTGATCCCTGAGGTCTTGATCTATCGTATAGGGTTGCCGTTCTATTTCGGCGGCACGTCCCTCTTGATTGTCGTCGGTGTCGGACTGGATACCGTGCAACAGATCGAATCGCACATGCTCATGCGCAACTACGAAGGGTTTCTTGCGAAAGGCCGCTTGCGCGGGCGAAGTGGCTGATGCGGAAAGTCGGACGCAACCAACAGGAATCAGTAACGTGGTTATTCTGAAGTCTGAGGAAGAAGTTCAATGTATGGCACGGGCCTCCAAGGTTGTTGCGGATGGGTTGACCATGCTGAAATCAATGGTTCGTCCTGGGGGCCTGCCTGTCGATCTCGACAGGGCGGCGGAAGAGTTTATTCGGGGGCAAGGCGGCATTCCGGCGTTCAAGGGGTATCGAGGATTTCCCGCAACCCTGTGCGTGTCTGTGAATGATCAGGTGGTACATGGTATTCCATCGCGACGCCCTCTGGAAGAAGGTGACATCGTGGGCCTCGA
>DTRN01000012.1 GCA_012965905.1 Nitrospirales bacterium | reverse complement strand
AGAAATGTTCCGTCACGCCGAGAAGATGGTGATGCTACAAGTCATTGACGCGCAGTGGAAAGACCACCTGCTGGGAATGGATCATTTGAAGGAAGGCATTGGGCTACGGGGGTATGGACAAAAGGATCCCTTGGTTGAGTATAAGCGAGAGGGATTCGAGATGTTTGCCAACCTCATGACCCGTATGAAGTCTGAAGTGTTGGAACGTTTAATCCGTGTTCAATTGGTCAAGGGAGAGCCCCCACCAACGCTCCAGGCTGCGCGTCGTACGCCCACGCATCTCAGTCGTGGAGAATCCGATCCCCAGGCGCAAACCGTACGACGTGAAGGTGTCAAAGTCGGACGTAATGAACCCTGCCCCTGCGGAAGCGGGAAAAAGTACAAGAAGTGCCACGGCACGTGATCTGTCACTACGAAGACATACACACACAGCAATCTCTTCTCGCAGATCAACGAGGGAAGTGGGCGATCCAATGGTCGTTCGTTGCTCTCCTTGTCACTGCTGTCCTTCAAGCAATCATGGTAAAGATTTCTGGTAGTAGCGCCCTCCTTGCAGACACGATACATAATTTCGGTGATGCAGCAACCGCCATTCCATTGTGGCTGGCGTTCTCGCTCGCGGCAATGACGCCCACTGATCGATTCACATATGGATTTGGACGTGTGGAGGATTTGGTTGGCGTTGTCATTGTGGCGGTGATTGCATTGAGCGCTGTCGTTGCTGGAGCTCAGTCGTTGATGCACCTTGTACATCCTCACCCTATTGAGCATCTTTGGGTCGTGATGATCGCGTCGGTCATCGGTTTTCTTGGCAATGAAGCCGTCGCGCGCCTTCGCATTAATGTGGGAACGGAAATTGGGAGTGCCGCGCTGGTCGCTGATGGGCATCACGCGAGAGTCGATGGCTTGACCAGTCTTGCCGTGATGGGTGGAGTGATCGGGGTATGGTTTGGCTACCCCATGGCCGACCCGCTCATCGGGCTCTTCATCACGCTGATCATTGTTCGCATTGCCTGGACTTCAGGGCGCGGCGTGTTCATCCGACTGCTCGATGGGGTAGATCCAGGCATATTGGATCAGATAAAACGGAGCGTCAGAGAACATCCAGGGGTGCTTGATGTGAGCGAAGTGAGGGTACGCTGGTTGGGGCATCGTCTGCATGCAGAGGTCAGCGTTGCAGTCGATAGAGTGTTGACCGTCGAAGCCGGACATGAGGTTGCGATGGGTGTTCGACATCGCTTGTTGCACGAGTTACGACATCTTTCGAACGTCACGATCCATGTGGATCCATCCAGTGCGTCGGGGGAAGCCCATCATCGGCTGACCGATCACAATGATCGCGATCTTCCAGCACATTCCCATTGAGTGTGGCGTGTTCCTGCGTGTTGACAAGGTTTAAGAGCGTATGCCACTGTTAGAGGCTGTCACGTATTGCAATGGTGTTTATGAGAAATGAGGGGTCATATGCTGCGAAACATTACACACACACGTAGGACAGTTGTCTTAGCAACGTCGGTTGTATTCTGTGGTGTTTTGTTTCTTGGTGGTGTTTCCGTGAATTTCGCACAAAGTGGATTCGGGATGTCAAAAGGGCTTCCTCAACACCATCAAGCGCCAGATTTTCACCTTCAAATGATTGATGGGAAAGCCGTAAGTAAGAGTTCTCTTAACGGACAGCCGACGCTGATGATGTTTTGGGCTCCCTGGTGCCATGTTTGCCAAGTTGAGCTTCCAAAGATTCACGATTTTCATGAAGCGGTGAAACCGCATGGACTCCAGGTGTTATCAGTTGGATTTGCCGACGCGAAGGAGAATGTTGTTGGGTATATTCATGGGCACTCCGATGTCTTTACGTTTCTCAGTGCGTACGATGTGGATAACATTGTGGCGTCGGATTTCAAGATTCGTGCAACACCGACATTCGTTCTTCTCGATGCAGATGGATCTGTTCGGCTTGTCCACCCCGGAGCGGGTGTTCTTCATAATCCGAAATTATTGTCTTTTGTCGAAGATCTTGTTTCGTGACGAGTTCTGATTTCTGTAGCGGATAGATTGAAGAAAACACGAACAGCACTGATGGGTGTGGCGGGAGCGGCGCTCCTTTCCCTCGTGGCCTGTATGGGAGCGAATCCCTTTCTTGAAACGTCTCTCGACCCGGCGAAGGCGCGTGGGGAGACACAAGACTGGTTTGAACAAGTGTGGGGAACGCCTTCCTCGAAAGCCTCCCGTTGGCTAGGAGGTGAAGTCTGGACATACACACGTATTGCAGGAGGTCAACGATCTCTTCTTGGAAACTTCGACCCTCTCACATGCAAAATTACGCTGAAGTTTGATGATGAGGGGAAACTCGCCTCGTATAACTATTCCGGATGTTAAGGGTCAAAATCTGTGGTATCACCAATGTGGATGATGCGCTCCACGCTGTGGATGCCGGTGCAGATGCATTGGGATTTATCTTCTATCCCGAGAGCCTGAGATGCGTCACGCCAGATATCGTACGACGCATCATAGAGAGACTCCCACCATTCACCACACCTGTTGGTGTGTTTGTCAATGAAGACCGAGCTGTTATTCAGCGGGTTATAAAGGAATGTGGGTTATCGCTGGTTCAGCTTCATGGTGATGAGTCTCCAGACGATTGTCTCGCATTAGGCCGACCAGTGATTAAGGCAATCCGACTTCGATCTCGCGATGACATCATTCCTATGCGAAAGTATGCCGTGAGCGGTTTTGTCCTGGATGCATGCGTTGATGGCATCTGGGGAGGGACCGGAAAAACGATTGATTGGGAGCTTGCACGCGAGGCAACAAGACATGCTCCTACAATGCTCGCTGGGGGGCTGACGCCAGACAATGTTGGACGAGCCGTTGCAGAGGTTCGACCCTTCGGAGTTGATGTCAGCAGTGGCGTGGAGATTTCGCCCGGCAAGAAAGATTTTGAAAAAGTTCGCCAATTTATTTTGGCGGCAAGAAAAGGCGATGGATGAATTGGGTCCCAAATTCGAAGGGTCGTTTCGGCGTATATGGAGGTCGTTACGTTCCAGAAACTTTGGTGCCCGCGCTCGAGGAACTGGAACGAACGTATGCAGAGGCGAAACGAGATCCTGCCTTTCGCAACACCTTAAGGGCCTATCTGAACCAGTATGTCGGACGCCCGACTCCATTGTATTTCGCCAAGCGGCTCACCGAGTATCTTGGAGGAGCGAAGATCTATCTCAAACGTGAGGACCTCTGTCATACCGGAGCGCACAAGATCAACAATACCCTTGGCCAAGCGTTATTGACCACACGCATGGGGAAACGGCGTGTGATCGCGGAAACTGGCGCCGGACAACATGGAGTCGCAGTGGCAACCGTTGCCGCGATGTTCGGACTTGAATGCGATGTCTATATGGGGACAGAAGACATGGAGCGCCAGGCGCTCAATGTCGTTCGCATGCGCTTGCTGGGTGCGAGAGTCCAGGCCGTCGATACTGGGAGTCGAACGCTGAAGGATGCCATCAGCGAGTCGCTTCGGGATTGGACGACACATGTTGAGAGCACGCACTATATTCTTGGGTCGGTCTTGGGCCCGCATCCGTATCCAATGATTGTGCGGGACTTTCAGGCGGTCATTGGGCGTGAAACGAAAAGGCAGATGATGAAATGTGAAGGTATGCTGCCCCATGCTCTGGTCGCATGTGTTGGTGGGGGGAGCAATGCTCTTGGATTATTTTCCGCGTTTATGAACGACGATGTGGAAATGATCGGTGTCGAAGCTGGTGGGTTTGGCGTCGAGACGGAAAAGCACGCGTCTCGCTTTGCGGGCGGGTCTGTGGGGGTTCTCCATGGGACGATGACCTATCTGTTGCAGGATGATGACGGGCAGATCCGGTTGACGCATTCTGTCTCTGCTGGGCTGGATTATGCCGCGGTTGGGCCGGAGCATAGTTATTATCATGACCTGAAGCGCGTCCGCTATACATCGGCAACAGATGATGAGGCATTGTCAGCCTTTGATCTCCTCACGCGGATTGAAGGGATTATGCCGGCTCTTGAAAGCGCGCATGCTCTTGCTGAAGTGGTAAAGTTCGCACCGCGATTGTCAGCAGAGAAAGTGATCGTCGTGAATCTTTCCGGTCGTGGTGACAAAGATGTTGACCATGTGGCACAATTGCGCGGCAATCAGGTCTAGGGGCGCGGATGGGGCGAATTCATTTGACGTTTTCACAACTTAGAGCGAAGAACCAGAAGGCACTCATCCCTTATATTATGGCTGGCGATCCGTCGTTGGAAATGACGGAGGCGTTGGTGCTTGAGATCGAACGTGCTGGTGCAGATATCGTGGAACTTGGGGTGCCGTTCTCTGATCCGATTGCCGATGGGCCTGTCATTCAAGGAGCTGCCCAACGGTCGTTGCAGGCCGGAACATCACTACAACAAATCTTTCGACTTGTTCAGTCACTGCGTACTCGCACACAGATTCCGTTGGTCCTGATGTGTTACTACAACTCAATTTTGGCATATGGAGAGAAGCGCTTCTGTCATGCTGCTGTAGAGGCCGGAGTTGATGGAGTGATCGTCCCAGACCTTCCGGTTGAGGAGGGTGCAGGTTTTAGAAAGATGGCCAGGATATCAGCCTTAGATGTGATTCTTCTTCTTGCGCCCACAAGCACTGCTGAGCGTGTCGGTAAGGCTGTGAAGGCTTCACAAGGTTTCGTCTATTACGTCTCACTCACCGGCGTGACTGGAGCACAACTCGTTCAGGTTGCGGCTATCGAAAAGAAAGTCCGGGAGATTCGGCAGGCTTCTCAGTTACCTGTTGCAGTGGGGTTTGGTATTTCAAGTCCGTCCGAAGCCGCCGCCGTTGCCTCGATTGCTGATGGGGTGATCGTTGGAAGTGCCCTGGTGAAGATCATCGCAAAACCTGCTGAGCGGTCTGCTGTGTTGAATCGTGTCAGTGCCTTTGTTCGTGACCACAAACAGGCGGTATCTTGAAAATATTAGGACATACAGTCATGACGACGACCCAAGACGCATCGTTGTCGTCGCGATGCCTGCTTTTGTGTATGGCCCTGGTCCTCGTTGTCCTGGTGGGGTCTTCCGCTGCCCTTGGTCAAATTGCGGGGACGGGCGGCGGGGTGTTCGGTTTAGGAGCAGTAGGAACAGGCTCAGGGTTTGGAAACGACAAATCAACAGCAACTGATCGCACACGTGACCGCCCTGTTCGTCGGGGCATTCAAGAAAGTGAAAGCGCTGGTGGTGAAGCGCTGTTGTCAAGAGGGCAAGTAGACAAAGCTTCCGCAGAGCAGGCGATCGATGAGGCTCGCGACGCGCTAGCGAGAGCCTCAGCTAAAGACCCTTCCATGGTATCAAACAAGGCCTTTCGTGACCTGGAGGAATCCATGCGCGAGGCTGAAGTTGCCTTTGTAGGTAGGAACTTTGCCTTGGCCCGGCAGGAGGCCCTACTTGTGAGGCAGGGCATTGCGGATCTAGTTCCAGATAGAGATGTAGGAGTTCTTGAGCGGCCCCTTCCTGGTCAAGGCCCCTCAGCGATTGAAGCTG
This sequence comes from Nitrospirales bacterium, assembly GCA_012965905.1. Classification (GTDB taxonomy): domain Bacteria; phylum Nitrospirota; class Nitrospiria; order Nitrospirales; family UBA2166; genus UBA2166. The sequence continues at coordinate 40 of DTRN01000012.1, read as the reverse complement.
CCTTTGCCCAGGAAGAGGTTTCGCCCGAGATTTCCCGTGA
>DTRN01000011.1 GCA_012965905.1 Nitrospirales bacterium | reverse complement strand
CAATAATTGGGAAGTTGGGGTAGTGCGAAGTGCGTGAACGGCGGTGGGAGCTAGCGTCTCCCATTGAGTTTGAAGACCTGTTTGGTGTCAGCCGTCGTCTCCAAGGATTAGGCTTCAGAGTGGTTGCGCCTGATCAAGATCTGATCTGCTATGTTGAAGAATGGAGAGTAGATGCGCCTGAGGATATTCATCGATTAGGTGAGTGGCCGGTCGAGGATGTGACCCTCGTTGGAACCAGCACGAATTGGAATGGTGACTTTTATCTTCTTGCTGGTGCCTATCATACCGCCTATCGTTCACATCAGCGTAGTGATACCTACTGTTCGGTAAGTCATCCGTGGCAAATGGCGAAACCCATGCAAACCCACCACCCACAGGCAATGTTTTGGGTTGGTTTTCGAGGCGAACAGCATGCATTCATTCGTGTGCGGCTTGATACGATTGAGATTGTGGCTCCTGGTGAGACGCGTGCCGATCATCAGCGTTCATTGTGGACGACGGAACGTCGCGACGCATTTTTGACTGCCATAGAAGCACTTGACATCCCCCTCACTCCGTCAGTCGAGAAGGGGAAAGTTACATTACATGCTCTGGATAGTGAGGCAGCACTATTCTGCTCGTGGCCAGACGCATTCGGGCCATGCCAGTTTGAATACAATGTTGCCGACCCGTTCCAGTTTCTCCTTCCCGCCACGCAACTCGCAAACACGTCTGCGCAGAGCAGCCCGACTGTTCGGACCTACATGACGGGATTTCTTCCCGAAGCCCTTCATGAATTCTGGGATGTGCAGTCTACAGTCCAACATGCATACCGCTGCTGTGTGCATTGTCAGATTGGGGATCTCCCGGACATTGGAAGAATGATTCAGCCGGAGGGAAAACTGTATGCGACTATCAGCGAGTTTCAGACCCAAGATCTACTGCCACATGGAAACGATGCGTGGGCGATCGTGGGGATTGTCGCTTTCGAGGAGCGATTCAAGATAGAGGTTCGTCTCAATCGGGCGCCACTTCCTGAAGCCGATATGTTGCCTTGGCTCGAGACCCTCATTGGGTGTCCAATGGTCTATGCTCCATTGCCACCGTTTCCTTAGGAAACTCGGCCTTTCACCAGCGCGTCGGTCAAGGAAGGATCGGCAAGTGTCGAGGTATCCCCAAGCTCTTCAATATCGCCTGCGGCAATTTTACGCAGAACCCGCCGTACGATTTTCCCCGACCGAGTTTTTGGAAGCGCATCAGTAAACTGCATCTTATCAGGAGTAGCGATTGGGCCGATGGCTTCTCGTACATGCTTCACCAATGCTTTCTGGAGCGCTTCAGTCGGATCGATGTTTTGCTTGAGTGTGACGAAACAATAGAGGCCTTGTCCTTTGATGTCATGTGGTATTCCAACCACCGCAGCCTCAGTGACATTGGGGTGGGAGACGAGAGCGCTTTCGACCTCTGCGGTCCCAATTCGGTGGCCCGCGACATTGACGACATCGTCAATGCGACCCATGAGCCAATAGAACCCGTCTTCATCAACTCTGCATCCGTCTCCCGTACAGTACTTCCCAGGAAACTGCGAGAAATAGACGTTCTTGATCAGGGAATTATTGGTGTCGCCATATACCCCACGGATCATCCCTGGCCATGGGGCTGTAATGACAAGGTGGCCGCCTTCGTCAACCCCAGTTTTCGTCCCATCTTGCCGCAAGATTTCTGGTTGGATCCCAAAAAATGGTTTGGACGCGGAGCCGGGCTTTGTTGCTATAGCTCCGGGAAGTGGTGCAATGAGAATGCCGCCGGTTTCAGTTTGCCACCACGTATCAAGTAGCGGACAGCGTTCTTTTCCGATGACTTGGTAATACCACATCCATGCTTCAGGATTGATGGGTTCGCCGACCGACCCCAGAATCCGCAGGCTTGAGAGATCATGCTGATTTGGCCAGTCGTCTCCGAAGCGCATCAACGCACGGATTGCCGTCGGGGCGGTATAGAACACCGAGACGCGGTGATCTTCAATGATTTTCCAAAAACGATTGGGTTGAGGGTAGGTGGGGATTCCCTCAAACATCAAGGCTGTGGCGCCGTTAGAAAGAGGTCCATACACAATATACGAGTGCCCGGTTATCCATCCAATGTCCGCCGTGCACCAATGGATGTCCTCGTCCTTCAAGTCGAAAATCCATCGACTGGTGAGGTGTGCATACAACAGATACCCGGCAGTCGTGTGAAGCACTCCTTTTGGTTTTCCTGTGCTTCCGCTGGTATAGAGAATGAAAAGAGGATCTTCCGCATCCATTGATTCTGGATCACAGATGTTGGAGATGTCTGCGGCATTCATGGCGTCATGCCACCAGATATCTCGTCCCGACGTCATGGGCACCTGCCCATCGCCCCGCTGATAGACAATCACGCGTCGGATGTTGGTCTCGACCTGAATTGCGTCGTCCGTTTTCTGCTTTAACGGGATTGTTTTCCCTCCATGAACTCCAGTATCAGCGGTGATGACGATCTCAGAATCGCAGTCGAGAATTCGATCGCGTAGTGCAGACGGGCTGAAGGCTGAAAACACTACGGAATGGATGGCGCCGATTCTTGCACAGGCGAGCATGGCGATTGGGAGTTCCGGGATCATCGGAAGGAAAATGGTCACACGGCTTCCCCGTCGCACCCCTTGGTTTTTTAGAACGTTGGCAAATCGACATACCTCGGTGTGAAGTTGCTGGTAGGTTAATGTTCTCCGATCGCCGTCGGCCTCGCCTTGCCAGATAATCGCGGCTTTGTTTCGGCGGGAAGAGTTGACATGCCGATCTAAACAGTTAAATGAAAGGTTGAGCTTTCCTCCAATAAACCACTGAACATATGGATTTTTATTTTCTCCTATTGTTGTGAAGTCATAGCTGAGGATACTATCCCACGGCTTGAACCATTCAAGGTGTTCCTGAGCTTGTCGAGCCCAGAAGGTGTCGGGAGATTCGATTGATTCCCGATACAGGCGTTCGTATTCTTCTCGGCTCTGAATGTGGCCCTGTCTCGTGGCTGTCTCTGGGGGCGGAAAGACCCGTGCCTCCTTCATCAATGAATCAATTTCGTTGGCCATAAAATGTGTTCCCGCGAGATGCTCAGTTTCCCGTATCGTGGTTTGAAGAGTCGCTTTCGTACATTACGTGCAACAATATCATGTTGCATAACGTGAATCAAAACGCGTCCGTTCCTTTCCTTGACACGTTTGCAAAGCGTAGCTACTATCTCGCCGCGGGGTGGAGCAGTCTGGCAGCTCGTCGGGCTCATAACCCGAAGGTCGAAGGTTCAAATCCTTCCCCCGCAACCAATCATATCAATACGTTACGCAGTACCCACCTTTTTCTCTTCATCTACGATTCCGGCTTCAGTCACGGCTGGGATACCAACAAAACAGTTGTCTGAAGGGATGGTCCGGGTGGGAGAAATCACGAGTTTCCCCCGCCTTGTTCCACCATTCCAGGCGAGTCCGTGAAAAAACGAAAGGCTGAGTGAAAGAAGTTGACTTCTCTCACTCAGCCTTCGGAGTCCGCAAGAATGAGGGGTGTTTCTTGCGAAAGGATGTTGTTTTCTTAATACGGGGTTACCGGTTGCTACCTCACGGCATCATCATGCCTGCCATGTTCGGCATATTCGGTCCTTTGATCCGAACCACGGCTGCATGAATATCGCTCAGGTTTTTTGTGCCTGTGTCATCTTCCACGAATGTTCGAAATACATGAGTCAGATTTCCTGTCGATCCATCTCCTTCTAATGTCACAACTCCAAATCCTGGGCAGCTTCCCAGAGCGGCATGCTTCACAGTGACGGGGTTTGGTCCACGGAAGGCCACGATGAGCTTCTGTCCATTAGGAGAGACATCGACGAGATCCGGAGCCGGGTCGTCATTCATTTCATATTCCTCCTCGTCCTGATTCACAAACCGCCCACCCTCGCCAACACAGAATCCCGACCCAGAGAGATCAATCGTTCCAGCGTGCGCCATCTCCTGTCTGGACATCGGAGCGTTTGGGTCGTTATCGATTTTCCCCATATCAAACACTTCTGCGACGTTCTGAATGCGATCAAACTGATATAGATATCGCTTCGTAGGATTAATGGTCATGCCGTGTGCGTCGCGCCGGTTGGGAAGGTCCGCTTCGTCGGTGATATCCATGGTTTTCTCTTCGAAAAATTTGATCACCGGCGGTTCATTCGGCGTCGTGATGGGATTCGACCCATCGGGATAGTCCATCGGTAAGCGATACATGATGAATACCGAGTCGTCTGCACCTGCTGGACTTGCGGACGCCCCCGCATTTAGATGGACGAATCCGCCACCTTCCACCCCACCACAGCCAGCGCCGCTGATCACGTCATTGGTGTATTCCGCAACGATCGACATGGGTTCCGTCGTCATATCCACGACGAATAAGCCGCCACCACCAAAGGTGACATAGACGTGCTTATTATTCCCACTAACGATAGGGCAGATCACCACATTATTCGGTCGCCCTTCTCCTTCTTTCATCGCACCACTCGGGGTCGTTTCCAGCTGGAAATTGGAGTACACTCCACTGGCTCGCCCTGCAGGTAACGTCGAGTCAGCCCTGGCTTCCATGGCCGTGAGGTCGCGACCCCCTACGAGGTCAAGTGTGGCAGCTTTGTTAAAGGTGAATGTATCTGACGCGCGATCGTAATCAATGCGCTCCAAGAGCTTGGCTGAAAGATTCGCTACGATCAGCTTGGTGCCATCGGCAGACCAAAACGACATGTGGTTGTTTGGCGCCGATCCTTCAGGCCCGGTTGTTCGAAACAACGCCTTGGCCAGTTTCTCTGCTTGATCGGGATTTCCTTGGATGGGCTTACATTTCTTGAATCCATTACCTGACACCGTGCATTGCCCTTCTGCATCGATGATGCCCACGATACCGACGCCGGAGCCAAAAAAGTTTGCATTCATGTACTTGTGCGAGGGATGAGGCAACATGCCGTGAAGGCGCTCCAGATTAGCCCCCAACTCCTCGAGCGCGTTCGGAAAAACATCGACAGCTTCAATGACAGTGGGGGCGAACATCGCGTCGTCTTCAAAGTATGTCCCCGGAGGCGCTTTCATAATATCTCGGCTTTCATAGATCACGATGCGACTGCCAAATGTCCCGGTAGGATTTTCTGAACTAATATCTGCACTGTTGGACTGATCAGATAGCCACACCTCCCATTCAATCGCGAACGCGTGGTTCACATTTAACAGGCATAGTGCGAGTACACTCGCGGTCATCATTTTCCAGTTCATGATTGCTCCTCTTGCTCCTTCTGTGTGCAGACGTACCGCCCCCACTCTAGACGTCTGGTCTAGCGACACGAAATGTATTGTTTATTCTGGAATCACGATTCCGTCTGTCTCATAAACTTATGACGTGCGTTTTCAGAAAAGGATTCACGGGTGAGAAAATAATTAAAGTTCTTCAGATATCTTCAGTGTGCGATTTTCATGAATCCTTTTTAAACACTTACGTCTTACTACTCTGATGGCCCGTTTCACGCATTCATGTAGAGGAGCGAAATGATCTTGAAACAATACAACTGGCACTAACCGCAGCTGAGACTGGACATT
>DTRN01000010.1:581-5687 GCA_012965905.1 Nitrospirales bacterium | reverse complement strand
AGTTATGTTCGCGACCTTTATTTCTCTGTTACTGGTTCCCTCCTTGTATTTGGTACTTGAGGACGTGAAGGGGGCATGGCTGCTAGCAATCATCGTAACGGGGCGGGCGGGAACATCTATAGCGGCAGAAACACCGGATACCGCTCCGTCGATCACCCTTGAGGATACATATGGGACGCTACCGTTAAGCTTTGAGGCCAACCATGGCCAGATGGACGCGAATGTCTCTTTTCGATCTCGCGGCAAGGGCTATAGCCTGTTCCTCACCCCCACCGAAGCCGTGCTGACTTTGCGGAAGACTCAACCAAAGCCAGCCACAGTCAAGCTTGAGGAACGACTCCCATCATCAACCCATACCGTCGTGCGCATGCAGCTTGTCGGCAGCAACGTGGCTCCCACCGTTGTGTGGAAAGACACCTTACCTGGCATCATCAACCACTTTACCGGCCATGATCCTGAAAAATGGCAGACGCAGAACACTATTTCCACAAAGCCGCGAACGTCGATCTAGATTTTAAACACGGGGTCACGGCTGCGGGAGGGGTACATATTGCCGCGTTGGGTGGCATGTGGCAGGCACTGGCATTTTGGTTCGGAGGGTGTCGCCTTCACGATCAAGACATAACGTTCAAGCCGCACGTGCCAACCGATTGGGGCAGCATGAGCATCCCACTGCAATGGCGCGGCACGGTTTCACGTCAAGTATTGTCTTAATTTTCACGTGGCCAATTCCGGCTGCTCAAACCTGCTATTGTTGTGATGATTACCCACCAACCACAATAGCAACACACAACACACGGGATACATGTGAATCACTCGAGTATCGACATTCCAGAGTTCAAAACAAAGCTGCTCGCGCTTCGCGATGAGCTGGCTTCAATAGAACAGATGGAGCGTGATGTGAAACGTCCGCTCGAACTCGATCAATCGCGCGTGGGTCGATTGTCACGGATGGATGCCTTGCAGGTACAAGCCATGTCCGTCGAGTCATCACGCCGAAAGCAAATCCAGCGACAGCGTGTGGAAACTGCGCTCACACGCATTGCGAACAATAAATTTGGCCTCTGCCTTGAGTGTGGGGAGGAGATCCATCCGAAGCGCCTTGAATTCGATCCAACATTTCTTGTATGTATTGACTGTGCGGAGGCCGGAGAACAATAACCGATCACCCCAACCGCAACATAAGGAGAGATACCCATGAGCAAAGGCATGGACGCAAAAAAACAAGACAAGAAGAAACCCTCGTTGAGCATGAAAGAGAAAAAAGCTGCAAAGAAGGCCAAGAAAGAAGGAAAGCGCTGAGGCACTGGTATGAGTCTTACTTTGCTAAGGCGCTCCACTCGAGACATGGCACTCAACAATGGATTCGCCTCGAAAATATGACCGCCAGCGGGTCGTGGAGTATGACCTTCCCGGCGAGTGGCGCGTCGTTGTCGGCAGGACTGCCGGCGATAACGATTGGCTAAGCATCAAGATCGCTCAACCACGCGACTGGTGGTTTCATGTGCGGAGTCTGCCCGGCAGCCATACCCTGCTTCTCGCCCGTGAGAACACTGACCCGGATCGCGACACCCTTCATCTCGCCGCAAAACTCGCGGCATATCACAGCAAGGCACGTTCAGCCGGTGTTGTCCCCGTCTCATGTACTCGCGCAGAGTATGTGACGAAACCGAGAGGAGCGAAAACTGGAACCGTCCAGATTCGAAAAGAAAACGTGCTCAAGGTTCGTCCGATGACGGCTGACGAAGCGGCAGCAGTGAAGCTGAAACGCTGACGCATGCTTGTTCAACCCCTCCTCATCGGACCGTTGGTTGGCGCGACCACGTCCCACTCGTTCAGGATCTGGGCACGGGTAGGGCCAAGCGCCGCCGCCCTTGGCGTACGGATCAAGAGAGTTGGATCCGATCACTGGACCAAAGCCGATTGGGCACCGTCACTTCCACAATATGATTACACTGCCGTGCTCCAGTTCAGTAACCTCAGACCCGGAACGCGATACCTGTATCAAGCCGTTGCCTTCTCCGTGGTGCCGTTTTCAGAACGGTCACTGCTTGAGAATGGATGGCCAGATGCACAATTCGCAGTCTCGACATTTCCACTAGATACCATGCCCGTATCATTTTTGATGGGCTCATGCCGACATCACGGTTGCACACGTGTTGGCACGGTCGACCCGGTTCAACCTCAAGGTCACGCGTCAGATACCGCCTTCGGCTCCATCGAAGCAAACCTTCGATCGAGGGAACATGCCCCGCAATTTCTTTTGCTCATGGGCAACCAAGTCTATGCGGACATGCCCTTCTTCGTCTCTCCCCAATTGACGCCGGTACGGGCTGACCAGTTTGCACGCCACTATCACAATAGCTTTGCTCAGCCACATTTTCAGACCGTCACCTCCCAACTCCCTACCTTCATGATGTTCGGCAATCACGAACTCACGAGCGGCTGGGGTGGACATCGATACCCAGTCAAGCTTCCACAGGCGAATCTCGAAATGGGCCTTCGGTTTTTCGAGGCATACCAGACCAATCACAGCCCTCGCGTCGAACATGTGGCACGGCTCCCGGAAATAACAAACCCTCCCCATGATCCACCGTACGATTATCAGTTCTCATGTGGACCATGCGACGTCTTTGTCATGGATGTAAGGACCGAACGGAAATACAAGAGCGACAAGCACCCAGATTTCAGAAATATGATGATCAGCCCACAACAACTCCGTCGGCTTGAACAATGGCTAAACACAGGCGGGCCGGTGAAGTGTGTTGTCTCTCCGGTTCCGATGTGGCCCGATCACCGCAAGGGATCATGGCCTCCAAGCTACACCGCCAACGATCTCTGGACACAGTGCCCCGGCCAACGCGCGATGCTGCTCAAACGGTTTGTTCGCGCGCAACGAGACCATGGGAAGAAGATTGTCATTCTCTCAGGAGCCGTACACTGCTCATTTCTCGCACGGTTGGACGGCCGCTTTGAAGGCGAACCATTTTCCATCGACAACTTCGTGACATCAGCGTTCAACTGGCCTTTCTTCGGCCTGACCCATGGCTCATTCATGTGGGAAGATGGTCTGAGTCTGGCCACTGAAGATGCCGTTGGCTTCGACAGGCTCTCGGTCACCTGCGTCACAGACACGGTCGTCACCAAAAACAGCTATGGGCAGGTACACATCGAACGAGACGGGGATGAAATACACTTCCAAATCTATAATGCGAAGGGAGCCATGGTAAAATCGTGGCCGCCTGTCATCTGATCGATACGCTCATGATGAAGACACAGCCGACGATGACTCTCCAGATTGACAATCCAGACCTGCGAACGGCATGCGATGCAGTGTGTGAACTTGTCCGCACGAACGGCGGACGGGCTCTGTTGGTTGGCGGCTGTGTTCGCGATAGTGCCCTCGGACTTCCGGCCAAAGATCTCGATATCGAAGTGTACGGGATTGAGGCCGCAGCGTTGGAAACCATCCTGTCGCGTCATTTCGCTATTAACCTGGTTGGTCAGGCCTTTGGTGTCATAAAGATTCAGGGCCTTCCCATCGATGTGGCACTCCCACGTCGAGAGTCAAAACACGGTTGTGGCCATCGTGGGTTTATCATTGACTCTGATCCGCAGATGGATCCCGTTGACGCGGCTTCGCGTCGCGATTTTACCGTCAACGCTCTCGCCCTTGACCCGATTACGGGTGAGATTGTCGACCCCTTCGGTGGCCTCGACGATCTTGCACGCGGGGTGCTCAGACACGTCTCGACGAAATTTAGCGAAGACCCACTTCGTGTCCTTCGCGGGATGCAATTCGCCGCTCGATTAGATTTTGAAGTTTCACCGGATACGATCGAGATTTGCCGCACTCTGGAACTTGAAGGGTTGGCGGCCGAACGGATATTCGATGAGTGGAAGAAGTTGATCCTCCTTGGTGTTCGCCCCTCACGCGGGCTCACCTTTCTTCGCGATTGCGGCTGGGTGCGGTTCTTTCCACGCGCTGATCGACTGCCCGCAGGATCCGGAGTGGCATCCCGAGGGCGACGTGTGGATTCATACTCTTCACTGCATGGACGCATTTGCCGCACGGCGTGTGGGTGACGAACGCGAGGATTTGGTCGTGGGCTTGGCCGTGCTGTGCCACGATCTTGGAAAGCCCAAAACGACAAAATCTGAAAATGGCAGGATCACTTCAAAAGATCACTCGTCGGTAGGAGAGGGGCTGACGCGCACCTTCCTTTCCCTCATGACAGGTGAGGTTTCGTTGACGGATGAAATCATTCCTCTTGTCAGCACCCATCTTGCGCCCATACAGCTCTTCAAAGCTGGGGCAGGCGATGCGGCGGTGCGACGCCTCGCGCGGCGCGTTGGGCGGATTGATCGATTGGTGCGGGTCGCACATGCCGATATGCTCGGACGCCCACCGTTGCAAGTCGACACATTCGAAGCCGGTGACTGGCTCACCGAACGCGCCCGTTCGCTTGAGATTGAAGACCATGCGCCGAAACCTATTGTCATGGGACGACATTTGATTCAACTCGGACTCAAGCCAGGAGCCCACTTCGGACCTATCCTCGAGGCATGCTTTAACGCGCAAATCGAAGGCGAATTCGACACATTAGAGGCAGGCATTGCATATGCCGATCCCCACATCCGTCGTTCCGAACGTGGCGAAGTAATCGCAACAACTTGATGCCATCGCTCAGGTCGTAACTCCCCTTTAGTCGAAACATCCCCTCTTCGGTTCCCATGATGTCGTCCTGGGTCTCGAGCATGAGTCTTCGATATGCGACTTCATTACGGCACCTTCAGTTTCTGGTCGCGTATACGCATCTGGTATTTCGGTGTGGTTTCGAAATTCGGAACCCGCATCGTAATCAGTGCTTTGGCAACCAATGCATTGTTTTCGACATACATGCCGACCACATCATCGGGAAGAAAGAAGAGGATGCGTTGCAACAACCCGAGAAACCCTTGCCGGCGGCCCGCGAGGCCCTTGATATTGTCAAAGCCAATACGATCCTCTGACACGTAAAAATCCATGTACGTCAAATACCCATTTTGCTCTATGCCATCTTGGCTTGACCGATGCGTTTTGGACATTGCATCCGACGCCGGGAT
>DTRN01000010.1:0-555 GCA_012965905.1 Nitrospirales bacterium | reverse complement strand
CGACAGGAAGGATCTCCTTACGGAAGCGATGAATGTACTGCTTGCGATAAATCAGATTGAGTCGCATCAACCTCGTCGGGTCCTCAGGGTCATACTGTGGAAGCCAGGCGAACGCGCCAAGCTCCCGCAATGGGAGGGCAAGTCCAAGATCGAGGTTTAACGATTCAATAGCCGCGTTCAGCACGTCTCCAGAGGTACACATCGCGAGGCCTTCAGCATGCAAGACCTTGGACATCAGCGCGAGCCATCGAATGGCTGTAAGTTCATCACGTACGGCAGCACGAAGAAACACCGCGATGGCACCCTGCGGCGGAGCAATGTAGTCTTCTGCAGGGCACCACCAGCGATTCGCTTCCGAAACAGGCCCCTCCTTAAACACATTGAGATTAATTGCCGAGAAAAACTGATGTACATTGGGATACCGATTTACATCAATGTGGTCGGCAGGTTGCCCAGCAACCGTCACACCCACTGAAACGAGAAACCCAGACAGCCCAACCATCATGGTGATCAGCAGATGGAACACACGCCTCCTCACACTACCCCTCCTGCCCA
>DTRN01000009.1 GCA_012965905.1 Nitrospirales bacterium | reverse complement strand
TCAAAAATTGCGCGCAGCTGGATGCCGCAAGACGCTCGAAGGTATCGTAGAGTCGCTGTAGCGGTCATTCACGTCATACCGTTGGACAGTCTATGGTCCTAAGAGAGTCTGCCACGACGCCCCTTTCGGTTGCCCTTCGCCAATCTGTCTGAGATACGCAAGAAGATCTCGAGAAGAGGTCATCCCCACGGCATTTCCCTTCTCCGTCGCGGCTAGGGTGCCGATTGAGTTAGAGGCCTTGGATCTACTCTCACTCGAGAGTCAAAAGTCGAGTCTCCCCGTTTCTACGTCCAGGTTTGCGTCTCCAAGTAGACGCGTAGGGCACTTGCGGTCTTAAATCGTTGAAGGATTAAGGAGCGCTTTAATCCACAACAGATGTATTTTATTTCTTTAGGCTGTTTGCTGTAGTGAGTCCTGCCGCCAATCGCGTCATAAAAGACTCGCACCGCGTCACAGATATCGTCATTCCGGTTCTCACGCGTGGCACGGCCCCAATGGAATAAGTCCAGAAGCTTCAATTCAAATGACAAACCAAGGCGACGAACGACGATGTTTTCTGCGTGCAAATCCCCATGATATTCACCAAAAAAGTGAATATTCTCGATTCCACTGATCAACGCATGCAACAGATGGATGCCTTGAAACGTTGGGAGTCGCTGTCGCGGGAGTCGCGCGATATAGTCTGCGAGCAACTCGCCATCGACGTATTCAGAGATCAAAACCGTAATGGGAAGTCGTTGGTAGGTAATCGTTTCCTGGGTGTGATACTTAATGACAATTGGACATTCACGCAACTTGTGGAGCTTTCGAGCATAAATATCTGAGCTTCTATTTTTTAAATTCCGATGGGGGAAAAATATTTTCGCGGCTCGCTCAATGTCGGTATTCAATTCTCGAATCTTATAGACCTCGCCCTCCCAACCACCACCGAGCTTAGAAGTGATTTCGTACTTTCGTGCAAGGACGCGGCCGGGCTGGAAATCAAACGTATCGACGACGGTTCTCTTCTTGCGAGGACTTTTCGGCATACTCTAGACCTCCGAGGGGAAGGACAGATGGATTGCTTCGGCCTGTTGCGGTTAGGGTTTCTTTTTCACCAGAATAGCTTGGCACGTGTCCAGCCCGCACGCAACAGGCCGAGACGAGATCGTGCTTGTGGTAAGCTCCTCGGCCATGATCTACGCATTCGAGGACGGATTTCGGAAAGGCTTCGAAACACACGGAGACTGGTACTGAGAGGGTGGGAATGAAGAAGATGAGTGTTGCGATTCAGCGTGTGCTGGGCCCATGGCACTTTGTCACAATGAGTGCTCTATGTATCAGCCTAGTCATAGGCGGGTGTAGTACATCTGGGGCGGTCTCCGAGGAAAAGCTGCTCGCAGCGGCAGCCGCCCCTAATGTGCCCATGCAAATTTACGTATTGGCGCCATGGGGTGACAAAACGCCTCTCACTGTCATGACCCAATCGACAGCCATGCAGGTCAAGGAGTTGATCGATGACACGATCGGGATGCCTCCGGAGGAGCAGTGCCTTGTGGGTCCGGCTGGTCAGTTGATGAGAGACGCGTATTCCCTTGCAGCCTACGACATCCGCCAAGACGAGTCGCTACAGGTCTATTACGCTGACCGCAAGTGTTGGGGACTGTAACCTATACACTGAGAACTTCAACGCCCACCCATGGTTTGATTTTTGCCAGCTTGGTGCCTAAAGCGCGTTCCGCGACTTCCGTGTCATGGGCCACCTGGGCGCGAAGCCAGTAACCGTTCGAAAGGCCGAAAAACCGGCAGAGGCGCAAGTCGGTGTCGGCAGTGATGGCACGTTTTCCCGCTATGATTTCCCCTATACGTTGCGCGGGTACGCCGATTTCTTTCGCCAGCCGGTACTGGCTGATCTCCATCGGCTTCAGAAAATCTTCCAACAATAGTTCACCAGGCGTTACGGGTTTGAATTTACGCATCATGATTCTCCATCAGTGATAGTCCACAATCTCGACATCATCAACACCATCGTCGGTCCACCGAAGGCACACGCGGAACTGTTCGTTGACCCAAATGCTATGCTGTCCTGCACGATCACCTTTCAGGGCTTCCAGCCGATTTCCTGGTGGCACCCGCAGATCGCGCAATCGCCCTACAATTTCTAATTGCCGTAGTTTACGTCGCGCGACAAGCGCGATGTTTGCGAATTTTTTGACCCGCTCTCCCTTTGAAAGAGCCTGGGTATCGCTTCATTTGAACGTCTTGATCACTGACCGGAATAGTAACGTTGTGCGTGATTAACGTCAAGCGTGACTACCAGCGGTTCGAGGAGGAAGGCAGGCGGTTATTTCTATCCGTATGGCATCATCGATGGTATACCACGCTGCTTCGATGCTTTTATCAATTAGAGCAGAATTTATAAGATGATGGCGCTCAAATGAAAGGGGGAAAGGTCAGTTGTTCGGCTATCCAACCAGCTTCTTTACAGCCTGAACAACGTTGTACGCGGTCAGTCCGAATTTTTCCATGTTGGTTGGGCCGGGAGCTGAGGCGCCAAAGGTGTCGATGCCGATCGCAATGCCCTTGTTTCCAATCCAACGGGTCCAGCCGAAGGTGACGCCGGCTTCGATTGACACCCTAGCTTTTACCGACTTCGGCAGGACGGAATCGCGATATTTCTGCGTCTGAGTTTCGAAGGCTTCCCAGCACGGCATCGAAACTACGCGAGCTAGAATTCCTTCTTTGGCGAGAAGACCTTGTGCCTCGACTGCAACTGCAACTTCGGAACCGGTGCCGATGATAATGGCTTGGGGTTTGTCGCCGTCGGCCTCGACGATCGTATAGGCCCCTCGGGCGAGTCCGTCAGGGCCGCTATTGGCACGATCGAGAACTGGGAGCCCCTGCCGTGTCAGTACTAGAGCTACAGGACTGCTGTGTTGGTTCATCGCGAATTGCCATGCTTCCGCCGTTTCGTTGGCGTCGCACGGACGCACAACGGAAAATCCTGGGATCGTACGGAGAGACATGAGGTGTTCGACGGGTTGATGCGTCGGGCCGTCCTCGCCTAATCCAATGGAATCGTGTGTCCATACCATGGTGACAGGGAGTTTGTTGAGGGCAGCGAGTCTGGCGGTCGGTCGCATGTAATCTGAGAAACAGAAGAACGTGGCAACAAACGTTCGGACCCCCGCGTGATAGGCCATGCCGTTGGCAATTGCACCCATGGCATGTTCTCGCACGCCGTAGTGGATGTTCCGTCCTTCACCGGTCTTGCCATTGAAGTCGCCGGCATCTTTAATCGTAGTATTGGTTGAGCCTGAGAGGTCGGCGTCTCCGCCAAGCAACCACGGGACTTTCGATGTGATGGCGTTGAGTGCCTTCCCTGAGGCCTGACGGGTTGCCAGTTTTTCTCCGGGTTTCCACGTCGGTAGCTCGGAATCCCATCCTGCTGGCAACTTTCCTGCCTGTGCCATCTTCCAATCCTTCGCAAGTTCCGGGTGCGCTTTTGCGTAGCGCGTGAACTGTCGCTTCCACTCGTCCTGTGCGCGTTTTCCGCGTTCAACCACGCTGCCGAAATGAGAGCGGGCCTCGTCAGGAACAAAGAACGACTTTTCGGGATCCCAGCCAAGTGTCTTTTTCGCGAGGGCAATCTCATCTGTGCCCAATGGATTCCCGTGGGCGCCCGAGGTTCCCTGCTTGTTCGGAGAGCCGTAGCCGATGGTCGTCTGGATGAAGATGAGCGAGGGACGCTCGGTCTCGGATTTGGCTTGTGTGATCGCGGCGTTGATGGCGTCAAGATCGGTGTCGCCATCGTCGACGCGAAGGACCTGCCAGCCGTATGCCTCGTAGCGCTTCGAAACGTCCTCGGTTGAGAATGCGAGCGATGTCGGACCATCAAGCGAGATATTGTTCGAATCGTACAGGTAGATCAGCTTTCCAAGTTTAAGGTGCCCAGCCAACGAACACGCTTCACTCGAAATGCCTTCCATCAAATCCCCGTCAGAGACCAGCGCGTAGGTGTGGTGATCGACAATGGTATGTCTGGGTCGATTGAAGGTATGGGCCAGAAAGCGTTCCGCCATGGCCATGCCGACAGCGTTGGCGGTTCCTTGTCCGAGGGGACCGGTCGTCGCCTCGATTCCTGGAGTGAGCAGTGTCTCCGGATGGCCTGGGGTACGGCTTTCCCATTGTCGAAAGGCACGGAGATCATCCATGGTCATGTCGTAGCCGTACAGGTGGAGCAGACAGTAGAGGAGCATGCTGCCGTGCCCAGCGGACAACACAAAGCGGTCACGGTTGGGCCAGTGCGGATCGCTGGGATTGTGACGGAGATGTTTCTGCCACAACACATAGGCCATGGGCGCTGCGCCCATCGGGAGGCCCGGATGTCCCGAGTTGGCCTTCTGGACGGCGTCGATGGCCAAGGTGCGAATGGTGTTGACGCTTAATTGCTCGACTGACAGGTCAATACTGCTCACAACAGCCTCCTTATATATGCGCGCGTTTTTATCGTCACGCCATAGATAGGTTTCATCTGCTTGTTGCAGGATGATAACACTTTCTTTTCATAAGTCTTCGTTACTCGCGATTTCATAAGTCTTCGTTGACTTTATAGATTAGGCCATCCTATCATCGCCAGGGCACCTTATCGGTTGTTTGGCCCCGTCCATTAACCTGCGGCGGCTCTGACGTGTCACTGTACCGCCCAGTGATAGGAAACGTACAGAAGGCACGCTACCAAGGAGAAACCAAATGTCGCTATACCGATTCATGATCGCACTCATCATTCTTGTTTTCTGTTTGGCTCCCGGGATTCATGTTCAAGCAGCCGAAGATGGCAAGCGCTATAAACTCAAGATCGCGACCCTCGCTCCGGAGGGTTCCTCATGGATGAAACGCTTTCATGAGGCCAGCCGAGCCATAGAAAAAAGATCCGGCGGCCGGTTGAAGCTCAAGATTTATGCCGGTGGGATCATGGGCGATGAGCCGGATGTGATCCGGAAAATTCGGATCGGGCAACTGCAGGGTGCGGCGGTCACCGGCATTGGGCTCGGAATGATTCAACCGGCCGTTCGCGTCCTCGACCTCCCGTTCCTCTTTAAGACGTACGAAGAATTGGATTATATTCGAGAGACGCTCAACGCGGAGTTCGAGAAGAAATTTGAAGAGCGAGGCTATGTCTTACTCGGTTGGGTGGATGTCGGCTGGATCCATGTCTTTTCGAACCAGCCGGTGACCACGAAAGAAGAGTTGCTCTCGACGAAACTATGGGCATGGGTCGATGACCCCCTCGCCCATAGCATGTTTAAGGAGGTTGGCGTCAAAGGCATCCCGCTTTCCCTGCCTGCGGTGCTTCCGCATCTGCAGACGGGATTGATCAATGCCGCCTATGGGTCGCCGCTATCCACCCTGGCTCTGCAGTGGTACACCAAAGTGAAGTACATGTCCGATCTTCCGATTACCATGGCCAACGCTGCCGTCGTCGTTTCAAAAAAATTCTTTGATGCCCTTCCCGAGGACCTCCAGATGATTTTGAAAGAAGAAGGGAAAACAATGGAACGATTGCTGGTTGGGCAGATGCGTCGTGATAACGTGGAATCGCTGAAGGTGTTGAAGAAGTATGGAATCAAGGTTACTAAGACCCAACCGGAGTTTATGCAGGAGATGGAGCGAGCAGCGTATGCCGTGTGGGACCAGTTGGCAGGAACACTCTATTCTCCGGAACTGCTTGCCCACATACAAGAGCTGCTCGAAGCCCGGCGAGCCTCCTTGACGGAACCGCCCACCCCGTAAGATATGATCTCCAGGATGACACGCGGTCTGGCTACGGCAGATCGCGCGCTTGCCAAGGTTGAGGAAATCGTTCTGTTTGTCCTCATGATGGCCTTGCTTCTCATCGCTGTCGCGCAGGTGTTCCAGCGTAACATTACGGATTCAGCCCCTATGTGGGTTGACCTGATCCTTCGCCATATGACCTTCGCGATCGGCTTGCTGGGTGCGTCGCTTGCGACGCATGCAGATAAGCAGATTCATATCGATATCATCCCGAGGTTGCTCCCTAAACATTTACGGCTCATGACGCGCCTCGTCGTCGGCGTTGCGACCATCGGCTTTTGCGTTGTCATTATCCAAGCGGGATGGCACACCCATGTGATGGAACGCGAGTTTCCGCAACCCCTCTTCTTGGGTCTCACCAGTGTTGATAGTCTTATGATTATTCCCATCACCTTCGGCCTCATTGCGACTCATCTAGCGCTTCGATGGCTCTTTGATCTTGGGATTCTCTTGACCTATCGTCAGCCTCCTGATTCAGCCTAGGCGCCGGTCCGATGATTCTGTTCCTCGTCTGTCTGATCATTCTTCTCGGGCTCTTCGGGGCACCGCTGTTCGCGGTCCTTGGGGCACTCGCACTTCTCGGGTTCTATACGCAAGGTACCGATTTTGCGGTCGTTGGCATCGAGTTTTACAAGATGACGCAGCAGCATATCTTGATTACCATTCCACTCTTTACCTTTGCCGGCTATTTAATGGCCGAAGCGCGGACGGCCGATCGGCTCGTCAAGGTGGCTCAAGCGGCGCTTGGGTGGGTGCCTGGAGGATTGGCGGTCGTCGCGTTGCTGACCTGCGCTTTTTTCGGAACGTTCACCGGAGTTTCCGGGGTCGCCATTATCGCCATTGGCGGGTTGCTCTATCCAATCCTCATCAAAGAGTTGTACCCGGAATCCTTCAGTCTTGGCCTGCTGACGTCCAGCGCTAAGATTGGGCTCCTATTCCCACCGAGCATCCCGCTCATTCTCTATGGCATTGTCTATGCCCTTTCGATGCAGAGCACACCAGAGGCCATGGCCCGAGGCACCTTTGATATTGGGACATTTTTTCTTGCCGGGCTTGTTCCAGGTCTCTTCCTTCTTCTGGTTGTGGGTGGCTATTGCATGTTTGTGGGGCAACGAGCGAACGTTCCCCGATTGCCGTTTCATGGGAAAGAGGTGCTGCGTGCGCTGTGGGATGCCAAATGGGAAGTGCCGATCCCGTTTGTGCTATTGGGGTTGATCTATGGTGGCATCATCACCATCGGTGAGGCGGCGGCGGTGACCGCGCTGTATGTCTTGGTGATCGAGGTTTGGGTATATCGTGATCTCAAGTTCTTTCGTGATGTCCCGCGTATCGTGCGAGAGAGTACCGTGCTGGTTGGCGCGATCTTTCTCATTCTCGCGGTCTCGCTCAGCCTGACGGCCTTCTTCGTCGAGGCCGAGGTCCCACAAAAGATTTTCGAGCTCATGAAAGACTATATCCACTCTCCGCTGACCTTTCTGCTTGTTCTGAATGTCTTTCTTCTGATCGTTGGCGCCATCATGGATATTTTTTCTGCCATCGTCGTGGTTCTCCCACTGGTCGCGGTCGTCGCCAGCCAATTTGGCATCAATCCCTACCATCTTGGGATCATCTTTCTGGTCAATCTCGAAATAGGCTATCTGACGCCACCGGTGGGGATCAACCTGTTCATTGCCAGTTTCCGTTTTGGAAAACCCCTGGTGACGCTCTACTGGGCGGTGCTCCCGTTTATCGCGCTTTTGATCATTTGTCTGCTTGTAATCACCTATGTTCCGGCGTTGACGGTTGGTTCACTGGAATTCATTCTCGACCTGTTGGGACGTGAAGTACGTCAACCTCTTTCTCTGTGACATGACTGCAAGCGTTGAATATACCGCTCGCTCCAGCCTCTTCGTCGGTGTTGAGTATCTTCGCTTTTCCGCTCAGGCGGTGGGAGGGCTGGATCCTGCCAATAGTCTGATGGTAAGCGAGCTGATCCTTCGGATCCACAAACAAGGGGGAGTGTCGCAAGTGGTGGTGACGCACGATCTCGATATTGCCAAGCGTGTTGCGGTGAGGTTTGCCATCATCAACGACGGACAGATTGTCTTTGATGGCAAAGAGGAGGAACTCCGCCATTCAACCGATCCAAGCGTGCTGGCCTTGTTGAAACCGGATGCTGACGTTGTGGGTCTCCACAACGACGGTCAAGGCGATGGGAATGGTGTTGCGGCCCAGGTCGCGCCAGGAGGACAGGCATGATCCGCAAAGGCCAACTGGCGTGGTCTCGATTGAAGGTAGGGTTGCTCTTCCTTGGGACGGTCGGCCTACTGGTGGTGGCGTCCATCAGCAGAGTCGACCATGCTGAACCTGAATAAGACCCTCTTGGAGATCAGAAAGCTTGTGGAATCGATTTGAAGAGGGGATGGGACATTGGGCGGCTTGATTGCGAAGGATGATATTTATGTAGAGATGAGGCAAGCCATTCAGAATGTTGACGGGATTACGAAGGATATGGCAGGCCTGATTTCCTCCCTCGAACATGGAGAGGGAACGGTCGGAAAGCTCTTGGCCAGTGGTGAATTTTACGATCGACTGATGATCGTCACCGTATGTATGAACCAAGTGTTAGTGCGGTTCAACCAACCTGATGGGACGCTTGCCCGAATCGCGACCGATGAGGGCGCGCTGTATCGTCGGCTCGATACCATCGCAACCCATGGCGAACATATTGTTGCACGGCTTGATACGGGTGAAGGGACCGTTGGAAAGTTGTTGGTCGATGAGGATGTGTACGCCAGAGTGGATAAGGTCCTCTCAGAAATAGAGTTTCTTATTACGGATATACAAGAGAACCCGACAAGATATTTCAAATTCTCAGTGTTCTGAGGAGAAGCGAAACGAAAGGAGTGCTATGCCATCATTGAAAGTGTTTGGAATGGCCACAGGTATTATTTTATTAGGAGGTATCGCATCGTATTTCGGGCTCGCGCATGGCTGTAGCAAGCCGCCCACACCGGGAAACATTGCCGGGATAATTGCAGTTGATCCAGGTCTGGCTGACAAGGTCAATCCATCCGCTACCTTGTTTATCATTGCGCGCAAGTCCGACGTTCCGTTTGGGCCGCCGCTTGCCGTCCAGAGAATCCAAAGTCCGGAGTTTCCCTTTGCGTATACGTTATCAGGTGAGGATGTGATGCGACCTGGGACGCCATTTCAAGGGAAGATTACCGTAAAAGCTAAGCTGGATGCAGATGGGACAGTGGGGACACAACCCGGCGACCTCGAAGGTCAGTACGGAAAAAACCCGGCGACGGTGGGTCAAACCGAGGCGGTTGACATCACGCTCAATACATTACACTAGCCGATCGCCACAGGCACTTTTGTGTTCCATGCAAGATAGTCTCGCCAACTCTCCGGAGCGTCGCGAATGTCTGAGGTGACGGCCGCCATCTGATTCCAGCGGGGCCTCAAGGGTTTCTTCAGCAATCGCATCCCAGCCTCTTTTGGCGTGCGGCCGCTCTTCCGATTATTGCATCGCCAACAGGCTGTGACGATATTTTCCCACGTTTTTCGGCCACCACGAGAAATTGGAAGAATGTGATCAAAGGTGAGTTCTGCTGACCTGAAGACCTTCGTGCAGTACTGACAGCAATATGCATCTCGCGTAAAAATGTTCACCCGTGAAAACTTCACGGCACGATGCCGATCTCGAAGGCGAATGATGGAATGCAGCCGCATCACAGACGGGAGGGGTATGGAGCTGGATGCACCGTGGATCTGTCGGTCATGAATCTCAAGCACTTCCACCTTCTCACGCCATAGAAGCGTCACCGCCCTCTGCCAATGAAGAATTCGAAGCGGTTCGTACGTTGCACTCAGAAGAAGAGTCGTTTCCACGCGTTCCTCGTTCGAAGCAGGACAGTCAACCGAAATTCCGATGCATATAGCAGTAATACCTTGAAAAATCAAGATTTTGCTGCATTCAGGCCGATATTTCCATTGCCGCCTGGTCGATAATCAATAGGCATTTTTATCGATAAAACCCCTCACCAACGTCATCCCGAGAATTTTGATGTCTAGCCAGGGCGTCCAATGCTCGATGTAGTAGAGATCGTGCTCGACGCGTTTTTGTAACGAGGTCTGCCCACGCCAGCCGTGCACTTGTGCCCAGCCGGTCATGCCGGCTTTCATTTTCTGGCGCAAGATATACGTCGGAATACCCGCTCGACACTGTTCGATAAGTTCGGGTCGTTCCGGCCTTGGTCCAACCAAGCTCATGTCACCTTTGAGTACGGTGAAACATTGCGGCAGTTCATCCAAGCTGGTTTGTCGTAACAGTTTCCCAATCGCCGTTCGTCGATCGTCCTCGGCTGTGGTCCACACCGCACCGGTTTTCCGCTCCGCATCCACCCGCATGGAACGAAATTTCAACATGGAGAATGATGTTCCATCGAGGCCCATCCGCACCTGCCGATAAAAGATTGGACCTGGGGAAGTCCATCGAATCGCGATGGCAATGGTAAACATCAGTGGGGAAGCGACGACAAGAATCAAAGCAGAAAGGCCAATATCCATGACTCGTTTGATCACGCGGCTCCATCCATAGAGAGGTGAGGCTTGGAGGGTTAAGATGGGAAGCCCATCAAACATTTCCGCTTCACTTCGAAGCAGCATGTATTGGGAGACATCGGGTACGACCCGAATATCAACGGGATAGTCGGAAAGCACCTCCATGATCGCATTGATTTCGTTTTGGGCATCTGAAGGCAAGGCTAGAAACACTTGATCTATTGTCCGTTGGGCCAGGATGTTAGAAAGCATGTTATAGGTGCCAATGATCTCTGTTCCCTCCACTGATCGCCCGACCTTCTCGGGCCGCCTGGTCAAACAGCCCACCACATTCATTCCCAATTCTGGATGGTGTTTGAAACGACTGATCACCTCCTTGGCAAGGCCTCCTGCGCCAATGACAAGGACATATCGGAGGTTATAGTTTCGTCTTCGAAGAAACCGCAGAACTTCTCGATAGGTCCAACGCAGGAGACACAGGAGTGTAATGTTCAAGGCCCAGAAGTACGCGAAGACGAGCCGAGAAAATTCAGTGTCGCGGATAAAAAATGAGAACGCAGCAAGGGCAAGCACGGACACGGTGTTGGCTTTGACCATGTCCCACACCTCCGACAGGCGGGATGAAATTCGGCGAGGTCGGTAGAGGTCGAACCACCGAAATGAAAAAACCCAGATCACGTAGATGGGGATCAGAAGCAGAAAGTAGTCGCTGAGTGCGGGGACCCCTTTCGTTACCGGGAAAAATTGAACTTCGAAACGAAGCAGATAGGCTCCAATCCATGCGACCGTAATGGTGACAAGGTCGAGAATAAACAGCAGACTCTTGAAAAAATTCGCGTGGCGTTTCAGCATGGTCGATTTCTCGTGAACTCGTTATACCATTGATAAACCAGAGCGTTGATGCGTGTCCGAAACACTGCTGTGTTAAAACGTTGGGCATGTTTCCCGATCGCGTCAGGGTCAAAGGCCAATTCATTGGCCTCAAATGTTCCGATCGCTCGTGACAAGCTGGAGATTGACTGGCCTGGAAATAGGATTCCAGTTGGCTGGCGCTGGTCTTGTGTCCCCTCGGTCAACGGAACGACGGTCTCCATTACCCCGCCGGCTTGGTACGCGATGACTGCCTTTCCCGCTGCCATTGCCTCAACGGGCACGATTCCAAAATCTTCCAGCCCCGGCAACACCAACGCACGGCATCGTTGGTAGTGTGTCTGGACCACGTTATCCGGCTGCCATCCCAGGAAACGAATGGTTGGTCCGGCCATCCCGCGCAGTGACGTGTCCTCCGGCCCAGACCCTATAATCACCAGAGGCTTCTTGAGCTCGGTAAAGGTTTGAATGGCCAGATCGACACGCTTGTATGGTACGAGGGCGGACACCATTAGGTAGAAGTCGTCGTGATCGCGTGAGGGAGTGACCTGTTCAATATCAACCGGCGGATACACCACGTGCGAATCTTTGTCATAGAGCCTCTTGATTCGTTCGGCGACGTGGCTGGAATTCGCAATCCAGTAATTGACTCTTCGGCTTGAGGCGACGTCCCACCGTCGAAGCGATGGCATACACAGTCGCATTCCCATACGCCGGAACCACGACTTCTGTGTTGTCAAGTACGTCGAATACAGATCCCAGGCGTACCTCATGGGCGTGTGAATGTAACTGATGTGACACGTGTCTGGGGCGTGTGTGATTCCTTTCGCCACGCAGTGACTCGAGCTGATGATGAGATCATAGCCAGACAACTTGAATTGCTCAATGGCGAAGGGAAATAGTGGGAGAAAGTTTCGATAGGTGCGCTGAACGAACGGAACATGCTGTAGAAATGAGGGTGTAATCTTCAGGCGCTCGATCGTTGGGGAGACGCTTCCCGGAATGTGAAGGAGGGTAAACAGGTCAGCGTTCGGGAAGAGTTCACAAAGGCTGTGCAGGACGCGCTCTCCGCCCCGCATGCCGGTAAGCCAGTCATGAACAAGCGCAACCTTCATCAGGGTTCGTGGGAAAGTGCCGCGAGGGTCTCGCGAAATCGTTTGCCGATCATGCGTGCGTCATAGTGTGCATTGACGAACTGATACCCTGCATCAACCATTTGCCTGGTCTGTTCGGGAGCACGAAGTATTTGGTTGATCCCTTCCACAAAATCTGATTCGGTATCCGCTAACCAGAAATGGGTCATGGGCGTCGCGTTCAACCCTTCAACCGCCTTGGTGGTCGCAATGAGGGGACGACGTGCGGCCCAGGCTTCCAGGACTTTAAAACGGGTTCCACTGCCGTTAAGAATGGGGGCAAGAACCATGGTGGCATCTTCGATGTACGGTCGTATATCAGCGACAGAGCCGGCAAAGGTCACACCATCCGTTTGGGGCTTAGTCCAGTGAGGATCGTCTTTGCCCACAATCCATAATTCACAATCGTGATGGTCGTTCCTGACCTGTGGGAACACACGGCGCACTAATAGTTCAATCGCCGTTCGGTTGGGAGGAAAATCAAGTCCGCCACAAAACAAGAGTCGCTTCTTCTGCCTGGTGTCCTGACCTATCGAAGCATAGAAATCAACATCGATGCAGTTTGGAATTACCGAAATGCTCGAACTGCTGATGGGGTGTCCGAATCCCTGAAGAATGGCATCGATGCGCTGTTTGTCGTGGTCCGACGTCGTAAACAAATGGTCGAACTCGGGAAGCCAACGTTGTTCCTGTTGGGTGGCGAAACGGGCAAACATACGATTGATCCATGAACGGGGGAAACGATCTGAATGGATTGCGAAATCTTTCTTGAGGTCCGACTCAATATTATGGAGATCGAGAACCATGATGCCAACGGAGCTGAGAGCGTTCTTAACCACAGGATGATAGTTAGCGATCCAGGAATGTTCAAGAATGGTGAGATCATACGAACGGCCGGCGATCGTGTTCGCCACTTGGCGCATGACGGTGTCGTTCACGTAGACATCCGATCTTGGACTCAGCCGATGACGAATGCAGTACATGATTCTGCGAAATTGGGAGAGCACGTCCTTCTTCGGAAAAATGGCTGGAATAACATCAATTCTCCGACACCATCGCTCGATTGAGGGGTAGCCACAGGGTGATGCAGGCGGTGGGCTGCTCAACGCCAGCAGATCGACTGCATAATCATTCCCCAGTGCGGCGATAAGGTGATAGACACGCAGGAGGCCTCCCTCGATTGGGGGGTAGGGATAGTCAGGTGCGATGATCAGAACAGCAGGTTTCACTATGACACGCTCTTTAAGACTTCAAACGTCATATGTGCACTCTTCTCCCATGAAAATTGCTCGGAACGTTTACGCCCTTTCTCTGAAAGCGTCGCGCGAAGTGACGCATCACCGATAATCGTAAGCAATGCCGACACAATATCGTCTTCATTATATGGATTGATGCACATGGCGCTGTCACCGGCCACTTCAGGTATCGCGCTTACATTACTGGTTATCACCGGGGTTCCACTCGCCATGGCTTCGAGCACCGGGAGCCCAAAGCCTTCATACATGCTTGGATAGAGAAAGACGAGTGCTCCGGCGTACAACGAGGGAATGACGTCGTCAGGGACATGGCCTGCAACATGCACACGTGCTGGGAGATCGTGAGGATGAGTATGACGAAAGATGCCCGAGCTCGCGGTTTCCCCAAACAACACCAACCACAGATCGTTGGGAACATCGTTCTGAATTCTTCTCCATATAGAAAGCTGGCGTTCAAGGTTTTTTCTCGGGTCGAGAGATCCCGTGGCGAGGACGTAGTGTTCTGAGGGTATCTTGAGTTGTTCACGCATGCGTCGAACCGTGGAGGTGTCTTGTGGCGCAAAAGATTCCACAATGCCGTTCGGAATGACAGAAATCCGATCTTCTGAAACCGCACATCGTTCTATAAGGCGCTGCTTGGTAAAGTGTGAAATCGTGATGACGTGGACTACGCGTTGCACGAGTTTCGGAAGAAGGAAGTTATACCAGGTCGCGAAACGCCGACTGAACCACTCCGGATGGTCAATAGTCGCAAGGTCATGGATTGTGAGCACCTGGTTTCTCACTGCGAGGGGACCTGTGTTGCCGGGACTCCATAGAGTTCTGTCGTGGGAGTGTAGCGGCAGCACGCATTGTTCCCACAGATGGCCGGCGGCGCCGGATAGAGGATACGGTGGTGCGATTTCAGTGACGCCCTCAGGCGCCCGTTGCAGTAATTCTCGAGTATAGCGTTGCACTCCGGTGAGAGGCGCGCTGATGTTTCTTGCGTTACATACTATTCTTGTAGACATCTTGGCTCTGGTCAGATCCTAAACAAGCCATACTACCGGTTCTCAGGGGCCGACGTCATGCCTCATGGTATATGACGGCCTGATTGACTCGAATTCAGGGCATTGTTATGCTCAGGATCGTGCGTGACCCGCTTTGCCTACCCTGGATTTGAGGTGACTGTGGACCATGATTTAGCAGTCCTGACGTCGCTGCTTCCGATTGCTACTCCGAATAACGGTGGCCAGATTGATTTCGACGATCTGGTTGCGGCCACCGCCCGTGTTTCGCGTAGTGACCCTTCACTGCGCCCATCTCCTGGATTAACGGTACATAATGTTCTCCGTTCTGTTCTTGGGGTGAACGCTGCTAAGACAGTCCAGCGACTCCTCGGTGTGCGTACGCAGTCGGCACAGCTTGCGGATTATCAGGAGATTTCACTTAGCGGACTCGCGTCATTTGTCGACATTTGGGGAAAGACCATTCTTGAGGTGGGGAGTGATGAAGGGGGAAATGTTCTTGTCGCTCTTGAGGAGATGGGTGTGAAGTTTGCCTTGGGTATTGACGTGTGGAAGAAAAAAGATTGGTTTCGTGTTCTTTCCGGAAAGCTTGTCCAAGCGCATGGGGATGTGTTGTCACTCCCGTATCGAGATTCCAGCTTTGATGTGCTCCTCAATATTGCGACGTTCGAACATATCCACAATCTCGACACGACCATGCGTGAAATGCATCGTTTGCTCAAACCAAACGGCATCATGTATGCCCAGTTTGGGCCAATTTGGTCGTCGGCCGTGGGGCATCATATTTGGTGTCATCTTGATGACCGGCACTTTCGCTTTAACGATCCGGCGCTGAATCCCTTAGATGATTTTGATCACCTCGTTTACGACCGCACGGAATTGGCCGCAAAATTGGCAAAAACCTGGGATGACCGAACAGTAACCCATCTGGTAAAAGCGGTGTACGATCATTCCCATATTAACCGTACCTTCCACCATGAGATCTGCGACACGATGCGACAGTCTCCGTTGGAGGTGCTACATATGGAAAAAAGTTGGGACATCCCTGTCCCGCCAGAGCTAAAACGACGTCTCCGTGATAGGCATGGGGATCGATCGGATTTCAGCTGTGCCGGGATGCAGATTGTATTACGAAAAGGCAACACCTTATGAGTGCATCGGAACAACCGCACGTCTTTTTCCTCGCGCATGGGCTGTATCCCATCAAGGGGTATCCTGTGACCGGCAATGGTGTTCGGGCGTGGGGATTAATCCAAGGATTGCGGCAACGCGGATGTCGTGTGACCTACGCCACGCCTGCGGATACCATACGGCCAGGATGGGAAGCCTACACCACGCCTGGCTTTGACGTCGTGTTCTTTGACGGAGCGTCGGATCTCAACGCGTCAATCGATCAGATCAAACCTGATGTGATCGTCGGGGTTAATTGGGAACTCGTCGACCTGCTTTCTAAAGAGCTGGAAGTTCCCCTCGTACTCGATCTCATCGCGCCGCGTCTGCTTGAAATGCAATTTCAGCGTGCGACCCATACTGCGATCGACACCGAGATGTTGCATTACATGCAGGTGTTAGGGCGCGGAAGTCATTTTCTCTGCAGCACGGACAAACAAAAAGCATTCTACCGATCGTGGTTGATGCTGAGCGGCATCTATGGAGAAGATGACCCAATCGATGTCATTCCCATTTCGGCCAACCCTGACATTCCGCAACGCACACGGAAAATTACCAATGAGCTGACCTTTATCTACGGTGGCGTGTTTTGGCCGTGGCAGCGTCCATCCAGCTACCTTAACCGTGTCCTAACGTCATTGCAGCGTCATGGTCAGGGGAGGCTGCTTGTCATTGGTGGCTCCTACCCCTTGGCCCAAGAGGATGCGACGGCATCGGCGTTTACCGACACCCTTGCGTCGAATCCACATCTGATGCTCAAGCCACTGCTTCCCTACGAAGAGATGGAACAAACATTTCTCAACGCGCACGTGGCGGTCGATCTTTTAGAACGAAACCCTGAACGTGAACTCAGTTTTTCGTATCGCATTATCGAATACCTTCGCTGTGGTCTTCCGGTCGTGTGCAATCACTATCTGGCGATTGCATCGGATATTGAGTCGTATCAAGCAGGATGGGTGATCAACATCGAGGATGATCCTGACGCCTTGGAGGCGTTGGTCAACGATATTCTCACCCACCCGGATCGCATTGCCGAGCGCAGTGCTAATGCCCAACGCCTGGTTCGTGAACGGTTCAACTGGGAGCGTACGACCGAGCCGCTCTACCAGTATTGCGCTAAACCCACAATGCTTCAGCGGCAGCCAAACGTTCTGACGACCATTTTGGCACGGCAACAGAGACTCGAAGATGATCTCCGTGATCAGGCGTCACTGCACACTGAACAATTATCTCAGCAAGGGAATTGGCTTGACCGTCAGGAGACACGCTTGGTTTCTGTGGGCAAGCAACTCGACCGCATCGAACGGGCAAACCAAGCGCATCAGGCCGATATACGTGAGTTGATACAAGCCCAACAGTATTTGGACCATCGAGTGTCGATCTTGGCCAATCGAGGCATATTTCGCTGGATATGGCGTATTCCGGAACGAATCTATCGTGTGGTCCTGAAGCCGTTGTTTTCTGGAAAGAACGCGAAGAACATTGCCATCATCACTCGCGCTGATATCTTTCCCGTTCACCACGGCGCCGCAGTAAGAATTGTTGAGTCTGCACGCTCGCTTTCCCGCCACTGCGATCAGGTGTTGCTCATCACCAATGATCGTACCAAGTACTTCTCGTTTATCCGTGGTGAAATGTCTGAGCAATACTATCCGAAGTTCCTTCACGTATTTCCGCTACCGCTCAATCCAATCATTCAATACATCCTGCAGCACCGCGGACTCCCCCCCAATGAATGTTATCTCTTCTATGCGCTGTATGATTTGAACATGTGGGCGCGGACTCTATTTATCGCGTATCAACACCGCATCACCCTGTACCAAGCAGAGTTTCCTGCCTTCCTTCGGCCGGCCCTCATTGCGCGGTGGTTTTTTGGAGGGAAGACCTCCCTCGTTGAGCATAATGTCGAGTTTTCACGCATCGATGAAACAGAGGGCCTGCCATCGAAGGCTCGGCAGTTTCTTCAGAAGGTTGAAATAGACCTGTGCAATCGGGCTGACTACGTCATCGCCGTTTCGACCGTCGATCAGGAAGCGCTTGTTGCGGCTGGCGTGCAACCAGAAAAAATCACCCTGATCCCCCATGGCGTTGACATCAAACGGTTCGCCGGTGCAGTTCCCGCTGTGTCGCAGATGAGCAATGGTTCTTCCTCGCGAGCACCCGTCTTGGTGTACCACGGCCCCTATTCCTACGCACCCAACTTGCAGGCAGCGATGGCTCTGGGCACCGTGATTCTTCCTGCACTTGAGAAGCGCGGTCATCACGTCGCATGTCTGGCCATCGGAGACAGTCCTCCGGCGCACTCACCACATCCATCCCTGACCTTTGTGGGGCCCGTTGACGATATTGCGGCGCATCTCAAACGCGGTGATATCGCTGTAGTGCCGCTGACGGCTGGCGGAGGCACACGGATGAAGGTTCTTGATTACTTCGCGGCACGTATTCCGGTTGTCGCCACCAGAAAAGCGGTTGAAGGTCTTCCGGTCGAAGATGGGAAACATTTAGTGATGGTCGACGAGGTTGAGGAGATGGTGGAACCGATTGTGAAGCTGATCAACAGCCCGGATCGTCGCCGCGAGTTAACCGACAATGCGTTTGCGCTCGTCGAAACGCTGGACTGGTCGGTGATAGGCACTCGCTACATGGAGCTCTATGATTTACCTTGGTGGCGGGGAAATGGAACCCTATAAATCTCAAAGAACCTGTGAGGAGAATGAGAAAACGATGAGCAGGAGAATGGAACGTGACACTGTTTGTCACTGGAAATGGACATGGGTCGTCCCGGTAATCGCGGGGTTATCGGTGCTTGGGTTTGCCTCTCCCGTCCATGCTGATGACGA
>DTRN01000008.1:2036-18638 GCA_012965905.1 Nitrospirales bacterium | reverse complement strand
CGAGAATATGTATCGTCCCGGACTAGCTTGGGCATTACATTGGCGATATGTCACCGTGTCGACGTTCATTGCCGTGTTCTTGCTCACTCTCGGACTAGTGTTTGGCGGATGGGTGAAATTTGTGTTCATGCCAAACGTCGAGGCAGATTATGCCGTTGCCATGCTAACTATGCCGCAAGGAACGCCTGCCGATGTGACTGCGAAAGCCGTTGCGCAGTTGGAGCACAGTGCGCTCGCCTTACGCGAAGAAATTGAGGGCGGGCGCGATGATGCCCAACGCGAAGTCTTTCGTCACATTATGGGGGTCATCGGGGAGCAACCGTATCGGGTGGCGCAGCGGCTCAATATGGGACAAGCGGGAGTTGTCTTTGCCGGGTCAAATCTTGGTGAGGTCACCATCGAACTGGTGTTGTCTGAACAACGCACCATGAGCAGTGAGGAAATTGTAGAGCGGTGGCGCGCGCTGACCGGGTCCATACCTGACGCGGTTGAACTGACCTACACCTCGTCGTTATTTGCGCCCGGTGAAGACATCAACGTTCAACTTGCGGGGCCTGATATTGAAGAGCTTCGACATGCAGCGGGTGTGCTCAAAGCCAGGCTGAACACCTATGCCGGCGTGAATGAAGTGACGGACTCGTTTCGTGAAGGGGCGCAAGAAATTAAACTTGCGATCACCCCAGCCGCAGAAACGCTCGGACTCACCCTCGTGAATCTCGGGCGGCAGGTTCGACAAGGATTTTACGGAGAAGAAGCGCAACGGATTCAGCGGGGTCGTGATGATGTTCGCGTCATGGTTCGATATCCCGCAGATCACCGCCGGTCGTTAGGCGATCTGGAGACAATGAGGATCCGTACTCCGGCAGGTGATGAAGTGCCGTTCTCCTCGGTTGCCGTTGCTGAAATCGGTCGGGGTCCGGCAACGATCAATCGTGTCGATCGCTTACGCGTAATCAACGTCACCGCTGATGTTGATACCACCACAACCGATACCAGTGCCATTGTGTCCGAATTGGTTGATCGTTGGTTGCCTGAACTCATGGCTGAGCACCGGGGACTGCGGTATTCCTTTGAAGGACAGCAACGTGAGCAGAAGGAATCGCTTGAAGCGTTGATCCGCGGGTTTATGTACGCAGTGATTGCGATCTTTGCATTGATGGCAATTCCACTACGATCCTACGTGCAGCCGCTGATCATTATTTCTGCGATACCGTTTGGAATTGTGGGGGCCGTGATGGGCCACATCGTCATCGGCATGGCATTAAGCATCTTGTCATTGGTAGGTATTGTGGCACTCGCCGGTGTTGTCGTGAACGACAATCTTGTTTTGGTCGACTTTATCAATCGAAGTCGAGCCTCCGGGCGATCGATATTTGAGGCTGTCTATCAAGCTGGGGTAGCACGGTTTCGGCCGATTCTGCTCACCTCGCTGACAACCTTTTTCGGGCTGTTGCCGATGTTGATGGAAAAGAGCGTACAAGCACAGTTCCTTATTCCCATGGCCGCAACATTGGGGTTTGGAGTTATGTTCGCGACCTTTATTTCTCTGTTACTGGTTCCCTCCTTGTATTTGGTACTTGAGGACGTGAAGGGAATGGTGGGGAGAGTCGTGGGACGTACGTCACTGGAACTGAAAGGCGAAGATGCCTAGCAGAATTATTTACTCAAGGTCGAGCTCCATGAGAAACGTATCGAGTGCTCTTTTCTGTTGAGTTTCTTTCGTCTGCAACGTCTCGATTTCTCCCAGCATCTGTTCTAATTCCGTTTCCTGACGATCGAGTTTCGTGACATATCGGTTGAACAGGGGGGCGTTTTGCGAGAGCCGCCGCATGTTCTCGCGAATTCGAGTTTGATCTTTCGTGATTGTGTTGTTGCGCTGCTCTAACTGCATCAACTCGTCCTTTGTCTGGCTTAGTCTTCCGCGCAAGCTCACAACCTGTTGGAGTGCCTGTTGGAGTGCCGGACTCATATGCTGGGCATTCACGTACGCGATGATGGTATGGGAGTTCACATTGGTAAGCTGAACTGTTTGCTTCTATATCCGTTCCTCCCTCACCGTGAGGGTTGCCGGCTCGGGGAGTACGAATGTGACCGCGTTCTCGTCCACGCCTTGTGTGTGAGGGCAAGGGGGGTGTAGAGGACTGCTGCAAGGGTGAAGAGATATGTGCCAATACGCATGATTGGAACCTCCCTGGCTATTGTATCCGAGGAGGGTGTTTCATGCCATGAGCTTACCTCTTCAACGTGATGTAAGCGTGATACGCAACGACAGAGGCCTGAGCGTGAAGAATAGCTCAGGCCTCTGTCCAAGAGATGTTAGTCAGGGTTGCCATTGGAT
This sequence comes from Nitrospirales bacterium, assembly GCA_012965905.1. Taxonomy (GTDB): domain Bacteria; phylum Nitrospirota; class Nitrospiria; order Nitrospirales; family UBA2166; genus UBA2166. The sequence goes on along the minus strand of DTRN01000008.1, from coordinate 16,300 downwards.
GTAACGGCAATCTGCTTTGGCTTCACTTCTTCTTTCTTCTGAAATGTCAGGCTCAGGATGCCCTGTTCATATTGCGCGGACCCTGAATCTGCATTGACGTACTCAGGCAGTCGCACCGAGCGTGAGAAGGTTCCCGGGAGAATGTCCCGAAGGTGAACCGTATAGTTCGCTTCCTTCTCTCCTTCAGATTTCCGCTCTCCCCTGACCGTGAGCACCTGTTTATGCGTCGTGATCTCAATGTCGTTCATGTTGAGACCTGGCATGGCGACTTCTACATAAAAGGTGCCCTCATTCTCATACACGTTCATGCGTGGGGACGATGCACGTGCGACCTGGTTATGCCCCCACGTGCCGAAGGGGTTGTCGAATACCGTTTTCAATAATTGATCAACTTCTGCTTCTGGATTCCAACGTGTCAGAATCATGATATCCCTCCTTCTGATTCAGAGCCTTACGTCATCGCTCTGGGTTGTGTGTATTGCGTTCGAGATATCGTCATGCATGATCGATGATTGAATAATAAGTCTGAATCCCCCAGAGTCAAGAGGGTATGGGTGCAATTTCGTTGTGCCGCCGAGGGTGTTCTTGGAGGCCGGCGATCGCTGGCCTAGAGAATCTTTTGGATGGTTATTCCGGACTGATAGTCAGGAAAATGGTCGTGTTCCCACGGCGCAATAACACTAAAACGGGTTTCCGAGGATCAAGGCTTCCGGCCACCTTCTTGAAAGCGCGTACGCCAGAGATTCTCCCGCGATTAATCTCAAGAAGGATATCGCCTCTCCTGAGTCCAGCTCTCTGAGCGGAGCTTCCTTGTTTCACGTCTTGCACGATGACACCAACATCGCCACGGGTTCGCCCGTGCGGGACGGGATTGACGGTGATCCCGCTGAGCGCGCGGGTCCCCTGTGTGCCCTGAGTTGGGCTGAGTGCCGTAAGGTCTTGGGGCAACGTTCCAATTTTGACCACAACCGTTTGGGATTCTCCATCTCGCAGAATGATCAGCGGAACTGAGGTTCCGGGCGACGTCTCAGCAACTAACGACCGCAGGTGCACGGCGTCATTGACGGTACCGCCACGGTACTGGCGAATGATGTCACCACGTTGGATTGTTGCCTCTTCTGCGGGACTGTTTTCGATGATGTCTCCGACCAAGACCCCTTTGGTGTCTGGCGCGTCAAACTGCTTTGCAAGGGTAGGATTCAAATCTTGAATAGAGACACCAAGCCAGCCGCGGATGACCTCGCCGTGTTCGATCAGGCTGGTCATGACAGCCTTGGCCATGCGGCTGGGGATCGCAAAACCGATTCCCATGTATCCGCCGCTGCGGCTGAAGATGGCCGTGTTGATGCCAATGAGCTGTCCACTGAGGTTCACTAAGGCACCACCGGAGTTCCCAGGGTTGATGGCCGCGTCGGTTTGGATAAAGTCTTCATAATCGACGATACCCACATTTGCACGTCCCACCGCACTGATAATCCCCATGGTGACAGTTTGATTTAGCCCAAACGGATTCCCCACGGCCAAGACCATTTCGCCGACTTGAAGCTGGTCTGAATCGCCCCACGGCAGGGAGGGAAGGTCTGTCGCGTCAATTTTTATAATGGCGAGGTCAGTTTTGGGATCGGTTCCAATCAAGGTGCCCTGAAATTCTCGTTTATCTCCGAACACCACGCGAATTTCGTCGGCCTGGTCGATAACATGGTTGTTGGTTAGGATATATCCGTTTGAACTGACAATCACACCTGAGCCGATGCCTTGCTGCCGACGTTCCGGTGGCTGAAATTGCCGTCCGAATTCGTCGCCAAAAAAGCGGCGAAAGAATGGATCATTAAAAAATGGATGTGCTGGCGAAGAGCGTCCTGATGATGTTGCCACCGATACGATATTAACCACCGCCGGTCGCGCCGCTTGCACCACGCGGATGAATGTTTCATTTGAAGCGGCGAGTGCATTTCCGGGAACGATTGGTGTGGGAGTCGAGGCGATGACCGCAGGGGGACTGTGCTCTTGTACGATGGGAGCGGGCGCAGTTCCAACAGGATGATCTGAGCACTGCACGAGCAATGCTGCAAGTCCGAGAAGGGCAGCAAATATCAGAGTAGTAGACGAGATTCGACTCATGCGTATGTTCATATATCGCTATTGCCCCGTGTTAGACGACGCTCAATTGTATCGGCTTCACCATAGGAAGCAAGTCTGCATTGGATGGCGGGAATTCTAGTAGGTGTATGATAGTTCGATGGCAAGGCGATTATCGTTGTCGAAAATCGCGATGGGATCCCGTGGATCGGCCTCGACGTGATCGTAAATGGCAGAGAGTTTAAGACGATCGAAATATCGTTCCGAATATTCAACCCTCCACACTTGTGTCTGATTCTTCACGTCGATGATTCCGCCGACCAGCAGTTCTCCATCACCGGCATTGTTTCGAGCCCATCGTATTCCACCGAATACATCGTTTTGAAATGGGCGAAACGCAACCGCATCGAGCCGTTGTTCTGAGTCATAGAGATATTCTCCGATCACCCCGACGTCGCTCTGACCGATCACGCCAAAAAAAGTATATTCAAAACCGCCAACAAACGCGGTATGATTCTTCGGGACAAGATTTCTTCGGACCACTTGTCCGCCTGAGGTCATGGCAGATGCCATGAACGTCCCCCCAGAAGACGTATCCTGAAATAACGCCTCGCCCTTGACAAGCCAGCTCCCCAGGCTCATCTGAAGATCCCCACTGAACTGTTGCATCTCGTAGTAAAGGGTGTCGGCTTCGAGGGCTCCTGGCCTGACGTTAATGACTGGAAATTTCTCATATCCATTGAAATAGGAAAGCCCAACATCGGCAGATCCCATGGTTCGATCCCAGCGTAAGGCCACCTGTTGGCGGAGACGTTCGGCCCCATGGGTATAGAGGGGATCATCAGAGAAGTCGAGACGGCCATCGAAGAAGTTAAAGCGGTTCACTTTATCCGGGAGCGAGGCGGGGGTGAAATAACTGAAATGGTACATGTCGAATCGATTGTCACCGAGGGCGAGCCTGAGTCGGACGGCAGGTTCGCCGAGCTTGTTCTCCTTGGGATCGAAGAAGTCGACGACAAAGTCTTTCTGATTGAGAATGTCGACGATATTGGCTGATTCTGCGGCGCCCCAGAAATGGGTCTGGTATCCTACGCGGACTTCAAAGCGATCGGAGGCATATTCCGCGTAGACGTCATCGAGTGACAGGAGGTTGTATTCAGGATTGGTCACGCCAAAACGAAATCGAGGCGCGATGATGGCTTGCCATGACTCATCAAAGGTCAATGCGAGATCTGGCTTCAGTTCGGTAAACGCGAACGCGTCTTCTTGGTCACCTTCTCCCGATTGTGGAAATACGGAGACATGGGTGGTGCCGGTGACTCTGAGATCATGTTCCAAGGCCGTCGCATTGCTGGTACAAAAGAGAAGAAGAGCGAATGCGATGGAGCCTCTGGTGCTCACCGCTGTCGTTCGAGGGACCGTTTGGAGAACAGAGAACTTTTCTGGCCTTGTTGAAAACCCCAATCGCTAAAGGTCAGAGTGGTCTTTTTCTTGGTCTGAAGGTTCTCCATGATGATTTCCGATGGTCTCCAGAACTTTTCAAGGTATACGGTATTCCTGTTGTCGATCTCGAATTTCAATGGGCTGCCTTTACGGTCGAAGAATTCCTGCTTGACCACCTGGAAATTCGACTGATCGACCCAGGAGACAATCTTCGTATACCCCGAATTTGGATCCTTGGGATATCGCTCGACGATCCAGACCGAGATGCCCTGGTGTTTGTCCTCCCGTATGTACTTGTAGGTGAATTTCTCGGGCTTGGTTGCCGCAATGTCTTCATAACTGAATTCAGACCCCATGAAGCTTCCGCTTTTGTTTTTTGAGGCGATACGCTTGACCCGTTTGAGGGCGGGAAGATACAACCACTGATCGTCAGCTCCGTCGATGTGCTCAAAGGTCAAGAGGCCGGTTCCCTTAATGTCACGTGGAAATTTGAAGGTGATGAGGGTCTTATTCCCGGCGTCCTGAACCTCGAAATAACGGGTCACCATTTTTCGACTGCTCGTCTGTCCAGCAGCATTGGACAACGTCATCGACATCGTCGCGACCGCATCGGTGAAACCATTGTCCATGGTATCTCGAGTGACGAAGACATGTTGGCCCTGTTCTTCCGGGGTCGCCCCTGGTGGCGGAGCGGCAAACGTCGTTGATGCCCACCCGGCGCTTAACAGGATGATCAGAATGAGTACTGGCTGCATGTGCATGGTGTGTCTCCTCATGCGAAACAATATGGCAATGCGCACGTCTATGATATATATGGCTCGGTCCTAAGGGGCTGTAAAACAATAACATGGCACATTGGCCGGAGGCGATTTTGGAGCGAGCCAAGGAGCAAAAAGTGCGCATACCGGGAGTATGGAAGCGATGAGTGACGCCGGCGTAGCCCACAAGTGCCCCGGCCCTACGGGGAGGCTCATTTTTAGCCCGGAGTGTCGTTGCTCCTCCGTCACAGAGTCTCGCTCTGCTCCCTCGTCGCGCCTCGCTCCGGCCTCAAATATGGGCCTCCAAATTGTCCATGTTATTGCTTTACAGCCCATGGATAAAGCTCTGAGATGGAGATTGTGATGCGTACGGCTACCGAAGGCAACAGAATAAAGTCTGCGTCTGATCGACGCAAGCGAAGGAAGCGTCGTGTCGACCCCGGTCCACCTGAAATGCTTGAACTCGAACTCACGGGTATTGCAGCGGGTGGCAAAGCCATAGGCAGGGCACCAGATGGGCGGATGGTGTTTGTTTCGTATGCCATTCCAGGTGAACAGGTGATTGCCGAAGTCACCGAAACGTGCTCGCAGTATCTTGAAGCACGTACGATTCGTGTGCTCAAGCCGTCTCTATTTCGCATCGAACCTCGCTGTCAGTATTTTGGGCAATGTGGGGGGTGTCAGCTTCAGCATGTGGAGTATGCCGAACAACTGCGCATGAAAACGCAGATCGTACAGGAGCAACTTATTCGGATCGGCCGGTTTCACAATGAAGAAAATGGCGTGTTGCGAGCGGCAATTGGCATGGAGAACCCGTGGAACTATCGAAACCACATGCGCTTTACCGTCTGGCGGGATGGGCAAGTGGGGTTGATGCGGCAGGGAACCCGTCGATTATTGCGCATCGATAAGTGTGAGATTGCCTGTGAGCAGGTCAATCAGGCGCTCGACAACGTCCAAGAAGCGACGACGGGTACGCAACAGCTATCGGTTCGAATAGGGCAGAATACGGGAGAATTCCTCATCCAGCCGCAATTAACTTGGCGTGACACATCCAAAAAACCACCGGTTGAAAGTGGCCAGAAGACCCTCACCGAAATGCTCTTGGGGCGGCGTTATCAGATTTCAGCCGCGGCATTTTTTCAGGTCAATACGATACAGGCAGAGCGATTGGTTGAGCATGTTATTCAAAAGGTCAAAGAGGTGAATGCGTGTATCGTGGTCGATGCGTATGCTGGTGTGGGTGTCTTTGCCTCACATCTCGCCGCACACGTGGATCGAGTTCTCGCGATAGAAGAGTCTTCTTCAGCAGCAACCGACGCGGTTGTGAACCTCGCTGGGTTGTCAAATGTAGAGTGGGTGACCGCGCGTGTCGAGGACGTATTACCAGGACGGGATCCCTTGCCCGATGTGGTGATTATCGATCCGCCGCGTCGTGGCCTTCAACCGGAAGTGATTGAAGCGCTGGTGGCGTCTTTGGCCCGCCGGGTTATTTACGTGTCCTGCGATCCCGCCACCCTCGCTCGTGATTTACGGCGACTGGTCGATGGCGGATTTGAGTTGGTAGAAGTTCAACCCATCGATATGTTTCCACACACCCAACACATCGAATGTGTCGCAACGTTGGATCGCGTACCCGTGATATGAAACAGGTTCCCTTACATTGGCAGATTCTCGTCGGAATGGTCTTGGGCGTTATCTATGGCCTTGTCTCAGCGACATTGGGGTGGAGCCACTTTACCTCGGACTGGGTGGTTCCGTTTGGCGATATTTTTCTCAACCTGCTGAAGGTCATTGCCATTCCGCTTATCGTTGGATCAATTATTACCGGTGTCGCTTCACTCTCTGATATTCGAAAACTTTCACGGATTGGTGGAAAAACCCTCGCGATCTATATCGGCACGACGGCGTTTGCGATCACCATTGGCCTGGTTATGGTGAATGTTCTTCAGCCGGGAGAGGGTGTTCCTCACGAGTTACAGCAGCAGCTACAGGCCACCTATCAGGCGGAGGCCGCCTCCGGAACGGATCGGGCTGAGATGGCCAAGTCACGCGGGCCTTTGCAGATCTTCGTCGATATGATTCCAACCAATATTCTCGGCGCCGCGGGCGATAACCGGAATATGTTGCAGGTCGTGGTGTTCTCGCTGTTTTTTGGAATCGCGCTGGTCATGGTTCCTCAGCAGAAAGCGCAACCGTTGATCGATGTATTCGCGAGTCTCACGGCGGTGGTCATTCAGATCGTTCAGATGATTATGCTGATGGCTCCCATTGGGGTGTTCGGGCTGATTGCCAAGACAATCAATCAGGTTGCCAAGGATGATATTGGCGCGGCTGTCGAGCTGCTCGGCGCACTCGGGTTCTATTGCCTGGTGGTGATTGGCGGCCTCGTTCTCCATGCGGCGATCACCTATCCGCTGCTCCTCAAAGTGTTCACGTCGGTCTCGGTTTTGAAGTTCTTTCAGGCAATTTCGCCCGCCCAGCTTCTGGCGTTTTCAACGAGTTCAAGTGGTGCCACCCTTCCCGTGACGATGGAGGTGTGTCAGAAGCGTGTTGGCGTCTCCAAGGAAGTTTCATCCTTCGTTCTGCCACTTGGTGCCACCATTAATATGGATGGAACCGCGCTGTACCAAGCTGTTGCAGCAGTATTCATAGCGCAAACACTTGGCATGGGGTTGGACATTGGCGCGCAATTGCAGATTCTTCTCACCGCCGTGTTTGCGTCTATTGGTGCGGCTGCCGTCCCTGGCGCCGGCCTCATCATCTTGGTCATTATTCTCGAAGCGATCGGGGTGCCGACAGCCGGGATCGCGTTGATCCTGGGTGTTGATCGGATCTTGGATATGTGTCGTACCGCAGTAAACGTAACGGGTGACGCCACCGTCGCCACGGTGATTGCCGCGATGGAAAACGAGTTGACCCCGCTTGACAACGAGGGAGAAGACATATGAACGGCGTCTGGCTGGAAGACGGCGTCGTAACCTTTCGCGACGACTTGCCTTACCCAAATGCAGGAGAAAACGAGGCGATCATTCGAGTCTTGTGTGCCGGTATCTGCAGTACTGATCATGGATTGATTTCCGGGATGTTTCCCTATGTGGGCGTGATCGGACACGAGTTTGTCGGTGTAGTCGAAGACGGGCCGGAATCTGTTGCTGGCCGGCGGGTGGTGGGCGAAATCGTCGCGGCATGTCGACAGTGTCAGGTGTGTCAACAGGGGCGGACGTCGCATTGTCCGCATCGGACCGTGTTGGGCGTTACCAATAGAAATGGCGCCTTCGCTGAATACACGACCCTCCCTGTCGAGAATCTTTATGTTGTTCCCGAATCCGTTTCAACCGAGATTGCGACGTTTACCGAACCTCTTGCCGCAGCACTACAGATTCTTGAGCAGGTTAATATTACGTCTGAAGATCGTGTTCTTGTGGTGGGTTCCGGGAAACTGGGGCAGCTGATCGCGCGGACGCTTACGCTGACAGGTTGTGCACTGAGCTATGCTGGGCGTAACCAGCGAACGCTGGGTCTGTTGCCGAAAAGAGGGGAGTCGTACCAGGTTGAAGAACTGCCGGATACGCAATTCGATATTGTCGTTGAGTGTACTGGAAACGCACAGGGTTTTGAGATTGCCAGACGTGCCGTCCGTCCCGCGGGGACGCTGGTACTGAAAAGCACCTACCCGGGGGCACTCGAAATTGACTTCACATCTTTGGTTGTCGATGAAGTGACCATTGTCGGGTCACGTTGCGGCCCATTTGCAAAAGCCATTCATCTTTTGGAATCAGGTCAACTCGATCTCAGTGCACTGATCGATCAGACTTTTTCCTTGAATCAGGCGATTGAAGCCCTCAGTCAAAGCCGAAGAGCAGGAACGCTGAAAGTGCTGCTTGATATGCGGTGAGTGCAACGTGAAGGATCTTCTCTAGAACCTGTGTTAATATGACATATTAGTGCATAGTATCCTGCGATCCCCTAATGCCTGGTAATACCTTTGGAAAAGTCTTCACGGTGACCACCTTCGGCGAGAGTCATGGTCTGGCTCTCGGCTGTATCGTGGATGGCTGCCCTCCGGGTATTGAACTCTCCGCCGAGGATATCCAGCCCGACCTTGATCGACGGAAACCCGGCCAGAACCTGTATCAGAGCCAACGCCGCGAATCAGACGTGGTCAAGATTTTATCCGGTGTCTTTCAAGGCAAAACAACCGGAACTCCGATTGGCCTCATCATTGAAAACACCGATGCCCGATCATCGGATTATGACGAACTTGAAGACAAGTTTCGTCCGGGCCATGCGGACTACACCTATCAACAAAAATATGGCATTCGCGACCATCGTGGAGGTGGGCGTGCTTCTGCCCGTGAAACGGCCATGCGGGTTGCCGCAGGAGCGATTGCCAAGAAGTATTTGAAAGAGAAGCTGGGAATCCACATCCGTGGATATGTCTCGCAGCTCGGACCCATTTGTCCCGAACAGTTTGACTGGGATGAGGTGAATCGGAACGCGTTCTTTTTTCCAGATCAGGCTAAGGTTGAGGCCCTAGCCACGCTCGTTAATGCTTTACGCAAGGAAGGCAATTCGGTTGGCGCGAAAGTGACGGTTGTTGCGGAAGGCGTGCCGCCAGGACTTGGCGAACCAGTCTTCGACAAACTGGATGCTGACATTGCGTACGCGATGATGAGTATCAATGCTGTGAAGGGTGTTGAGATGGGTTCAGGTACCGATTCGGTTGAGCAGAAGGGCACTGAACATCGCGATGAGATGACGCACGAAGGGTTTCTTTCCAATGATGCTGGAGGGACGCTGGGTGGAATTTCTTCTGGTCAGCCTATCGTGACGCATGTGGCATTTAAGCCGACGTCCAGTATTCGACTACCCGGCCGTACGGTCGATCGTGATGGTCACGATACCACTGTTGTTACCAAAGGGAGGCATGACCCTTGTGTGGGGATCCGTGGCACGCCGATTGTCGAGGCCATGCTGGCATTGGTGCTCATGGATCACGTGTTGCGACATCGCGCTCAGAATCTTGATGTTCAGCAACGCACACCCATCATCCCGCCAGGTTCCGGTGGGAATGTGATGCCCTAAAAGTCCTATCATTTTCCACCCACAGGCGCTGTCTGACGAATGGCACGTCCCTTCACAGTCAATCCACTTACCGCTCTTCTGGTGTTTTGGGGTGTGTTCATCGTGTATGGGACCACGATCCCCTTCGACTTTACCCTGACGCTGGAAGACGCACAAAACCGCCTTTCAGATATTCGTGCAGGGGCCTGGGGCGTGGCCGCCACCCCGGATATCGTGACGAACCTCCTGCTGTTTTTGCCGTGGGGATTCTTGATTGCCGCACGGTTCGTTCAGGCCAAACGGGGATTCTGGGTTGCGCTTGGTATTGCGACCGTCACCGGCCTCCTGCTGAGCCTCTCTGTCGAGGCCGCTCAGCTTTTCTCCGCCTCTCGGACATCAACACCAAGAGATGTGCTGTTAAACATGGCCAGCGTGTTTCTGGGAGTTCCTCTCGGCTGGCTTGCTGCCTCGGTGTTCGGCCCCATGGTGAAGGCCAAACAAGAAAAACTGCTGAGTGAGCGTCCGTTTGCCGGCCTCGCGTTTGCGACTGCACTCGTCCTCTTTTTCTTCGCACTGAAGCCGTTTGATCTGACGCTGGATATTGGCCAGCTCAGGGAGGGTCTCCAAGCCGCGCGTCTTATTCCGTTTGGCCCGACTTTGCTTGGTGCAACTCCTTCTTCTGACCTCTGGAGTTGGACCATTGAGTGTGTGCAGTGGACGTTCGTGGGAGGCTTATTTGCCCTTGCGCTCCGTGAGCGTGGTTTGCCGCGACTTGCGGTGTGTTTTGCCGGGGCAGCATTGTGTGGGCTGCTGGGTAGCGTGTTCGAAATGATGCAACTGCTTGTCGTCAGCAGACAGACAGACGCGACGTCTGTCGTGTTCGCGTTGATCGGGGGCCTGTGTGGAGCGTCATGTATCGCGTTTGTGTGGAAGAAGTTGCCGTGGGAGAGGAACGTGGCACCCCAAATCTGATTTTCCCCATCCCGTACAGCGAGGACCCCGATAGGACGTGCTTATCCTTCCGTATCTTCCCTTTCCATAAACTCGATCAACGCTCGGTAAGTCAGTTCACGGATGGTGGCTTTCGATTTCGTGATGTCGTCAATATTGGTCTCCATCCACACGCGCTGTGCAACTGGTTCTTGTGCGCGGTTGCACAACGTCCACATTTGGTGAAGAAATTCATGCGGGAGTCCAACCTGGACGCCTTCTGATTCAATCCGATCGTCCAATATCGCAAGAAGATCGGAAATCGCTTGATCAGGACGATAGGGTTGCTTGGCAAAGCCAAAGGTTTCATGTGTTACTGATTCTTGGGTTGCTTGCACTACTAGGTCGTGCATGTATGATTTCAGCAGACCGATGATGTGACCGGAATAGCGCATTTACCCCTTCTCCTGAGTCGTGATTGCTCTAGCAAGATACTCTGCAATGGCATTTGCTCCTCGAACTCCTGCTGAGTGTTCGGAATGGTCAAACGTGTATTGGACGAGAGTCTCTTGCCGTGGGCGATACTCGGCGTGCGTGCGCGTCGCGGTATCGAGATGTGACCCGAGGTCGTCAACGTTGCTGAGTACGGGCCCGCATTTCCAGCACAGGTAGTTGGGATTGTTGTTCCAGTCAGCCGCATGAGCGTTTAGAAAAATACACGGGCGTGGGGGAATAAGAAACTCATAGACCTGACTGCTGATATCCCCGAGATAGATATCTGCCGCGTGGGTATAGGTCATATTCACACCGGCATCACTCCCCAGGTCAACGAGGATATTTTCTCCTGTGTAGCGCTGTAGTTCATGTTGTTCCGCCATCGTGGCGCCCTCAAACAAGCGGATATGCGGCGCAAAAATCAGGTTGTATGTGGTCGTGTTGGTGAACCATTCGAGGATCTGGCGTCCCATCGTGATCCACGACGAGAATTGTGGACGAAAATGCGGATTGTACAGGACGGTCTGGTTTCCATTCGAAAACAATCGTGGTGCGTCAGGCGGATGTTTGAGATACAGGTCGAACTTACAGTATCCAACCAACGCATACCCGTCCGCGTGCACGAGGCCGAGCCTCAACAGGCGATCAGCGTGTTTTTGTCCAGGGATTAACATGAAGTCAAATTCTTTCAACCTGGGTTCAAATGCGACTTCACGATCGCCCGCGCCGTGACCGGAGTGGATGAGTTTGAGACGGTTGAGTCCGAGCTTCTTCAGCGCAAGCGACGTTCGTTCCGGAACGACTAATGCGTCAAAAGTCGAAAACAGGTGTCGATTGAAGGCCAGTGTGAGCAGTTTCGGTGGGAGGCTGCCACTCCACAATTGAGAAAGTACGCGGACAACGCCCGGAAGCGTGGTGACAACATACGAACATGTGTGGTCAGGATAGCGTGTGCCAAGTTCTTGAAGAAACGTCAGGTGCGTGGTGGTTGGGACAATGATGGTGACGTCCAGATGAGGATGTCGGATCGACAGTTCAAACGCCATCGGCGCACTGTGTGGGATTTGGTGGACCTGCGCATTGTAGAGAAACCCGATCTTCATCTGTCAAGAATTCCATATGTCCATGATCATGCTAAGATGTGTCCGCTCGACGTCGATATCATGGAGTATACATTATGCCGTTTAAAGATCCGCTCGCACTGCTGAAGTTTCGCTGCACGGGTTGTGGGAACTGTTGCACGGGTACGACTGTGTATATCACGCCTGAGGATGTGCATCGCATTGCCGATGGTATCGGGCAATCGCCACGGGACTTTATTCGGTTTTTCTACGACAAGTTTCTGACTATTGCGAAAAGTGACACCTTTGCCCTGCGGTTTGGCAAGCGGCGGGCCGTGATGGGTTTGAAGTGGAAGTCAGGACATTGCACCTTCCTGGGGAAAGACAACATGTGCACCATCTACGAGCATCGACCGGTCACCTGTCGACAGCATCCGTTCAACGTGACCCTGTCTGAGACCGGTGCCGTTGAGCGGGTGTCGTTGAGCCGAATCGTGAAATGCCTTTACGAATTGGATGGGAAAATCAGTAAGCGACACCTTAGTCAGTTACTGAATTGGAACGACAAGCAAACCGTGGCCTTTGAGAAAACCATCAAAGAGTGGAACAAAACGGATCCAAAGGGGCAAACGCGCAATGCGTTTCTCAAGTTTATCGGCGTGCTGCCGTCGTCTAAACCGCCACGCGCTGCCAGAGTGCCTCGCAAGACTTCCGGCCACAAGTCCGTGGCTCCGCCTTCGGTGCCAACCGATGGCTCCGGCGACTTCGGATAGAGCAGAGGAATTCCTTTAGGGCTTTTACAAAACTCGAGAATCTCGTCAACTCATCCGTCACCACGGCGAAAGCCGTGGTCCAGCGCCCCACCCAGCTTCCTGGATTCCGGCGTGCGCCGGAATGACGTTGTTGGATTTTTATAAAAGGTTCCTTTGAGATGAAGACGTTCACGCTTGGCTTGAAGCTCGCGACCGATCCGTCGTGGGTGAATATCGCAGAGATGAATATCGAGGATATCCTCGTCGATCATGCCTACTGCGAACAAAAAGCTACGTCTTCCACCATTTCACTCATTGTCCAATTCCCAGACAAGCAGGAGCTTGTCGAGCAACTGACGCCAATCGTCGCTGAGGAATGGCATCATTTTGAGCTGGTCATTGCCGAACTTCGGAAGCGAGGGTTCCGCTTGGGAACGCGACGAGCCGACCACTACGTCAAGGCGCTTCAATCCATAACCAAGACAGGTGGGGACCGGGCTGATCAGTTACGAGAAAAGTTGCTGCTCAGCGCATTGATCGAGGCACGCAGTTGTGAGCGGTTTCGACTGCTGTGGAAGTATCTGGATGATCAGGCGTTACAGGAGTTTTACTATGAGTTGATGGTGGCCGAGGCCGGACATTATAAGGTGTTTCTCTCGTTGGCTAAGATCTACCGTTCTGATGGGTCTGTGGAATCTCGCTGGAAGGAGTTACTCGCACAGGAAGCGGAAATCATGAATGCACTTCCCCCCCGCCGTGACCGGTTGCATTAAGACATCCCTTAGCCCTTCTTTACGAAGGGGGGATTCGATCAGAGGCCACAATGGTCGCATGGTTTTCAGCGAGATGTTGGGCGGTGTCGCGATTTCCAGCCTCCGTCGGTTCTTCTTGAGGTGAAGCGAAGGCGAGAGGAAGGACTTCGTCGATGCGTTCTACCAGTAGAAATGCAATGACCGCTTGAACTTCGTCTGGTATCTCCTTAAGGTCTTTCTGATTCGACTTCGGCAGAATGATCCGACGGATTCCCGCACGATGCGCGGCCAGGACCTTTTCTTTAATTCCGCCGACAGGCAATACCAACCCGCTTAAGCTCATTTCTCCCGTCATGGCGGTGTCACTCCTTACCGGCATATTGAGATATGCCGATGCGAGCGCGGTTGCCATGGTGATCCCCGCTGAGGGGCCGTCTTTCGGGATGGCTCCAGACGGCACGTGGACATGAATCCCATTGCGTTTAAAGCTGGAGATGTCGAGGCCCATGGATTCCGCGTGTGACCAGAGATAACTTCGAGCCGCATGGGCGGACTCTTGCATTACGTCGCCTAGTTGGCCAGTGAGCCTGATGTCGTGACTTCCGGGAAGCAGGGTCGTCTCCACATAGAGAACGTCTCCGCCTGCCGGGGTCCATGCGAGACCGGTTGCCACTCCCGCGGGAAGCGTCTTGCGAGCCTCTTCGGGCAGAAACCGTTCCGTCCCCAACCATTCTTCGATTAGCGTGGGTGTGACGGTGATGGTCTCAGCAGGTATTGCTTCCGATCCTTCGGCCAATTGCAGGGCAATCTTTCGCGTGACCCGCCCCAACATTTGTTCAAGCTGGCGGACACCGGCTTCTCGCGTGTATTTCCTGATAATTTCTTCAATCACCTCTTGAGAGAAGTCGAGTGGCTGATTCTCGAGGC
>DTRN01000008.1:0-2026 GCA_012965905.1 Nitrospirales bacterium | reverse complement strand
TTTGCGGCGACGGGGCCACAGATATCGGTTCGCAATTTCCACCTTTTCGTATTCGCTGTAGCCGGGGAGTCGGATGATTTCCATTCGGTCAAGCAGCGGTTGCGACACTGAATCGAGTGTATTCGCCGTCGTAATAAAGAACACGTTCGAGAGGTCAAACGGGAGGTCGATATAGTGGTCTCGGAATGTGTGGTTCTGTGCCGGATCGAGAATTTCGAGCAAGGCTGCCGCGGGATCGCCCCGAAAATCACGGCCCATCTTGTCAACTTCATCCAACATGAGGACGGGATTGTTAAAACCTGCGCGACGAATCGCCTGGATAATGCCACCGGGAAGTGCGCCTACATATGTTCTGCGATGTCCGCGTAGCTCGGCTTCATCATGAACGCCGCCTAAGCTGAAGCGTTGGAATTCGCGTCCAAGTGCGCGAGCAATTGATTGTCCTAAGCTGGTTTTCCCGACCCCTGGGGGGCCAACCAAGCAGAGGATGGGCGCTTTTGCCTCTGGGTTGAGTTTCAAAACGGCAAGGTGTTCGACGATCCGTTCCTTCACCTCTTTGATTCCGTAATGATCTTCGTCCAAGACGGTGCGTACATTGGCAAGGTCTAGGTGATCTGGTGATGCTGTGGTCCACGGCAGTTCGAGCAGCATCTCGAGATAACTGCGAATGACATGATAGTCGCTCGCAGCTGGCGGAATTTTTGACAGTCGGTTCATTTCCCGGTCGGCCTCTTTTTTGACCACTTCCGGCAGCCCGGCTTCTTCGATCTGCTTCTTGAGATGAGAGAGTTCGTTTTCTTCGCTGTCGTCCTCGCCCAGTTCCTGCTGAATGGTTTTGAGTTGTTCGCGCAGGATGTATTCGCGTTGGCTCTTGCTCAGTTTAGCCTGCACTTCACCTGCGATCTTGTCACGCAGTTGGAGAATCTGCATTTCATGGGACAAGGCGGCATAAAGGCCGCGCAGCAGATCGGCACAGGTTTGGGCTTCGAGGAGTTTTTGTTCGCCGGCCACCGTCAGATTCAGGAATGACGCTACGCGGTAGGCAAGGGCAACGGGATCTTCTTCGTCGCTCAAGGCGGTGACCGCATCCTGAATGCCTGGGGCCTCGATGAGATTGGGCAGCGCCCGCACCAACTCGACGATAGCGCGATGCATGGCGTCGATCTCAGGACCGGAATCAGAAGGGTTTGGGAGGTGTCGTGAGCGCACCATTAAATAGGGATCGGTCTCTTCGACCCGCAGCAATACGGCACGGTCAATTCCCTGCACCAAGGCATGGATCGTTGATCCATCGGGACGCGCGACCTGCTTGACTACCGCCTTGGTTCCGATGGAATAGAGGTCATCGGTGGTAGGCTGTTCCTGCTCGGGATCACGTTGGGACACCACGATGATGGTCTTGTCTTCGGTCTTCAACGCTGCATCGACCGCCGCAATCGATGATTCCCGGCCGATGGACACCGGCATCAACACGCCCGGGAACAAGACCGTTCGTTTGACCGGAAGGACTGGGAGTGTTGTCAGTATGGCCTGATCATCCATGGCGATGTCCTCGCATGATCGTGGTGTTGTTGAGAGGGGGACTTCTCTTCATTGATGTCCGTCAAATTGTTGCTGTCGACTGCACATGAAATAGCTATAATCACGAAATTGTCGAGGTCAAGTGATGAAAATGCGGGATAGTACGTCAGATCGTCAAGTACGATTTAGGTGTTTGACTCTTTTCCTATGTGCTCTGTTCGCGGGCAGTCTTTTGATTGGCCAGGCGCATGGCCAATGTGTGCCGACGGCCTTTCCCGCCGATTGGCTGCAGGCGCAAGAGGCTTTTGGCGGTCACACCGTCGCGCGTCATGTTGGCAAAACAGACGAGTGGCTGGTCAATCGGTTGAGCAAAAGTTCGCGAATCTCGGCCGCAAGCACGTATCCCAATGCGGAAACGGCAACGACACACATTCAAGCCGCGTTGACGGCCAAGACTGCGATGTTGAATCAGTGGGTGCGAGATGCTCCCGCTGGTGCCACCCTT
>DTRN01000007.1 GCA_012965905.1 Nitrospirales bacterium | reverse complement strand
GGCCTACAATGAGAGCTCAACTTTTGGCTTGACTCTCGAACAAACCATCACAATCTGGAGGCGGCACTCATGATTAAGCTCATTCGAGAAGGCGCCATGGCGCGCGTGTGGTTCTTTCGATCCCTGATGTTTGCGATCGCGATCGCGTTTATCGGCGGGATGGGTTGGTGGGGGTTTGGCGAGTCAGGAGCTGATATTCGCGATTCCGTTATTGTGGCAGGAGACGACACCGTCACGCTGAACGAATATCGACGTGTATACCGCAATGCGTATCGACAATACCGTCAGGTCAGCCCGGACGTCAAGGAAGAAACTGTCCAGCAGTTCGTCATCAACTCTTTGATTGAGGACGCCTTGTGGCTCCAAGCCGCGAAGGCCTTTGGTGTTACCGCAACAGCGGAGGAACTTCAGACACTCGTTGCAGCGACTGAGGCATTTCAGACGAATGGGAGCTTTGACTCGCGACGATACCAGCAAGTCCTCCGTGGTAGCTATATTACCCCTCTTGAATTCGAAGCCGAGCAGATGGATGAGATCCTCCGGCAGAAAGCCAAAGCCGTGGTCAGAGATTCGATCGTACTCACCACGAACGAAACCGAAATTGCACGCGCCATCGAGATCCCTGAAACCGCAAAGCTCGATCCCGAGAAAATCCCCACACCGGAACAGCTCGTCCTCACCGCCCTTTTCAGAAAACAACAGCGTGCAGTGCTTGCGTTTCAAGAGTCACTGAAAGCAGAGACCGACATCACAATTCGGCACGAGTTGCTCTAGACGTAGCCAACCCCACACCCCAACCTAAAGAACGTGTCCGGAAAATCTAGGGTCGCTGGCTCGTGACGAAACGACTCACCCTTATCACGTTTACCGTGCGGCAGGGCGTCGTAGTGGAGGAGCCTTGGGTACTGGTTTTGCGTGCAATACCTCCAAGGCCGATACAATAGATTTTCGAACGGCAGGATCCGGCTCCGTCGCCAGCAGTGTTTCAAGCGGCTGAATGGCCCCTCGATGCCCAATCTCACCAAGCACCGTGCTTGCCCCCATCCGACGGAGGGCACTGTTGTTCTGCAATGCAACAATAAGCTGTCGAAACGCAATCGCGTGGATCCGAACGAGTCCCTTTCGTACTGCGGCCCGGACACGCTCCTCGTGGTCGTCAAGCGCCAGAATTAACGAATCCACTGCTTCGGCATACCAGGTTGTGGCCGAGCCGCTACGTCCAAGGATGGTAGCCGCTTCGGCACGCACCACCGGATTCTGATCCTGGAGTAGCGCGATACGCACGACGGCTGAGGCGGGCTGACCGATAATGACGAGCGCATCTGCAGAGGCTTTCCGGAGGCCGGGATCACCATCCCGCAACCCAACACCGAGGGCAGCCGCACTGTCTGC
This sequence comes from Nitrospirales bacterium, assembly GCA_012965905.1. Lineage (GTDB taxonomy): Bacteria > Nitrospirota > Nitrospiria > Nitrospirales > UBA2166 > UBA2166. The sequence goes on along the minus strand of DTRN01000007.1, from coordinate 4,470 downwards.
TACCGAAGGCGCACTGTCCCTTGAAGCAATGTCCCGTAACACTAATGCGGCCGTTTGTCGAAACGATGAGTCTCTATTCCCATCTGCAACAATTGCCGCGAGCGGCTGAACCGCCGGTTGACCAATGTGTGCCAACGCATTCATCGACTCCCGCCGAACGGCCTCATCGTCTTGGAGCATTGCGATCAGCGGCGCTGTCGCTCGATGATCTCCAACTCGCGCGAGGGCCTTCGCGGCACTTTTTCGCACGACCCGTTGCGGATCCTGTAACGTCAGGATCAGACTATCAGTCGCCTCGGCACTTCCAATCCGTCCAAGCCCCCTCGCAGAAGCAGACCGAACCGCAGGATGCGAATCGTGCAAGGTGGTGAGGAGCTGTTGTATCACCGTCTCAGATTGGTGGTGTGCTAAGGCGCTCACTGCGGCGACTCGCGCCTTCCATCGATCATCCCGAAGAGCCTGAAACAGTTTTTCATCGGTGCTTGCGTCCATCCGCCCGAGTACGCGGACCGCGGTCATCCGCAGTGCGTTGTCCTCTGATGCGAGCAGACGAACCAATGAATCGACAACCGCAGGCCCAAGCTTCAACAGTGTGTCCTCGATACTCTCTAGAGATTCTTCACTCGACGCCCGAATCAGAGTCTGGACAACGTCATCCATCTGATCGGCATGCGCGAGGCACAGAGAACCGAAGAACACGGCAACGACGCCCGCTGCGATTAGCCTACGCATAAATGTCATCCTGGGAAGAACTTTCTCAATTCCTCGAACAGAACGTGTGGAGGCGGGAGACTCACGAGTCTGGTCCACTGCTGCTTCTTTCCATCCCATATCACCACGCCTGGCGAGTGATCATCCACCGCGACATTGTAAAAACCAAAACCACCAAGAAGGGGGGCAATCACGCGTGGCGAACCGGTGAGAAATGTCCACCGTGGTGACATTGCACCCTGGGCCTGCATAAACTTGCGCAAACGCGCAGGGGTATCTCGCTTCGGATCAATGGAGATAGAAATCATTTGGAAATCTCGATCCCCAGCCAACTGTTCTAATTGAAGAAAGTTTGCCGTGGTCAGAGGACACACATTGGTACACGAGGTATAGATAAAGTTAATGATTGAGAGCTGGTTGTCCAAGAGATCGTGAACACGAACCGATCGGCCATCCTGTGTGGTTAGGGTGACGTTGGGAAGGTCGGGAGCAGGGTTCCCGGCAACAACTGGCACAGATTGGCCAGACTCTGTCGCAACGTCTTCATCATGTTGAAAATGTCCTATGGCTGAGCTGCCTCCCGACATGCCCCAAGCAAGGCCGATACAAGCAACATAGATACCCAACGTGCGTGGTATCGTGGACACAGCGAAGTTTGTACTTTTCATGATGTCATAGTATCGTAGTTTTGTTTATGAGACGAGTATTCGGAATCCCGTGTCAGGACATCCTCATAGTATACTTTCCGACAGTCACTTTTAAAGAGCTTCAATCAAAAAGCACAGCATGCCGGCATCTCCAATAACCACACAATACACTCGGTTCGCGCTGCTCGTTTTCCTGCCTGTCATCATATTCGGATTCGGGTGCGGCGATGCTGGAAATATTAACCCAAATCTGCCGGACGCTGGAATGGTCGGACCGACGGGCAACACCGAGCCTCCCGGAGCCCCCGAAACCCCAGAGGCCGTTGTCATCAACGAGATTTTCCCTGAGGCTTCCCAAATCGAACTACACAATCCAACCTCTGCTTCTGTCAATATTAGTGGATTTTGGCTGTGTCATAGCACTCCTGCTCTCATCTACACGCAGATGCCCGACAACACTATTATTGACCCCGACGGATTTTTGATCGTCAACTGGGGGATCAATGGGACCAACTCAGCTGATGAGATTTTTACCTTTCCCGCGGTGCCTATTCCAATGAATGTTCCACATGGTGAAATAGGCTTCTATGTTCCCTTTGGGTTTGACGAGAATAACTTTGCCGACAGTGACCTCATTCGCGACTATGTGCAGTGGGGAGAAGCGGATCACTTTCGCCAAGGTGTAGCCGTGGGGGCGGACATTTGGCCTGAAAGGGCCTTTGTGCCCTCTCCACCTGCTGGGCAATCATTCTCGTTCAACGGCAGTGGTGACAGCCCAGAGTCTTGGGTGATCACCCCACCCACCATTGGCATCGAGAATAACATCCCCTAGCCTTACCCAGCCCACAGCGATCAAATGCCTTGACGCAGAGGGAAAAATTCACGTATTTTAGCGCTATTACAATGCGATAAACGGCAGGTGCAACGGGAGGAATAGAGGAGGTCTAAGTTATGAGGAAAGCATTCATCTTTACGGTGCTGGCGTCCATGATCATCGCTTTCGGCGCAACAGCCCAGGCGGCTCCAATTGTGATTGCGTCGGGAACCGGATCCCAACAGACGGGAGAGGGTGTTGATGCAGTGAATGGCGTCCTCACCGACGGCAAATGCATCCTGACGGTACGACATACCGGTGAGGGTAATGAGATTGAATTCACATACACACTGCAGTGTTTCGATATCACGGGAGTGACACAAGCCCACATCCATACTGGAACCGCGGACGGGGTGGGTCCGGTCGCGGTGCGCATTTTTGGACCGGTTGAGGGACAAGACTTCAACGGGCTCGTCGCGGAGGGCAGTTTCGGAGCCGACGAGATTATCGATTTGACACCCGAAGAACTCAATGGCCTGATCCACAGCGATGGAGCCTATCTCAACGTGCATACAACGGCGAATCCCCCAGGTGAAGTCCGCGGGCAACTCGTTGCGGTCGATGATTCCAATGTCGTGGAGGAGTTCTTCCTCGTAACAGCATCCGGCAGCCAACAAAGGGATGAAACAGTCGCGACAGACGCCTCCTGCCTTGCATCCTTCAGAGTCAAGGGCGAGAATCTTAAATACAAAGTCAAATGCTTTAATATCGATGGGGTCACTCAAGTGCATCTCCATCTCGGCAGCGCTCAGTCGCTCGGTGCGCCTGTCGCCTTCCTGTTTCCAATTGGCGAGCCCACAGGCCCCATCAACGGAAAGATGACGAGAGCCAACGGAGACAAGAGTTCAGGAAGTTTGCGTTCAGGAGATCTCCTGAACGACCTGATGGGTACAGCAATTTCTGACTTGGTCGATTTTATGCGCACCGACGGTGTCTATCTGAACGTCCATACCGCCGCGAATCCGCCAGGGGAGGTCAGAGGCCAAATTACAGTCGTGGAAACGCTGGCTGGAGGCTTCTAAAACAGACAGCACACATCACAGTTGGGCCAGCCTCTTATAGTTATATAAGAGGCTGGCCTAGTTTATCTTTTCTTTTCTTCCCGCCCCGCGTAACCGAGAATCAAAATACTCTCAAACCTCCAACCTTCTCGCACCCCATAGTCGCAGGCCATACGTCCTCTTGATGAATGTTGGCCGCTATTCCTACGGAGTCCGACACACTCAACGGCAAAGAAAGTCTTTACATCGGGCATGGGCAATGGCTGCCTCGACAAAGTCACGACCTAGAAGGACTTCCTCGACCCCTCGCTGGACCTCTCCGTGTTTCCACGACACCAACGCTGCATTGAACTCTATCGCGGTGGAGGCAAGATGCTCCCTCGCATGCCTGTTATGCATGGTTGGGCAGAATCTCGATCGCGATGTCCAAAGAAACGAGTGCCGTTTCTGTTTGCTTGATGGCCTCGTCGATAAGCCCTATCTCGGCAAGTTGACTCGCGCGCTCGGCATGCTCAACAACTTCGAGACACACCGCAAGCGACCTCATGTTGGCATCGGCAGAGGCACCATGCTCCCCTGCCGCACTGGCTGTGGTAGGAACGAATACGATCTCACGCAGGCTGCGACCACGAACAAAAAGCTGCTCAGACCTCGGGTTTTTTGCCTCATTGTCAAACCACCCTGCGTGTTAGATTATGTGGGAAAGATCTGCTTAGCGTAGGTGCTCCTGCCGCTTCTTTCCTCCTTCGCCGAAGTTGCCGGCTACTAGACTTTATTGGTAGGGATACTCTTTATACTCTCGGCGTAAGAAAATGCAATGGTCTTGCGAAGCTGAAACGACGATGCTAGTCAAACCCGACCATACATTCCTCATGCGCCAGTGAAGAAGAGGCGGCGGACGTGGAACAATCCGGGAACTCAATGGCTATGTCGAAGATGCGAAATCGCGGCGTCAGCAAAGTCGAGCGCTGTGTGGACACGGTCGGCAGCTTTCTTGGTATGACCTCCATCCACAAGCTGTACGGCGTCAGTGAGATTTGCGATCGCTTCTTTGAGAAGGGAGTATGCTTCCCTCCCATGAGGATTTCCGGCGGGCAAGACCTCGATCGCTTGCTGCGCATGCTGAATCGCCTTATGTGAGTACGTGGTCATTTCCTCGGCCTGTCCTTGCCTTGCATGCTTTACGGCCTTCTCCACCTCGGCAAGGGCCACGTTCATATGTTTCAGCGCGTCCTCT
>DTRN01000006.1 GCA_012965905.1 Nitrospirales bacterium | reverse complement strand
TCACCGCAAAACTTCGCGTGACCAACGTCGGCGGCGTCGTGCTCACCGGGCCAACGTCGATTCAAATGTGGATCTCAAGTGATGATATTCTCGATCCGAACAGCGACGATCTTGTCGCAATGGCTGAAATTCAAGCTGGGGATTTTCCGTTAGGCAAATCCGTAAATGTGAAATTGAAACCCCAAGGACTCGCCTCAGTTGACGGAACGTTTGCGATTTTTGTCATTGAAAGCGCGGATGAAAGTGAACAGCAAGCCGCACTGGAAAATCGGGTGCTTCAAGACATTGGAGGACGTGGCTGCGTGAAGGATTCATTCCGTCTCGAGCAGGAATCCAACAACACGGTGACACAAGCACAATCGCTGGGAAAAATCGGGCTGAATGAATGTGTGACCGTGACTGGTGTCCTGACGAACAATAAGACGGGTGTGGTGCGTGACGAGGACGTGTTTCAACTGACCGTCAAGCAGCCTACTACACTTGAGATCATTCTGACACACGACGCGGCGGACAATTTCGATGCCTTCGTCTTCGGTCCCACTGGCCAAGCCGGACTCTGTACCGAAATGGCGGGGGAAGAGACCTGTTCCTTTCTGGTTCTTGACGGAGAAAACATACCCCTCAACATTATCATCTCTCCGTTTGTTGGCGTCGGGACCTATACCCTTGACGTTCAGACAACGGTTGTGGAAGAAGCGGAGGTCGAAATTAACGTGTTCCCGTTGCCGTGATTTCTTATCCCTCTCGTCAGCTACGTACTTTGATGCCGAGAGCGTCGATCTTATCATTGATATTGTCTATGGCAGCCCTGCTGTACACTATCTGGCCGTCGCGATCTTCGATGCGAAGTTCCGCCTTATCGCCCCCCACCCCCGGGCTTGTCATGCCTATCCAAATCAAGCGTTGAGTTCGTGTAGGCCCCGTCCATGGCCGTTCCTCCGCTGAGTGTTCCGGCACAGGCGTCCTGCGACGCGCAATTAAAGTCCGCGGGGAGATTGTAATCCCTGCCATCAATAAGGGCATCGCCAGTGGTCCACAGGTACCGACTCCCTTAGGGGGCCATACACAACGACACCGCGGCACGCACAGACGCCCTCCACCAAGGCATGTGGACGGAGGGCGTCGTGGTAAAACACCTATCCTTAGTTTTGACCGATGCTCCCGACCGACGTCGAAGATGGGTTCACGAGGATAAGCCCATCCAGCGTACTCGGGTCGAAGATGATGGCCGTGCCGTTGGCGCCGTCTTTGTCCTCAAGGAAAATCCCGTCTCCCGCTATGAGCGCCCCTGTGATGTACTGGACATTGCCCGTTTGTGTCTGTTCGATCTCAGCAAAATTTGGCGTATACACTACGCCGGAAGCATTGAGGGCACCATGGATATCTACCACGCCCTCAGAATACATTAACGCAGGATGGTCTTCCGAGGAGACAAACGTCGGATAGCCACTAATCGCCACACCGTCCGGAGTTTTTGACGAATTTGCCCTCACTGTTGTCCACGCCGATGCGTAGCCGCTCGGCCATGTGGCTCCAGTAGGGGTGGTTTTGGCGATGTTGTCACCCCGCATGGTTGTGAAGTCCGCACGGGTTAGCGTCGTGGAGCCACTATCGGGGCCTGTCGCCGGATTGATCCGCAGTGGAGTTGCCACCTCGATTTTGAAGCCCTTGCGGTCGCTCTCCGTGCCTCCGCTCAGGCCAAATGCCAGCGTTCCATACACGGTGATGCTGCCGGTGCCTGACTTCAGTGTGACATTCCTTGGGTTGCCCCTTGGGTGGTCTCTCTCGTTGGTTTTGCGGCAGTCAGAATCCGCGACATTCTCCGTCGACACTCCCTTGCCTGACCTCCGTGTGTCATCCTGCGGCACTTCCTTGCCTGACCTCCGTGTGACATTCTTTGGGTTGCCGCCGTGTTTCATATGCTCTGGCCAAGTCTTGTATTCCTGTTTTGTGACGCCGTGTTTCATATGCTCTGGCCAAGTCTTGTATTCCTGTTTTGTGACGCCGTGTTTCATATGCTCTGGCCAAGTCTCGTATTCCTGTCTTGTGACGCCTTGTTTCATATGCTCTGGCCAAGTCTTGTATTCCTGTCTTGTGACGCCGTGTTCTGGGTAGTCAGAATTCGCGACATGCTCCAGTGGGTTGCCGCTCTCGTCGGTCCTGATCTCAACAAACTTGGACACAAACTTGGATTGATTGTGGCAGTCAGGATCCGCGACTGCCATGGCGGCCTGGTCGGAATCCAGCGTCGACACTCCCTTGCCTGGCCCCACCGTCCCACTGCCAGCAGCTGTCACCCCACTGCCAGTACCTGCCACCGTCAGGTTGCCGCTCCCGTTGGTATTGCGGCAGTCAGAATTCGCGACATACTCCGTCGACACTCCCTGATCATTGGCCACGTTTATTTCAACATACACGATGCCGTACAGGGTTGCATTCGCCGCTACTTTCCTGGCAAACTCGCACGCCGTGTACAAATTATTTGTGGCGGCAGCCACGGCTCGGTAACGCGGAAAATCAAAGAGTTCCGTGGCCACGGTGCCAAAGAGGTTCAGCGCGTCGACAGCGCCGCCCCCAGCCGAGAGATTCCCATAGGAGGCGAACGAAGCCGTCTGCTCAGCCGGCGACTGTTGTAAGGTGCCTCCACTGCCGATCACATTCGTAATGGTAATCACGTCCGTTGACTCTATGGCCATGTGGCCGCTATCCATCGCGTGACTCTTGAGACTGCCGATGGGCAGGTTTGACCACACCGCCCCCGCCCCCGAGACATCCGACAGGCTCGCATCAAGCACGATACCGCCATCAGCCGCGGTTGCGAGACCAACGCCTAAGAAGAGTGTGCCGGCGAGAAGAATGAAGGCTTGCCCTGTTCGGAGGAGAAGTTTTTGAACATGAACTGTACACATGATTTACCTCCTTTGTTTAGATGTTGCCTTGATGAAGCATGGCTCACAGGCGCCTGTCTCCATCTGTTTACGTCCTACTGTTATGACGCATTGTTCACAGGCGCGTTGATTTGACCAAGCAGAGACAACGTGATCGTCGCGTCCAACGACACCATCGCGGAGGGATTATCAGGGGCACCGATCGCATGGATCGTTGCCGTGCCGTTGCCACTCGTCAATGCCTCAACCCACACATGCGTTAGCCCAGCACCGCTCCCGAAGACAATAGGGTTCGCCTCACTGCCAAGATTCGTTTGGGCGATAAATACCTGATTGAAATCGTTGGTGCCATCCGCGTCCATGTCGTTGTAATTCATCCCCGACGCATCCACGTTTCCGCCAACGGGGGCGTCAGTGTACTGTCCATCCGAATTGGTGTCCTGTGTCGTACGAAAGTTATTCACAATACGGTGAATGGCGTTCTCTGCGCTGAGATGCCCTTGCACCTTCTTCCGCTCCTCGCCGACATTCTCCTTCTCTCGCATGACCGAGTTCAAATAGATGACACCCAATGCCAGTGTGATCATCATCACGATGAATGTCACACCAATGGCCATCCCTCGCTCTGACCGCCAGAGCGTTGGGGAAGCATGATTCGCACATTCTTCACGTAGGACTGATCGGCGCACCTGAGATGCCCTCCTACAATAAGTTCAGATTCCATGGCCGCACTCGCGAGACAATCGGCCGCGTCTTGCTTCCATCCGATGTTTTCCCCGTGATCGCCACTTCTACTACCCGAACATCAGAAAACCTCGTCGTGGGGGCGTTCGTGGAATCATAATAGGTGAATGTCCCGCTATCGATGTCCGAAAATGTTATCGGAGGACGTCCCAGTCGAATGATTTGGAGTATATCTTTCACAGCGTCAAAGCTAATGGTCACATCCTCGTTCGTGTCATTGGTATCACCATCGCCATCAAGGTCGGCATACACTTGTAGCGAGGTGGAAGAAACAGGATCATCAAACGCATCGAATCCTGCTTTGGCGGGATCGTAGCCGCTACGCCGAATGATGTTGACCACAGCAGACATGGCACCGCGCACATTTTGCTGCATCACGTTCGCCTTCTCCTCGATTATCAACGACCGCTGCATGGACAAATAAAAGGCAAACCCCGCACCGATAATAACAATGCCAATGGTCGAGGCGATCATGAGTTCAACCAGACTGAACCCGGCATCGCCCCCTGCCAAGCCTGAAGATGTATCGTGCGTCTTCTTTTGTGTGGGGTTGGACTTCGGTCGCGTTGTCGACTTCAACTTATATCCCTTGCAACGGACAACGAGATTTGATGTTCGCGCCCTTCCAGTTTTCCTCCTACTATCCCGCTTGATCCATCTGCTGCCGTCAAGTGTACATCCTTTGATGTCCATTTGACGGTGATGTCAATCACAATGAGGCTGTTATTCCTTGTAACTGTCCATTCGCGTGTGAATTTCCCTCCTGAGACTGCTGTCCCAATGCTATCCATCGGACCATCGCAACGTACTAGAGTAATACAATCTGGGGTGCCTGCCACGAGCCGGGCTGAACCCTCCGGATCCGCCTTGAGGTCTTCCGCAAGATCCTGCCCAAGAAAGGTGGCAGCCGCGAGGTCGCGGTTGCCGGCGTTGGCATGAATGACAAGAATCAGGAAAGCGCTATTGCCGAGGAGAATAAATGAAAGCAATGCCATCCCAATCAGCGATTCCAACATGGAAAATCCGCCCTGTGCGGAGTATGTTTCGCCCTCCCGGCACACAGTCACATTTTCCTCTTCTGACGCAGCGAATAGTATATACCAAATCATGAGTGCCTAGCTAAAGGTCAAACTTAGTGGGGGTCTTTATTTCGCACCATCCGGCTGTGGTTTCGCCTATTGCTTTCCATACATAACGAGTGAGAAACAAAGGCTCGTCTACTAAGTCTTGCGCCGGCGAGTGCTGACCGCGTCAGCGAGTTGATGCAGGAGTTTTTCTGTGCTCTCCCATCCGATGCAGGCGTCGGTGATGCTCTGACCGTACACCGGGGCGTGTCCATCGATGAGGTCCTGTCGGCCTTCAACAAGATGACTTTCGAGCATGACACCAAAAATCGCTGCGTCACCATTGCTGATCTGACGGCAGACGTCATCACATACGTCACTTTGCTTGGCGAACTGCTTGCTACTGTTGGAGTGACTGAAATCGATCATGACTTTGTGCGGGATACTAGCTTTGGTCAGCATCTCCGTGACCTCTTTGACGTGAGACGCATCGTAGTTTGGCTCTTTTCCTCCCCGCAAGATGATATGGCAATCCGGATTCCCGGCAGTCGACACAATGGCTGAGTGGCCGTGTTTGGTGACCGACAAGAAATGATGCGGCGCGTTGGCCGCTCCAATCGCATCGATGGCCACCTTCACTGTGCCGTCCGTTCCGTTTTTGAACCCGACAGGGCATGACAGGCCGGATGCCAGCTCTCGATGGACTTGGGATTCAGTCGTACGGGCTCCGATGGCGCCCCAGCTCATCAGATCACCAACGTATTGTGGCGTAATCATGTCGAGGAACTCCCCGGCGGTTGGCAGCCCCATCTCGTTAAGATCGAGAAGGAGGTTGCGGGCAATCTTCAGACCGTCGTTGATGTGAAAAGTGTTATCGAGGTAGGGATCGTTAATCAAGCCTTTCCATCCAACCGTGGTTCGTGGTTTCTCAAAATAGACTCGCATAATGATCTCGAGGGAATCGCGGAGCGTGTCGCGCATGTCCGCGAGCTTTGTGCCATATTCCCGCGCAGCCTTGTGGTCGTGAATGGAACAGGGGCCGGCTATAACAAGGACGCGATCATCCTCTCCTTGGAGTAAGCGGTGGATTGCCTGACGGGCTTCAAACGCGGTCTTTGACGCATTTTCCGTGAGCGGAAATCGCTCGAGCAACGCGACGGGTGGTAACAGTTCTTTAATCTCACGAATGCGAACGTCGTCGGTTTGGTAGGACATAGTTATCGTTCCTTCATGCTTGATCTGACGAATTTTTAAGTATACCAT
>DTRN01000005.1 GCA_012965905.1 Nitrospirales bacterium | reverse complement strand
TGTCGTGATCACCGACGCGCGGGATGACAAAACCAAAGCCTTTCAGCGAGTGAGCATTTGAAAGACTCGCTGCTGGATAGGCCAATGAGACCGTCGCTGTGCTCGTATACGGGATAGTGCGCAACTGTTCTGCAACCCCTGAATCAAGAGACATTAACAAATCCGCCGCCGTAAACGCGGGGGTCGCCAGCACAACCGCATCACTGCTGAGGCTCTCCCCACTGTCCAATGTTACTTCATACTTGGGCTTTTCCCCTGACGATGCCTGGGTGAGACCAGTCACTCTGACACCGTTTCGCAACAACATTTTCTCTTTCCCGGTACGTTCCAGAGACGCGACCAGTGCGCGAACCATCTCAACCAGACCACCGCGTAGCGTCACAAATGTCGTCAGTTTCGGTTGCGTTCCAGTATCGGATTTCATTCTCTGTCGACGACTTGCCAACATTCCCTTGATGATACTTCCGTATTGTTGTTCAAACTCCAGAAAGCGTGGAAACGTCGCCCTGAGACTAAGTTGCTCCGCATCACCGGCATAGATTCCCGTCATCAACGGCTCAATGAGACGTTCAAATACCTCGGCCCCAAAGCGTCGTCGGAAAAAGCTTGCTAACGATTCATCGGTTCCATTGGAAGGAGACTTGGCCACGAATAGATCCATGAGCAGGCGAAGTTTTCCCGCCATTGAGAGAAGAGGACTCATGAATAAGGGCAGGGCTTGGGACGGTGCCAGCGTCACCAACCCCTCGGGAAACTCCCTGAGACGCCCGTTATAGAGAACATAGGTTCGATGGTGTTGCGTATTCGTGCCCATGAGGCGATCACCGAGCCCGAGTTCTCGGCACAACCCCACACCCCACGGCTTGTATGAGAGAAACGAATCCGGACCGCCTTCGATGATAAAACCATCGATCAGTTCAGTCCGAATCTTGCCACCGAAGTGTTGTGTGGACTCGAGAAGGGTGCAGGTGATGGGAAGATTGGCTAACGCGGCGTGCTTCAGCAAGGAGTAGGCCGTTGCCAGGCCGGCAATACCACCCCCAATAATCGTGACCTTCACGATGGGCAGGCACTCAGCTCGTGAACCATCCTCGTCACGGCCTGGACATGTTCAACCGGAGTCTGTGGCAAGATCCCGTGTCCGAGATTGAAGATGTGCCCAGGCCGCTTCGCGGCACGACGCATAATATCCGCAACGCGGCGCTGAATTTCTGGAATTGGCGCAAACAGTGTCACTGGGTCGAGGTTGCCTTGTACCGCGACGTCCGGACCAAGGCGTGTCCAGGCGTCGTCAATATTCACCCTCCAATCGACCCCAATGACATCCCCACCAGCCTCCTTCATTAACTCCAGCAAGGTGGCGGTCCCGGTGCCGAAATGAATGATCGGCACCCTTTCATTGCGTAGGCTCGAAATGATGTGCTGTACATGTGGAAGCACATACTCACGATAGTCATCAGGATTCAGACACCCCACCCAGCTATCAAAAAGTTGCACAACCTGAGCTCCGGCGTGAATCTGACTCCGAAGATACTCAGCAATCACATGTGACAGCTTTTTCATGAGCGCATGCCATGCCGTGGGATCGCTATACATC
>DTRN01000004.1 GCA_012965905.1 Nitrospirales bacterium | reverse complement strand
CGGACAGCCTTTCCGACATCCTGCGCCCGCAAGGTACCCACCAACACGGGCTCACGTGAGAGATATGCACTCGCAGCATATAGTTCCTCTCCCATCAGCGTGTAATCGCAGGCAATTACGAAAAAGGGAAGCTGGTGGTCCGCATCAGTCCCGGCAATTTGGATGGCACCTGCCTCGTGCCCGGTCTCAGCCAATAGCAGCGATTCCGCGTAGTAGTAGCCTAAGAGAAAGATAGCCGCTGGACGCTCCCTGAGCATGATGCCTTGGACCGCGGCGGTGTAACTGAATTGATCATCCGTAATATAGAAGTTCATTTCTGGCGAGTACGCGTCCGGGTGCCCCATCTGCGTATACGCTTCTTTCGTGATTTCCTGGCAAATGGCCAACACGATGGGATCTCGATGCGGCACAATCAGGCCGGTCTCATACGTCGACACCTTTTTGGCGACTTCGCTAAGCACGACGGTTGCGGCGATGGTTGATGGATTGTCCATCGATGCGGAACCCGTTAGGTATAAAATAGGCTTTCCCATTTCCGTGGCTCGCCCAATCGCCTCCTCGACTGCATCCAATCCTGCGATGCGGCGAAGAAACCTGTGAGGATTTTTTCTCGCCCTGCGAATGGAGAACAGCACGGCCGCTGTAAATAGGATGAGAAGCAGCAGGTTGTTGGCTTGAGCCCTATTGAACAGATTTGGGTGTGGGGTCGCGCTCAACGGCCGGGTCTCAGCAACGTGCATCCCATCGCTGATAGCAAGCTTGACCCAATAGAGTGTTCCGTCCTCAAGCGAAAACTGGTCCCCAGACCTGAGATAAAATCGATGATCGTCCTGTGCTGGCAGGCGCGTCCACCATGGGATTTTCATGTCTTTTTGAACGTGTTGGTCTCCTGGGAACACGGCGACTTCCTGATACGGACCATCCATAGATTCAGCGATCAACACTCGATACTGAATAGATGATCCATCACGCGGCAACGCGCTCCATCCCAGGGTCAAGCTTCTACCGCCATCGTCGAACGTATCCATCACACGAAAGCTTTGAGGAGGCTGAAGCTGCGCCTGGGCGATTGCGCCAGACAACGGCGACAGGAACGCCACGACAATAGCGAAACCGATAGATACCACTCGCTCACGTATCCGAAACAATTTACACATCCCGATGTTCAAAGTTCATGCGTGCCATGGTACCGAGGAATGACAGTACATTTCTACAACGAACGTTTGGAAGCAATGTTTTGCTTTTTGGTCTCGTGATTGATATTCTGGAGGCCGCAACTGATCCAGCAGGATCACATTCGGACCCAGGGAGGCCCCGATAGCCAGACCATCACAGCAAGCCATGGCCAAACGCAATCGCGAACGGGCCAAGCAAGCCAAGCGAAAAGCCAAAGTAGAGCGTAAGGCACAACGAGAAGCGGATAAACTTAACCGTCCGACAGCGATGGATGAATTTGGAAATCCCATCGAAGTCAGTGTTGATCTCGATCAGGACATTGAGGCCGAAACAGACGATGTCCCGAACTCTCCCCCGGAAGATCCGTAGAACACCCTATCTTCTTTTCCCGTACTAGCCTTCTAGAATTTCCACATTTGCTCGCGGGACGACGATGCGTGCAGCGTTCGGGAGTTCCACCTCAAGCACTCGCACCTGGCTTTCGGTCGGAATCGTCTGAAGGTCGGTCGGCAGGGCGCTCACTCGCCCAATCTGGCCGAAATAGGGTTCGCGGATCACGCGAATCGGATCCCCGATTGCAATGCCCTCTCGTGATGTTGTCGCGCGCTCTCCAAACACCAGCGATGCCTGCCCGGCAGCCTGTTGAACAGGAATAATGATTTCCGGACGAATGACACCCGCGCGAATCTGAGTAGCGCCGGAAATCGAGGTCTTTGCTCCACCGTGCTGCGAGAGAAGATCGAATGTCTTGGATGCCATGGGGATTGAGCCAAATCCTTCGGTCACGATAAGGGTGAATCCGATCGTTTCCGTTCCTGTAATGGCAACACCGAGGTCATATCCCAACAACGTCTTGAGGTCCTGCGCATCGATTCCTCCGACGACCAGCCCTCGAAGGCCGTGGGTCTTCGCTTCTTGCAATACATCCCAACCCGCATACGCGCCGCCGAACACGATGGCTCCGTGCATCTCTGCGGTGATGTGCGTGGAGCGTAGGATTTCCTCTGGTGTGTCGGTCGCCTTGACCAACGGACCCCAGGCCTCACCCCCTACCCCGAAAATGCCCTGGATCAAACTGCATGTGGTTTCCACCACCACGCCTTGTTCGGGAACAATCTCTTGAACAGTCCCATCAACGTACGCAACCACGTCGAGCGGTTCCGGTTTTTCCCGAACCAGCACCTGACCTGTCACGTCGGAAATGCTTTCTATCGATCCGCAGACCGGTGATTCTACTTGGGTTTGAAACCAGGAAATAAATGGTTTGTCCTCGGCAATGACCTCACCACGCTCAATCTCATCCCCTTCTTTCTTACGCATGAAGTCCCGAATGTCAGCGGGGAGAATGCTCAACTGATTCACCACATTCAGCACGTGGACTTTGCCCGGAAGCTCCGTTCGCGCAACGACGGTTGTCGAATCGACCGCCTCCCCTTTCGCAACTAACACGGCACCGGGAAGGGGAAGAAGCCGTTTCTTTCGAAGAACGGTTCGTTCGGTGACGGTGAGTCCAGGGGTGTATGCGTGGGCCATGGGATTAGGGCGCAGGGTTCGGGTAAAGCGCCAATGAGTGGTTCCACCTTCTGAGCACGTCGATGCGCTGGGTTTGATCGGTCGGAAGATCCAGCGGTCGTCCTCGGCAATCGATGATGAGACCAACCACGCCGCTGCTCAATTCGCGCTCCCAGCGTTCGCCTTTTCCGAGACCCAGATCGACGCCTTTGGCCGGAGTGAGTGTGAGACGGGCCCCATCCCAATCGGCAGAAGGACGTAACAGAATTTCTCCCCACTTCACGGACCCCACATCGAGCCTTCGCTGCGCGACGCCGCGAACTTCAAAGTCGAGACAGGCCTCATGCAATTTTCCTTGCCCTAATGGTGCAACGCAGGTTCCCAATGGAATCAAGCAATCGTGAAAAAATACGTCAGTCGCGGCTTGTTCGTTTACTGTCGACAGTACGCCTAAATGCGGCATCATAAAAATACTGTCGACCGCCAGCTCTGTAATGCCCACCAGCTCATAGGCATCAATCATCATGACCATCGAATGGACACGACGCGGCGCATGAGAAAGAATTCCGCCACTTCCCACGATCAAATCGAGGCATTGCATATTAATCAACGAAGTTCCTGAAGCCTGCTGCTGGAACACATCTGAAATTGATCGCTCCTGCTGCACGCCTTTAAGGCTGGTGGCTAGAGTCTTATGATGGTCCATCGCCAGCCGCAGCGCCTCACGTGCAATGGCCTGTTCAATTTGCAATTCCTCCAGCGTCTGCGGAATGGTGGTCGGGCGAATCATCTTGTTCTTGACCCGATTCCGAAGGTCCGCCTCAGGAATTCCAAACGGAATCCAGCGCAGGATATTTTCGAGGCCGGCTTCGGCCAAGACATTGGAAATGCTGTAGCTCATACCTAGGTTGGCACTCACCGTCCGATTAAACACCTGATCGAAGACAGAGAAGACATCAGTCGTTGCCCCACCGATATCCACCCCAACGATATTGATGCCCTGCCGTTTTGCGAGACTCTGCATCATCACGCCAACCGCCGCAGGGGTAGGCATAATCGGCGCGCCGGTCCACGACATGAGGTTCTTGTATCCTGGGGCTTGGGCCATCACGTGTTCGAGGAACAGATCGTGAATTTTTGCGCGTGCGGGGCCGAGATTTTCGCGTTCAAGCGAGGGCCTGATGTTTTCTGAGATTGAGAGCGCCATATTTTTCGCTAATGTGTTCTCAATTTGCTCACGCGCGTTCACATTCCCGGCGTAGATAAGCGGAAGGCGATATCCCATTCCCAACCTAGGTTTGGGATCGGCAGCCGCAATGTACTCGGCCAGTTCAACCACGTGGGTAACGGTGCCTCCATCTGTTCCTCCGGACAGCAAAATCATGTCGGGACGCAATGCACGAATGCGATCGATTTTTTCGTGGGGCTGCCGTCCATCATTCGAGGCCAGGGTATCCATCACAATGGCGCCCGCGCCCAAAGCACACCGTTGCGCACTTTCCCCGGTCATATTCTTGACCACTCCAGCCACCATCATTTGAAGCCCGCCGCCGGCGCTGCTCGTTGACAAATACAGATCGATGCCCTCGTTTCCCCGGCTCGGCGTTCGAAAGCACTCACCATCTAGGATGCTGCGTCCGGATAGTTCTTCGACTTCTGCTATGGCGTTCAGCACTCCACGCGTCACGTCTTCGAACGGGGCTTCAACTGTCGTCGGGGTCTCGCCGCGAAACGTCTGGCGATACGCGTCGCCTTTTCGTTCAATTAAAATTGCTTTTGTGGTTGTACTGCCGCAATCGGTAACGAGGACGGTATTCAGACTAGGCATCAGAACGAGAGGATGTCTTGCCGGATTTGGTTTCGATGAGAGTGATCAGTTGTTGAATGCTGTCGCGACGTTCCAAAACGTGTGCAATGCGATCGGTTTCTTCCGCCCGGCCAACAAGATTGATCAGCGGGGAAAGCGCGTGCAAAGCCTGGCTTCCCAGAAAATTCATGGGTCCGACTGATTCAAGCAGCAAAACCATCGGGGTATCCATGCGTCGCGCAACCACTTTCGTCGCGATGTGGTCGAGTAGGGCCCGTTCTTCGGCGGTGAGAGGCTTTGCTTCCGACTTCACGGCAAACGCATGCCGAAACAATTGCGCTAAGCGTGCCTTCAAACTCATGGCAGCTACTCTAAGGAGTTTGAGCCCTACGCGTCAACGCGTTACAAATACAGTCTGGCATTTCAATTATAGACCTTGGAGACACAATGAAAGTCATGGTATGGTGCATGGCCGTGCGCATCCTGATCCTTGCCATTGTCTGCACGATGTTCAGTTTTTCCACCGCGGGAATGTTACATGCGGAAGAGCCCGCCGAAGGATTCGGTCCGTTTCCGACCCGAAACTTTTCGCCGGTCAAAAATCTCTTCCTCGGCATGCCTGCGGAGCGGGCCACAACCCTGCGGAAAGGGACGACGCAAGTCCGTGTCGAATCCGCTCAGTCCAACTCCGTGTTTGATGAGCATACCGTCGATAGCAGCTCGGTGGTTAAAATGGAGCAAAATCGGACCGCACTCGATTTACGCTACGGCATGACGGATACACTGGAAGCGGGATTCGAGATTCCGCTGCTGTCCCGGACAGAAGGTTTCCTGGAGCCTTTCATCGAAGCTATCGAAGCCGTGACCATTGATGGGGGCGAAAGAAATCGGCTCGAAGATGTTCCATTCGCGTATCAGATCGAACGAAAAGGGCAGACGCTCTTTTCCGGATCGGATGGCCAAGTCGGCCTCGGCGACATTTCACTGTATGCCAAACGTGAGGTGGCAGAGGAAGGCGATTGGCTCCCCAAGACTTCATTACGCGTTGCGCTTAAGATCCCGACGGGATCGGAACGTCGTTCCTTCGGAAGCGGAACATTCGACATCGGGGTTGGAATTGCCGGTGAAAAACGCCCATTTCCCTGGTGGATCATGTATGTCAATGTGAATGGAGTTTTTCCAACCGCACGAATTTCCGGTCTCAAAACCCTCCCCTCTCTTTCCGCGGTGTTTTCCAACGAATTTCTACTGCTGGACCGGTTTTCGATCGGGGCGCAATTCAACAGCTACACCAGCCATGTCACTGGTGCGGGGCTGAGCAGCGTCGATAAAGGTGCCAACGAGGTGGCAGGTGGCTTTACCTATGCATTCAAAAACAATATGCGCGCGCAACTGTACGGCATCGAGGGAATCGATTCGCCGCGAGGCGGCGAAGCGGATTTCACCCTATCACTTGTCCTGACGTATCTCTTCGGCTCAGATTCCTGACCGAAATGGCAATCCGCATC
>DTRN01000003.1 GCA_012965905.1 Nitrospirales bacterium | reverse complement strand
TTGAACGATGAATCGACCAGGAGCAGGTCAAGATTCGTCTGTAGCCTGTCCCATGGAGCATACATAATATTGAGGTTCCCTTTATTCACCGGCCGTCGTGCGAGGCGAAGCCTGGTTTCGCGGTCTCTGGTCGCGGCATGCGTATAGGTTGCCTGTACATCAAGGTTGTCCATGGGAGAAACACGCACATACGCCTCAATCCCCCGAGACCGTGCATCATTGATATTTTCGGCTTGAAATAAATTCGTCGCCGGATCAAACGTGCCGACGATGAGATCATCAAAGCTATTGTGAAAATAGGTCGCCCCAACCACCAACTGCGTGAAGACCTCTTGTTCGATGCCAACGTCATAGCCCTTGCTGGTTTCTGGTTCTAAATCCAGATTACCAAACCCTGGGAAAAACAGTTCATTGAGGGTTGGACCACGAAAACCGGTCCCATAGCTCGATCGCAGCGTCGTCCCGGTCTGCGCTAGGTGATAGCTCCCGCTGACTTTGTATGTAAACTCGTTCTCGTAAAGGGTATTGGCATCAAAGCGCCCTCCCGCGACGAGAAACAGATTGTCAACAGGATTGAGTTGCAGTTGGGCATAGCCGGCTTGATTGGTGAGCGATTTCGTGAAATTTTCCCGACTACGAGCCTTCTGGTGTTCTAGCTCATAGCCCGCTGTGATCGTGGCCTGCTCGGACAGCATGAAATCATGCTGCCAGTCCAACCGCTTCGCTTGGATATCGATCAGAAAGCCGTTATCCCCGGTAGGGCTGAAATCCGTCGGCTCATCCTGGTCCTTTCCCTGTAAGTCATCGTCATTGAGCGACAATTGCAGACGTTGATCCCACCACGACGTAACCGACTTGGAAAAGGTCGTGGAGAGGACCAGTGCGTCGCGCTCCGACGTCGAATCCAGGTCGTCGGCAAACGGGAATGCTGCGTCAATGTCGGCTTCGGATTTGGTATAGCGGATCGTCGCATCGAGTCTTCCATCGCCTAATACGGTGACTCCGAAGCGACCGGAGACGGTGGTATTCTCGTAACCATCTTCCTCTGGATTGCCATCCTTCTCGTTCGCGCGTGAAATCCCGTCGCTGTCTAGGCGAGACACGGTGAGCGCGTAATCAACCCGCTCAGATCCCCCGCTCACACCGGCGCGTTCTTGAAACGTGCCAAAAGAACCATACTCCGAGGAGAGGAATCCGCTGACCGGGCCTGCCCCCTTCTTGGTCATGATATTGATCACGCCGCCGATCGCATCCGAGCCATACAGGGTACTTTGCGCTCCACGGATGATTTCGATCCGCTCGATATTCTCGACGGTCAAATCCGAAAAATCGAAGGCGCCGGTCGTCGGCGAGTTCGCCTGCACCCCATCGATCAGCACCAGGGTGTGGTTCGAATTGCCGCCACGCATGAATACTGACGTCACTCCACCTAAGCCTCCCAATTGTTTCACATCCAGCCCACGCACCGTTCGCAGAACGTCCAGAACCGTATCGACCTGTTTCGCTGCAATGGCCTCGGCATCAATGACGGTGACGGAGCTGGTGCTGTGTTCGATGGGGACCGGCGTTCGTGTTGCGGTGACGACGACTTCGTCTAGCCGCTGCGGGGAGGTGTCTTGGGCCACACTGTTGCCCAGCATTCCAATAAAGAACAACACACTACATGCGGCTACCGCGATGGGCAACCGGTGAAATAGATACATTATGCCTCCTCCCTTTCTGCCGAAGGGTGATTCGTGATACCGGAGAAGACATGTGGTGTGAAGACCAAAAAAATCCTCAAGACCCAACTCGGATCTTGAGGATTGCACCCAGTTCCTTCACCCTCACACCTTCTCTAGCCCACGAGAAAAGGTTGCACGTGCTCGGGCAGGTCTTCTGGCTTTGGGATCGTCCTACTCCTCAGGCCTTCCCAGAAACCTTCAGGTTTCCAGTGGCATGTCCTGAGTTTCGTCCCCCATCACAGCGGCGGGACCGCATGGGTATCGCACCCATTTCCCTTTTCGTCCATGTCACACGGACATGAACACCCGAGTCGCGTCTGTCAATGCCCAACCATAGAAGGGTGATACAAAAAAAGCAAGACGCCTTGCAGGCGAGGAGGCAAACAGGACGTTCTATCGGCGCGTTCTTCTATTCCTGAGTGCCCATTGCGGCAAGAAAGGCGCGAATGCGTTCGGCATTACTGCCCACATCACTGCGCCCCACACGCGACACTGAACGAACGTCAACTCTACTCCCGCCGTTTGACGAAACAATACGAATCACCACGTCATCTTTGAATCCAAACCAAAAGGTGGTATCCGTCGCTTCGATGCGTCCATCGCCTCGCGACGTATCGACGAGTTCCCATCCAATATGATCGATGACGCCGATGGCCTGCGAAAATACACGGTCGGTTGGTCGGTCAAGGGCTAAAGAGATAATGTCAGGATAGGCATCACGTTGTTGGGCTGCGATTTCCGGTCCGCCGTACGTCGCCGAATTTGGCGCGCTCCTTCGGAGGGGAAGAATTGCCACAAAACCGGGAGGAGACACCAAGTCAGTGCTGATATCGTGAATAGGCGGAACTTCCGAGACCGTATGTTTCCAACTCCAAGGAATGCCCATAACGATCATGCTCAATAACAAACCGGCCGCTGCCACGACCGCGCTGCGATAGCGACCGGACGTGCTGGCCCACATGCCCCCCCCCAAACATAAGACGCCCGCCACAGCCGCACTATACGCACCCCATTTGAGCATCATGAAACCGATTCTGAAATCCCACCACTCACTTTGCGTGCCGAATCCGGAGAGCATGGTGGTGACCGCAGCAAGCACCGCGAGGACGGTACCGGCAAAGACCAATCGTACAATGAGAGATGTGGATTCAGTGCGCTCAGACAATGACTGTGCCTGGGAGCCTTTGTATCAACTCGATCTCATAACCGTCAGGAGCGTCAATAAAAATAAATCGACTGCCTGAGGAACTAGTGGTTGGACCATCGGTGATCGGAATGCCTTTGCTATTGAGTTCTTGTATGGTGTGATCCATATCTTCAACTTCAAATGCTAGGTGTACGAGATCTTCCTGAACCTGTACCGCGCCACTCGCGGGGAAGCTGCACAACTCGATCAGCTCTTCACTGTCCGGAACTTTTAGAAAGGCGAGATGTGACCCGCGCGGAGAAGTTTTGCGTTCCAACACTTCCAACCCAAGCACTTCGGTATAGAACGTAACCGTCTGCTCCATGTCGCTGACCCGCATACGGGTGTGAAGCAACTTACCTACTTTCATTTGCTAGTAGCCTCCCGACTTTTTACTCGATGCCTTTTCTTTGTCGTTGTCTGATGGTGAATACTCATATGTCGGTGCATACCCACCCTTTGGAGAAAACTTCTCCTGACCAAATGTTTGTGGATGGCTCGAACTGGCCCCATGGCTGAGTGCGTTCGTCTTTGAAGGAACTGGAGCCTCGGCGCCCAATCCCCCCTGCACATTCTCTGGCGAGGACGATTCACCCTTGGTGCAACCAAACGCGAAAACACCCACCACAATCATGATCATCAGCATTCGAAGTTGCATGGTTCTCTCCTTTCTAAAAACAGCACCTCATGTCGAATCATCACGATGATACGTCTGACCTTACGGGCGGTCAACGATGCAACTGCGGATTTACGAAGAAGCTGAATCTGTCATCGTGGCCCTACGTTTGTCGCGATGATGCAAGTAGATCAGAAAGCCCACAATCAACGCTATCAGCACGAAAGTCGGACGGCCATATTCAGCGCCTGAGAACACGATCAGATCGTCGAAGCGCCCGATGAGCAAGGACATACGCGACATGACCGTGTAGCCAAAGGCCGCTCCGAACGCGATCATCAAGAACACGATTCCGGTGCGTGCAACCGCCTGTCCCATCCCACGATGTTCCACTGAAAAAAAGAAGTAGAACAACACCGAGACCACGCCAATGAGGGTGATCAAGTTGTTGATATCGCTTTTGGGATCGAGAAAATTCATCGTATAGGTCAATCCCGATGCGGTCATCGTCGCCAACGGCCTGATGGTGTCTTCTAATTGGCTGAGCACATTGGATGAGATGAGCCGCGGGACAATGGTTCCAGTTCCAAAGCCGACGACGAACGCGAAACTGATTCTCGATAACCAGGCGATCTTCGGAAAAAACCGCGCGGAGATCATCAGACCGAGCAGTGCCGGAATGAGGAGCTGCCACTGGCCTTCTTCTGTCATGGGCACCCACAACAGCTTCACTCCAACGGCATAGATCGTAATGACGATGCTGTATCCCACCGAAATCCCGACATACAGATGTTCGCCAAGCTTGAACAAGGGGTTGTCCTTGTACAAGAAGGTGTAGATGAACAGCGTCAAGCCCGTGGCCACCCAGACGCCAATTAACATGTCTATCGGTATTCCGTTAGCCGGCATCTATCACACCTTCTTCTGCCGCCGCGAGATGAAGTAAAACACATTGCAGAGAATCACCAGCACGATAATCACAAAATGTGTGGCAGATTGTGCATCCATTCCGGCCATGGCTTTCCCGGATTGGTCAAGCAGCTTTTCGTATTCTGCCGCACCTCGAAGACCGCCAATGAGACCGTTAATCTGCCCCGCGCGAAGGCGAGGATACAGCCCGGGAGCCATGACAGCCGTGCTTCCGCCGCCTAACTCGAACTGATACTTATCCCTTCCGTAAATGTACCACTCATCGATTCCTGGAAAGCCTGCGGCAAGACTCACCGCATAATCGATGTCCCGGAGTGTTTTCACGTTGTGCATCACGGGCAGCTCCCCAATCGGCGTCCCATAATGATCCTGAGGAAACGTGCCTACGAGATCCTGGCCCATGCTCAAAATGACCGCTGATGCGCCAGGACGCCATCCGAGAAACGCATAGTCCGTACCGTTGTTCTTTCCCATCTCCGCTGCCACCGTTGCCATGACTTCTTCCGCCATGCCAGTCCCGGTCACAATGAGGGTCATTCCAATCACCTTCAGATTCTTTTTGAACGCATGGCGGAGCAGGGAGATGGCTTGTGGGTACACCTCGGGTTTTGACGCAGGATCAAAATCCATCGAGAGTAAGAACACTGACCCTGCAGGGAGCGATTCCATATGGTCATAGACACTTCTCACTTCGGGAGAAATCACGATCGGGAGGTTGACGGGGTTGAGCAATGGAATCAAGGTCGCAAGCGCGATCAGCACGAAGATAAAACGGCGATCAATCGTAAGCATCCTGGAGACGATGGAACGATCGGGCTGGTTCATTCCTTCCCTCCACCAAGATACGTGCGCTCAATCCCAAAAATGATCTTGATCGAAAGCGCGACTACCCCCAAACTGATCCCAATGAGTATCGCGCGTCGAACCGAAGAGTTGATGACATTGAGTATCCATTGGGCGATGTCTCCCGAAAAAGCCCAGAGATATTCTCCCAGCGGGACCCTGCCCCACATCATGAGAATCGCAGCAATCAGCAAGAGTGCTGCTTCTTTCGTCCTCGCGCGAAAGGCCCGATAAGCCGCAGAGGCCACGAAAAATGCCAGCAGCGAAAACATCGTCCCCTGCAACGGAACCATCGCGTACGAGTAGGCCCACCCGTAGCCGGTCAATGCCCGTTCCGAATCGACATTTTCCCCACTCGCCCAGATCCCGGCGATGACCATGGCAAACATGGCAGCAAAGAGCACGGCGCTGTAGCCCCAGCCCTCCACGTTCCGCTGAATACGATGCATGTGCAGTTGGATCAAGCTGACCAATCCCAAAATGAGCGCGAAGCCCCCGATGATGATCATCCAGTTGGACGCATTCTTGAGCAATGCCTCAGAGGTCGGATGGGGAACGTAGTACTGCATGGAAAACACCACCCCCATGCAGAAGGTCACGACCAGCGGAAGTTGTCGTTTGAGGAAAACCACGTTACGCGTTCAACCGTTTATTTAAAATCAGAGAACACCTGCACAGCATAGGTAAACATCTCTGTGTGAAAGATTTCCCCTGCAGTGAGGAGAGCCGCACCGATCGTCAGCGCCCCGAGCAGGACAGCCTTTCCGACATCCTGCGCCCGCAAGGTACCCACCAACACGGGCTCACGTGAGAGATATGCACTCGCAGCATATAGTTCCTCTCCCATCAGC
>DTRN01000002.1 GCA_012965905.1 Nitrospirales bacterium | reverse complement strand
CGATGATCTTGTTTAATCGAAATGTGGCCAATACGAAGATGTGTTTGGGTCACGTCTTTCTCAACGTAATTGACTGAGCCTTTGCTGTCTGCATCTACCGGAGGAACGGAAGGGAAGTCGACGTTGGATTGTGGCCATGTGCCGAACGCAGTGCGTAGCGTGGAAAGCATCTCTTCACGATCAAAGTCGCCGGTCACACCGAGCATCATGCTGTTCGGGTGGAAATACTTCTTGTGGAATGCTTGCAGGTCTTGTCGCGTAATGCTCGATATCCCCTTTGCGGTGCTGATGCGACCGTATGGGTGATTTTTGCCATAGAGGACCTGGTAGAACTCCCGACTCGCAATTCCCGAGGGGTGGTCGTTGCGACGGCGTATGCCTTCGAGCGCACGTTTCTTCGCTAGGTCGAGCTTGTCTTGCGCAAACCTCGGGGTACGCAACACGTCAACAAAAATCTCTAGCGCGAAGTCAAAGTCCTTTTTCAACACATCAAGTGACGCGCCGCCGGAGTTGGATCCAATATGGACGCCGATACTGGCGGAGATAAATTCAAGCGCGTCGTCGATCTCATCGCCACTACGGTTTCCCGCCCCTCCCGTTCGCATCAGCGATCCGGTCATCCCTGCGAGTCCAACCTTATCGTCGGGCTCATAGATGTCTCCGGTTTTTACCGTCGCGCTCATGCTGATGAGCGGTAACTCATGATCGGGAAGAAGATACACAATTATGCCGTTCTCGAGCGTGACGCGTTCCGGCGTTGGAGGATTAAATTCTACCGGGGCAAATTCCATGTCGCGCGGATCGAGGGAAAGCAGCGTATTGAGGTCTATGCCAGTCGCTTTATCTTTGGCGAAGGCCGTATTGGTCAAGCAAAGAGCGATAAAGAAAACCAAAAGGACGTTCCGAAACATGCTCATGGCGTCGTTCCTCCCTTGGCTTCCTTGATCAACGTTGCCACCACTCGATTCTTCTTCACCAGATACTCGTTTGCCACCCGTTGTATGTCTTCTTGGGTAATCTTGGCCATGCGGTCACGTATCTCGACGAGATAATTCCAATCGCCGGCGATGGCCTCGAAATAGGTGAGCTGCGACGCGAGCCCACTGTTGGATTGCAAGGAGCGCACCAGATACGCGTCGAGATTGTTGATTACCTTTTCTAACTCACGGGGTGTAATTGGCTCCGTTTTTAGCATGTCGAGTTCCTCATATACCGCCGCTTCGAGTTCGGCCGTTGTGTGCGGGGCTCGCGGGACCGCGCTGATCACGAGTAGATTCGAGAATCGATTGCCTGGGAAGCCTGTAAACGATCCCACACGCACGGCGATTTGTTTCTTCTGCACGATCTGTTTGTGCAATCGCGATGTGCGTCCTGACGACAAGATTGAATCAATCACGTCGAACACGTCGTCATCAGGATGTCCCACTCCAGGTTTATGAAACCCCATCATCACAAACGGTTCGGCGTCGTAGCCAACGTTGACCCGGCGTTCACCGTTTTGTGGGAGTTCCTCCGTCACCACCGGAGGTGGTGGTGATTGGCTGGGTATGGGACCGAAGGTCGCCTCAATCAGCGCGATGATGTCCGGTGGGTGAATATCTCCTACAATCGCGAGGACGGCATTGTTCGGGCCGTAATGTTTTTTAAAAAACGCTTTCGTTTCGGTCACGGTGAGGTTTGCAATATCGGTCGGCCAGCCAATCACCGGGTTGCGATACGGATGGGCCCAAAATGCCGTCGATGCGAATGCTTCAAACATCCGACCCGAGGGACTATTGTCTGTGCGCAATCGGCGTTCTTCAAGGACAACCCGCTTTTCCTTGTAGAATTCGCGTAGGACGGTATTGCGCATTCGATCCGACTCAACCGCAGCCCACAAGGGCAGTCGGTTTGCCGGCAGGCTGACGATGTATCGAGTGAGTTCGCTGGAGGTGCTGGCATTCAGTCCGACGGCACCGTGTGAATCGTATAACAGTCCGAATTCGTTCTGAACCGCAAGGGCGTTCGCTTGGGTTTCAAGTTCCGCAAATCGCTCTTGCATGCGTTTGAGTTTCTCGCTGTCGGGAGTTGCTGCTTTACGTTCCCTGAGGATGGCAATATCAAGCTCGTCGAGTTCATCCAGTAACACCCGTTCGGCCTCGTAATCCGATGTTCCCAGCGTCTTGGTTCCTTTAAAGGCCATATGTTCGTACAGATGGGCGACGCCGGTGATTCCAACATGTTCGTTGACGCTGCCGACCTTAAAGGTGAGGTTGATAGACACGATGGGGGCTTGATGGCGTTCGACCATCAACAACGTCAGCCCATTGTCGAGGTGATGTTCGACCACTCGATCGGCCAAGCTGCCGGATTGCGCGAAGGCGTTGGAGCTCCAGAGCCCGATCAAGAGGATAAGAGTTATGGCGTTCATCATTGCACGACGGTGCGTCATGGATTCTACATGCATGACCTCTCCTTGAATTAGTGAAATAGTTCCTTGAGGTCTTCAGGGCGCTCACAAAAAAAGTCAGGTCTGGATTCTTCCAACTGTTTGCGCACGCCCATGCCATAGCCGACCGCGCACGACTTGATGCCTGCGGCTTGAGCGGCTTGGATGTCGAGAACGCTATCGCCAATCATGACCGCTTTCGACCGATCGACCTTGAATCCCTCTACTGCCTTCAGTATCATGGCCGGGTGTGGTTTCAACTCCTGTGTCCCTTCGATTCCGATCACCATTTCAAACTGATCGACGACGCGTAACCCCTCGAGAATCGCCATGGTATAGGCAGTCTGCTTGTTGGTGACAATGGCCTTTGATTTGTCGGAATAATGCGCAAGAACGTCATCAATGCCAGGATGGAAGCGGGTAGTATCGAGCAAATGGTCCAAATAGTGCTGACGGAAAATCCTCAGCGCTTCATCACAGCGTGAACGGTTTTCGACACCGACCGATTGTTTGAGGAGTTGCCGTACGCCCTCGCCCACGTATCCGTATATGACGTGCTCTTTGAGGGGTTCCACGCCCATGTCGGTGAGGGTCAGATTCACCGCGGTGGCAATATCTTTTTTCGAGTCAATCAGGGTGCCGTCAAGGTCGAAAATGATGAGGTCAACAGGAATCATAGTGTTGTTCTAATATGTCCTCAAGAGGGTGTCAGAAACCAGCGGACAGTGTAAGGAACTAGCTCACACCTTGTAAAGGCTGCTTTTTTCAGCCCAACTCATCAAATGCCGTGACAAAATTAGCCCTTCTCCGTAAAGCCGAAACCGTTCTTGAGTGGGATGTACTTCTGGATCTTCTTGCCAAACACGCAAGTTCACCCATGGGTGCAGATTTGTGTCGATCCCTCCGGCTGGCAGATCACATCGCCGACGCGAAGCAGTTGTTGGGGGAAACAGGTGAGATGTTGACGTTACAAGACCGCAAGGAAGGGTTTTCTTTGATGCCCTTTCCCGATCTTCACCCCATGCTGAATCGCCTTGAAAAAGGCGGAACCTTGGAGACGGGTGAATTCCATCAAATCTCGGTACTGCTCGGGCAGGTGGTTGAAGTCAAGGCCAAGTTGGTTGTCGCACGTGCGTCGATCCCGCTGCTGTATTCAAGAGCAGATGTCCTCAGCAACCATGCACAGCTCAAAAAGGCCATCGATCACTGCATTGATGAAGAAGGACATATTCGCCCGACCGCAACGCCAGAATTGAGCAAACTCATGGATGCCATTCGTAGCAGTAAAGAGCGGATTCGAAAGCGAATAGATGCGATGCTCAATAAGCCAAAGCTCGCGGAATTGCTTCAGGAACAGTATTTCGACCTTCGTGCCAATCGGTATGTGTTGCCGGTCCGTGCAGAGTGTCGGTCGCAGGTACCTGGCATCGTCCATGACGTGTCGGCGAGCGGTGCGACGGTGTTTATCGAGCCACGCGAATTGGTTGAGCGAAATAATCAGATGAAGGTCGCAGAGATTGAAGTAGAGCGCGAAATCAGGAAAATCCTCAATGAACTCGCACAACGGCTTGTGCCGCATACGGGAAGCATTGCAGACGATCTCGTGTGTTTAGCCCAACTTGATTGTATTGCCGCGAAGGCGACATTCAGTCGTCTTCTTGATGCGAAACCTGTCGGCCTCAACACCGAGGGGCGGATCCAACTTGACCGTGCACGCCATCCACTGTTGGTGTTTGCGCGCTTACGTGCACAGGCAGCCGAGGGCGGGGTGATTCCGAACGATCTCTATCTTGACGGGAGTGTCCGCGGTCTCGTGATTTCCGGACCCAACGCAGGCGGGAAGACCGTCACCTTAAAACTGCTGGGGTTGTTCGCATTGATGGTGCGTGCGGGTTTGCTCCTTCCATGTGATCCTGGGTCCGAAATGGGGTTATTCCCAGAGGTATATGCAGATATAGGTGATGCACAGGATCTCAGCCGTGATCTCTCGAGCTTTTCAGCTCACATCACACAGATGATCGGGCTGCTTCGGCACGCAGCGCCCGGCGCACTCGTCTTACTGGATGAGCCTGTCACCTCGACCGATCCAACGGAAGGGGCCGCTCTCGCTGAGGCGTTGTTGCTGCGTCTTACCGAGCAGAAGATGAAAGTCGTTGTCACCACGCACTATCCGAGGCTCAAGGTGCTCGCACAATCACGACCAGGGTTTCTCAATGCCAGTGCGGAATTTGATGTGTCGACCCTTTCTCCGACTTACCGCGTCCTGTTTGGGATGCCAGGTGGGAGCTCGGCGATTGATATCGCCGGGCGACTAGGTATGGATGAGACGTTATTAGAAGATGCCTTGGATAGAGCAAAACAGGGCACGACAAGCGAAGACGAACAGAAGATGACGCGGATTGTGGATGAACTCCAGCAACGACAGCGCCGTCTAGAAGAGGAACTGAGGCGTGCGCAGGTAGCGCGAGAAGAGAGTGAGCGTTCGGCAGACGCGCAACGGGAAACGACAGAACAGATCCAACAGGCTGAACGCGAGTTGAAAAAAGACGCGCGTAGAAAAGTCGTCGAAGAATTCGCGATGGCAAAGCGGAGGATACATCAGCTTCTTGAGGAAACGAAAAAAGAAAAGTCTTCAGCAGTAATTAAAACAGCGAAGCAACAGCTTGCCGCAATCGAGCGTGAGACTACAGAGCGCCTTTCGGACCTGGATTCCCGTGTTCCACTCGATCAACTTCAGGCCGGCGACCACGTGGACATCACACCGCTTGGCGTGGTGGGAATACTATGTGAACCTCCGCAGTCGAATCGTCGGGTGCGCGTTCGAATCGGGGAACGTGAACTCTCGGTCGACGTCGATCAACTTGGCGGACGAGTGAAAGAGGCCTCTATTGAACGAGCCACGGATCCTTCTACGATGCCACGCAACACCTCTTCGCGTGTCGCGATGGACCTTGGGGAAGAAGTTCTCGATGTGCGAGGGAAGTATGCGGATGATGCCTTATATGAAATGACCAACTTTCTTGACCAGGCATCGTTGACCAATGCATCGCTTGTTCGTGTGATTCATGGGCATGGGACAGGAAAGCTCAAACAGGTATTGCGGGATTACCTCAAGGAATCACCCTATGTTGAGGGGTTTCGGCCTGGGGACCGAAATGAAGGCGGCGATGGCGTCACCATTGTCGATTTGAAGTAGAGGTGTTTGTTATGGAGGAACAGTAAAATGGGGAAAACGTACCAATCAGTCGTCATCAATGCACCAGTTGAGAAAGTGTGGGGCGCTCTCAGAAATTTCCACGATCTTTCCTGGGCGTCTGGAGTCGTCACGTCATGCACGCCAGTAGGGGATCTCAATGCAGATCAAGTTGGGGCGCGTCGTATCATCAACGATGCATTTCACGAAACGTTGGTTGAACTCAGTGAAGTTGATCGTACACTCAAGTACAGCATCGATGACGGTCCGTCGCCGGTGTCAAAGAATGAAGTAAAGAATTATATCGGGGTCGTGCATGCCATCCCGATTACGGATGATGACACCACATTCGTCGAATGGTCATCAAGCTGGGATCAAAACGATGCCGCCGTGTATGAATTCTGCCACGGAATCTACTGTGCAGTTTTGGGAGAGCTGAAAAAGACCTTTTCCTAGCGGAGAATCAGCCACAATCGCAGTCGTGTATTCAAAGTGCCTGTCTCAGCATATTCAGTGCCCATTGAGCAGATTGGGATCGGACGCGTTCTCTGTCACCTGGGAAGCT
>DTRN01000001.1 GCA_012965905.1 Nitrospirales bacterium | reverse complement strand
GGGAGCCCGGTGATGAATAATCGGGCTTGCCATGGCCAACAATATCTCTGGAGGCACTTGCGTTGGCCCTGGGGCAAACAGGTAACGTTTCTGCATGTTCAAATTCCCTTTTTGAGCGGAATAGCGACGCTATCATAGGGTCTAGACCCTGTCAAGAAAGCTCGCAAGGGCTGTTGAAAAAGGTCGTCACGGCGTTCTTGGTCTGTCGTGGGCATCGCCCAACCTTGACCATGTTCTAGCCCTATGTTAGTTTGAGAGATTATCAAAAACGCTGACATCGTGGAGTGTTTGTGCTTTCTGACTCGATACAAGCTGGCCTCACTTTCGACGATGTCTCGCTGATTCCTGCCGCATCGTCCATTGTTCCCTCCGACGCCGACACCAAAACATTTTTGACCCGCGAATTACAGATCAATATTCCTGTCGTCAGCGCCGCCATGGACACGGTGACGGAATCCCGCCTTGCCATCGCCATGGCCCGTGAAGGCGGTCTGGGGATTATTCATCGCATGATGAGTCCCGCAGAGCAGGCCAACGCCGTTGATATGGTCAAGAAGTCGGAGAGTGGCATGATCACCGACCCGATTACCATCTCACCGACGCAAACCATCCGAGAAGCCCTCGCCGTCATGGAGACCTATTCCATTTCCGGGGTTCCCATTACCGAAGGCAAAAAGCTCGTCGGGATTCTGACCAACCGCGATCTCCGCTTCGAAACCAGAATGGAGTTGCCGGTTGCTCAGGCGATGACGAGATCCAACCTGCTTACCGCCCCGGTCGGAACCACACTTGAAAAAGCCCAGGACATCCTTCACGAACATCGCATTGAAAAGCTCCTCGTGGTTGATGACAACTTTGAACTGAAGGGCCTCATCACCATCAAGGACATTCAAAAACGAATCAAATACCCCAATGCGTTCAAGGATTCCCTTGGACGTCTTCGAGTCGGCGCTGCCGTCGGGATTGGAGAAGACGCCGAGAGACGAACGCCAGGCCTCATCAAGGCTGGAGTGGATCTCGTCGTCATTGATACTGCGCACGGCCATGCACAATCGGTTTTGGATACGGTGCGCATGGTGAAAAAAACACACCCTGATCTTCAGGTTGTGGGAGGCAATGTCGCCACCGCCGAAGCCACCAAGGCCATGATAGATGCTGGGGCTGATGGTGTAAAAGTGGGTGTAGGACCAGGATCGATATGCACCACCCGGATTGTCGCTGGCGTCGGTGTGCCACAATTGACCGCCATTGCCAATTGTGCAGCGGAAGGAAAGAAACACGGCATTCCCATTATCGCCGATGGAGGCATCAAACACTCCGGCGATATGACCAAAGCACTTGCCGCAGGCGCAAGCTCGATCATGCTGGGAAGCCTCTTCGCCGGAACAGAAGAAAGCCCGGGCGAGTTGGTCCTCTTTCAAGGACGATCGTACAAAACGTATCGCGGCATGGGCTCCCTCACGGTGATGGAACGCGGAGGACGCGATCGCTATTTTCAGAAGGATCAAGAAGCGTCAAAGCTTGTTCCGGAAGGGATCGAAGGTCGCGTCCCATACAGGGGTTCGCTTGCTGCCGTGGTCTACCAACTGGTTGGTGGGCTCAGATCCGGAATGGGCTACTGCGGCTGTGCGTCTATTCCTGAACTGCAGGAG